>NZ_JBBPHJ010000006.1:0-202078 GCF_038039665.1 Myroides sp. C4067
AACTGAATAGCGCATCTGATTACGGCTCAGAAGGTTGCAGGTTTGAATCCTGCCGTGGTCACTAAAGTCTTGATTTGAATCAAGACTGTGATAGAAATAAATAAAAGAATAATGGCCGCGTGGCGCAACTGAATAGCGCATCTGATTACGGCTCAGAAGGTTGCAGGTTTGAATCCTGCCGCGGTCACTAAAAGCTTCTCATTTGAGAAGCTTTTTTTATTTATATGTATTTTTGTAGAAGAATCTTTACTATAATGCGATGGCTAAGAAAGAAAACTATTTTAGATATTGGTGGAAGTCAAGTAATGAACATGGGGTGCATTCTCCATTTATATTTAATTTATTGACTAAAGGATTATATCCTAAAGATAGCAGATGGAGAGGGATGGCAAAGAAAGATGTTTTTATACTACGCATGCTAAATTACTATCAGCCTCAGTCTCTCGCCGTACATGGGACACTCTCTGTGGAGGTGGCTTGTGTTAAATCATTAAAAGAATCTTCTGATGCAGTAGATATGATCTATATGTCTAGTGTGAACGATATTGCTATAACTGATGTATGTACTCGTATGCATAATGATAGCGTCCTTGTGATTGATAGAAGAGAAGGGCGAGAAGAGATAGAGGCTTTCTGGGAGCAGATCGTGTTAGATGAGCGCTTCAGTGCTACGATCGATTTCTATTATTACGGTGTAGCATTTATTAGATCAGAACAATTAAAACAACATTTTATTCTACGTATGTAATTTGTTCTGTTAGATAGTTAGTAAGTAGATGTATTATTTCTAGTAATTTATTTATCTTAGAAGAGTCTTTCGGATTATTAGAAAAGATAATGAACTAAAAGCATAACTAAACTATCTATTATGTCTACTCATATTATTCAAGTAAAAGATATTAAACGCGATTTTAAATTGGGATCTGAAACAGTATATGTGCTGAAAGGTGTGAATTTAGAAATAGCAAAAGGAGATTATGTTGCTCTAATGGGACCTTCAGGAAGCGGTAAGTCTACCTTGATGAATATCTTAGGATGCTTAGATACGCCTACTTCCGGTAGTTATTATTTAGATGGTAAAGATGTTAGTGCTCTAAAAGATGATCAATTAGCAGAGATTCGTAATAAGCATATTGGTTTTGTATTCCAGACTTTTAATTTATTGCCTAGAACGACTGCGTTAGATAATGTGGCATTACCTATGGTGTATGCAGGTAACTCTAAAGCAGAACGCAATGCTCGTGCAAAAGAAGTGTTAGATCAGGTGGGATTAAGTGATCGTATAGATCACCATCCTAATCAACTCTCAGGAGGGCAGAGGCAACGTGTAGCTGTAGCTCGTGCTCTAGTAAATAAACCAGCTATTATATTAGCTGATGAACCAACAGGAAATTTAGATACTAAGACTTCTGTTGAGATTATGAGTTTATTCGATGAAATACATGCGAATGGAAATACGGTTATACTAGTAACACATGAAGAAGATATAGCTGCACATGCACATCGCATCATCAGACTTAGAGATGGAGTGATAGAGAGTGATGAACGTATTAAGTAGATCGTAGTTCTTAGAAAGTTATTTTTATGTGTTATTAAGGTTTATCTTATATCAATAGATCTTTGATTAGAAATAATAGAGATTTCGTTAGAGAATAAGCTTTAGACATTTCTTTTTTTGTTGTACTTTGTGAGTTAATTAAACCAAGGACAATATTATGAAAGTATATACAAAAACTGGAGATAAGGGAACAACAGCATTATTTGGTGGTACACGTGTGCCAAAACATCACATCAGAATAGAAAGTTATGGTACGGTAGATGAATTGAATTCGTATATCGGTTTAATTCGCGATCAAGAGATGAATCCCTTGTATAAAAAAGTATTGATAGAGATTCAGGATAGATTATTCACTGTGGGAGCTATATTAGCAACTGATCCAGAGAAAGCAATTTTAAAAAACGGAAAAGAAAGACTAAATATTCCAAAAATAAGTGTGGCTGATATAGAGCTGTTAGAAAATGAAATTGATCGTATGGAAGATTCATTACCACAGATGACTCATTTCGTTTTGCCGGGTGGACATACTACTGTGTCATATTGTCATATCGCAAGGTGTGTTTGTCGTAGAGCAGAGCGTTTGTCAGTGAGTCTGAATGAGTCAGAGCCTGTAGACGAGTCAGTTTTGAAGTATTTAAACCGACTTTCTGACTATCTTTTTGTGTTGGCACGAAAGTTGACTTTTGATTTACAGGCTGAAGAAGTGAAATGGATTCCAAGAAAAGAAGACTAAAAAAGTGTTATTTTTCTTAAAATCTGTAGATTTTAAAAAGCTACGTTCTTGAAAACAGCTGAAATAAATAAAAAAAAGCTTGATAATTTCATAATAAAAATTATTTTTGCATTAAAAATTTAAAACGAATAGAGATGTATTGGACATTAGAATTAGCATCTTACCTAAGTGATGCTCCATGGCCTGCGACGAAAGATGAGCTTATTGATTATGCAATTAGAACAGGTGCTCCTCTAGAGGTAGTAGAAAACCTTCAATCTATAGAAGATGAGGGAGAAATCTATGAATCAATGGAAGAGATATGGCCAGACTATCCGACTGACGAAGATTACCTTTGGAACGAGGATGAGTATTAAGATATAGATAAGAAAAAAGCCTCTAAAAAGGCTTTTTTTTTATTTAATTTTACGATTTGACAGTAATAAAAAAATAAACCACATAAATTTATGAGTATCATAAACAGCATATTAAAGGTGTTTGTTGGAGATAAATCAGAAAGAGATATCAAAGACATCAAGCCTTTAATTGAGAAAATAAAAACGTATGAAGGAGCTTTATCTAGCCTTTCAAACGATGAACTAAGAGCGAAAACAATTTACTTCAAAGAAAAGATACAGCAATCTAGAGCAGATCAAGATGCTAAAATCGCTTCTTATAAAGAAGAAATTGAGAAAACGCAAGATATCGATAAGAGAGAGTCTATCTACGCTAGCATTGATAGCTTAGAAAAAGAGGCTTATAACAACTCTGAGAAATTGCTATTGGATATTCTACCAGAAGCATTCGCTGTAGTAAAAGAAACAGCTCGTCGATTCAAAGAAAATGAAACAGTAATCGTTACTGCAACAGAACAAGATAGAATCTTCGCAGAGACTAAACCTTATGTGACTATCGTAGATGATAAGGCACATTGGGCGAATACATGGTCTGCTGCAGGAAAACAAGTTACTTGGGATATGATCCACTACGATGTACAGTTAATCGGGGGAATCGTATTACACCAAGGTAAAATTGCTGAGATGCATACAGGGGAAGGGAAAACGTTAGTAGCAACTTCACCATTGTACTTAAATGCATTAACAGGAAATGGAGTTCACTTAGTAACAGTGAATGACTACTTAGCAAAACGTGATAGCCAGTGGAAAGCTCCATTGTTTGAGTTCCACGGAATGACTGTTGATTGTATTGATAATCACCAACCAAACTCTCCAGGTAGAAAAGCGGCTTATGCTGCGGATATTACATACGGTACAAATAACGAATTCGGTTTTGACTACCTACGTGATAATATGGCACATACGCCAGAAGAATTAGTACAGAGAAAACACAACTTTGCAATCGTGGATGAGGTGGATTCTGTATTAATTGATGATGCTAGAACGCCATTGATTATTTCTGGACCTGTACCACAAGGAGATCGTCATGAATTTAATGAATTAAAACCAGAAGTAGCTAACTTAGTAGAGATGCAAAGAAAGCTAGCTAACGGATTCTTAGCAGAAGCTAAAAAATTAATTCGTGAAGGAAATACTAAAGAAGGTGGATTCTTATTGTTTAGAGCATATAGAAGTTTACCTAAGAATAAAGCGTTAATTAAGTTCTTAAGTGAAGAAGGAGTAAAACAATTACTTCAAAAAACTGAGAACCACTATATGCAGGACAACAATAGAGAAATGCATAAAGTAGATGAGGCTTTATACTTCGTAATCGAAGAAAAGAATAACCAAGTACAGTTAACTGATTTAGGTATTCAATTCTTATCAAAAGATACAGATCAAAACTTCTTCGTACTTCCAGATATTGGTGTTGAAATCGCTAAGATAGAAGCACAGAATCTATCTAAGGATGAAGAGGCTGAAGCAAAAGAAGTGTTGTTCCAAGACTTCGGAGTGAAGAGTGAGCGTATCCACACTTTAAGCCAGTTATTAAAAGCTTATACTCTATTCGAAAAAGATACTGAGTATGTAGTAATGGATAACAAAATTATGATCGTAGATGAGCAAACGGGACGTATCATGGATGGTCGTCGTTACTCAGATGGATTACACCAAGCTATCGAGGCTAAAGAGAATGTGAAAATTGAAGCAGCTACTCAAACATTTGCTACAATTACATTACAGAACTACTTCCGTATGTATAACAAACTAGGAGGTATGACTGGTACGGCGATTACAGAAGCGGGTGAGTTCTTACAGATTTATAAATTAGACGTTGTAGAGATTCCTACGAATAGAGGTATCGCTCGTCATGACAAAGAAGATAAGATTTATCGTTCGGTACGTGAGAAATTTAAAGCAGTAATCGAGGATGTAGTAGAGTTATCAAATGCTGGACGTCCAGTATTGATCGGTACAACATCAGTTGAGATTTCTGAGTTATTAAGTAGATCATTGAAAATGCGTGGTATTAGACACAATGTGTTGAATGCTAAATTACATAAACAAGAGGCTCAAATTGTAGAAGAAGCAGGACAATCAGGTATCGTAACTATTGCTACAAACATGGCAGGTCGTGGTACGGATATTAAGCTTTCTCAAGAAGTAAAAGACTTAGGAGGTCTTGCTATCATTGGTACAGAGCGCCATGACTCTCGTCGTGTAGACCGTCAGTTAAGAGGTCGTGCAGGTCGTCAAGGGGATCCAGGTAGTTCACAGTTCTATGTGTCACTAGAGGATAACTTAATGCGTCTATTCGGATCTGATCGTGTAGCTAAATTAATGGACAGAATGGGATTAGAGGATGGAGAAGTAATCCAACACTCTATGATGACAAAGTCTATTGAAAGAGCTCAGAAAAAAGTAGAAGAGAATAACTTCGGTATTCGTAAGCGTTTATTAGAATATGATGACGTGATGAATGCACAACGTGAAGTAATCTATAAACGTAGAAAGCATGCCTTATTCGGAGAGCGTCTTAAAGTGGATATCGCGAATATGATGTATGACCTATGTGAGCGTATTGTAGAGACTAACAAATTAGCTAGTGACTATAAAAATTACGAATTTGATATTATCCGTAATTTCGGTACGAACAATGTGGTTAGCGAAGAAGAGTTTGCAAAAGGTGATGTAGTTACTATCGCTAATAAGCAATATGATATCGTTTATAATGCTTATGCAGATAAATGTAAACGTAGTGCTGCAGAAGCATTTAAAGTGATCAAAAATGTTTATGAGAACAATGCAGGTCAGTTTGAGCGTATCGTAGTTCCTTTTACAGATGGTGTTAAAACGATTAATATCGTAACTAACTTAGAAGAAGCTTATGCAACAGAAGGAATGTCATTAATTAATGATTTTGAGAAAAACATTACTTTGACTATCCTAGATGAGGCATGGAAGAAACATTTAAGAAAAATGGATGAATTAAAGCAATCTGTGCAGTTAGCTGTGCATGAGCAAAAAGATCCATTGTTGATCTATAAATTCGAAGCATTTGAGTTATTTAGAAAGACTATTTTCGAGATTGATTCTGAGGTAATGACATTCTTAACAAGAGCAGATTTGCCACAACAAGAACAACCAGCAGAAGAGGTATCTGAAGCTTAAAAATAAATATGTCATTGTAAGATGATATATGAAATAAAAAAGACGTGTTTTAAGCACGTCTTTTTTTGTTTCTATAGATTTTGTAGTTAGGAATGTTAAATGGTTTTATACAGTGCTAAATGAGTAAATAAGGAATGCTCTGGTATGTGGAAATAAAAAAGGATTGACGTACGTCAATCCTTTTTGTAATTTTAAATATCTCGGAATATTACTTTTCAGTAGTCATTTCTAATTGGAAAACTAAATCAGTGTTAGGAGGGATAGGACCAACTCCACGTTCTCCATAAGCTAAATGAGAAGGGATAAAGATAATCGCTTTGTCTCCTATTTTCATTTGCTCTATTCCTTCAATGAAACCTGGTATTAAACCTGTTTTAGTACCATATTTAAAAGGGATAGGGATGTATTGGTTAGCGTTAGCTCTTCTTTGATCAAAAGTACCGAATAGCTTAGATAATTCTTCATTACTTGAATCAAACATAAGTCCGTTTTCAAAGAATCCTGCGTAGTCAATCATTACATCTTGCCCGATATTAGGTTTTTTACCTTCTCCTTCATTAATGATAACGTAAGATAGACCTGAGTGTGTTTTAGTAGCTTTTGCTTTTAATTCTGCGAATTTAGTAGCGTATTCTTTTTGGGCACCTTCTACTTTGTCTGCTTGATCTTTTTTAGCTTTGTCAGCGTCTTCAAAGTATTTTTTAAACACTTTGACTGCGTTGAATTTTTTAGCTTCTTTTCCTACTCTAATGATTTTTACAGACTCCATTTTGTCTCCTTGAGCGATAGTATTAACAATGTCAAGACCTTTTACAGTATATCCAAAAACTGAATGCATTCCATCTAAATGTGGAGTAGCTTTATGTGTAATAAAGAATTGGCTTCCGTTTGTAAAAGGACCACTGTTCGCCATAGATAGAGTACCTGCTTTATCGTGTTTTAAACTTGGGTCAAATTCGTCTTTAAATACATAGCCTGGTCCACCAGAACCTGTACCTGTAGGGTCTCCACCTTGTATAACAAAATTAGGTTCTACTCTGTGAAAGGCGATACCATCAAAATAAGGTTTGTCTTTATATTGTTTGTCCACAAAAGGGTTATTACCTTCTGCTAATGAAACGAAGTTAGCAACTGTTACTGGTGCTTTCTCATATTCTAGTTCAACAACGATATTACCTTTTGATGTTTTGATATCAGCATATAAACCATCAGGTAAATCTGTCTTAGCTGAAGTACAAGAAGCAGCTAATGCTACAATACTTAGAATTAAACTTGTCATTTTTTTCATATTATTTTAGTTACTTTTTTCTATTGATTTTAAATCTATAGTGAATATTAATGGTTGATTTTTACCTATTTTGTTTCTGTCGCCTAGATAGCTGTATGCTAATATAGAAGGGCTAAGTACTTTGATAGACTCATTTTTCTTCATGAGCTTGATAGAGTGTCTTAATATAGGAAGGATGTCTTCTTTATCAACTATATAAGATAGTACTCCGATGTCATTAGAAGAATATAACAAACTGTCTTGTAAAGTGCTTATTTCATAAGTATACATGACAGTATTGCCCTCTGATGGTCTGATAGAGTCATGTATTTTTCTTTCTTTATAGCTGTACCAAAAACCGTTTTTAGAATTGATATATGTATTATCTTTATCTGTTTCTATGTATTGGCTTATGAGTTCTTCTTCACTTTTAACCATATCCATATTTTTCAAAGCAGAGCTTTGTATAATGCTTTCTTTTGACTTTGATATCGGTTTTCTTGCTTCTTTATCTTGATTACAACTAGTAGCAAAAACAGCAAATAATGCTATACTTAGAAACTGAATAGATTTATACATAGAATTCTTTTTTATGCTTTTTAATGATGTCTGTAAATCGAGTTATTGTATCTTCTAAAGATAGTGTAGATTTACCACCTGCGGCATTTACATGCCCTCCACCTTCGAAATATTTACGTGCTAGTTGGTTCACGTCCATATTGCCTTGTGATCTTAGTGATATTTTTACAATGCCTTCATCTTTTCTTTCAATAAAGAAAAAGGTTAGGTCAATCCCTTTAATTGATAATCCATAGTTAACAAAACCTTCTGTGTCTCCTTTTTGATGTTGGAACTCGTTAAGTTCTTTATCAGTCAGATATATATATGATGTATTGTATTCAGGTAATATTACCATGTTTTGGAGTGCTTTACCTAATAATTGTAATCTGTTGTAATTACTGTTGTCAAATAAAGCATTGTGTATAGCAGGGTTGTCTATTCCTTTGTCTATCAATTCTGCTACAACACGGTGAGTGTTGGCATTTGTTTTAGGGAACCTAAAAGAACCTGAGTCAGTTACAATACCTGTGTATATACATGTAGCAGCATCTTTATCAACTAAATGAGTTAGTTTTAATGCTTGTATAATAGTGTATAGAAGTTCGCATGTAGACCCAAACTCTGGATTAGAGAAGGTTAATGTAGCATAGTCACCGGGCATTTGGTGGTGGTCTATCATTACAAATGGAGCAGTCATCTTTTCAAGAACTTTTTCCATATCCTCCCCTGTTCTTAATAGAATATTAAAGTCTAAAGTGAAGATATAGTCACTAGAAGAAAGAATCTGATTAGCTAATTCTCTTTTTTTATCAAAGATGATAATGTTTTCACTAGCTGGCATCCAGGCAAGGAAGTGTGGAAAATCATTAGGAGATATAATATATGCGTCATGTCCTAATGCTTTTAAAATATGGTACAACCCTAATGTAGAGCCAATGGCGTCACCATCAGGATTTCTATGAGGGATAATACTTATCTTTTTTGGCGAGCTTAAAATAGATTGTAGTTGCTCTATATATTTTTCATTCATCATGTTGCGAAAATACATTATTTTAAGAATATTAAATAATGATATCTAAGTTTAAATGATAAAAAGTTACGTTAAAGAATGAATGATATTATTGAGCTAATGCTTTTAGTTCGTTTTTGTCTTTTAGAATAATCTTTTTACCGGATAATTCTATTATACCGTCCTTTTTAAGCTCTGATAATAAGCGAATACAGCTTTCTGTGGCAGTACCGACCATATTAGCAAGATCTTCTCTTGATAATTGGATATTCAGTGCATTATTTTCTGGATTAATACCACCTACTTCTTCAAGTTTTAGAAGTATAATAGCAAGACGCTCTTTAACTGTCTTGTGAGTGTGATCAGCTAAGCCTTTGTCTGCATCTTTTAAGTGGTTACAGATGTCTCTCGTTACAAGTAAAGAGAATTTATTGTTATCCGTGAAGTATTCCATCATTTCTTTCTTAGGAATAAAACAGATTTGCATATCTTCAATCGCTGTTGCAGTAAGATTAGATGTCTCTTCATTAATGATAGAGCGTTGTCCTAAAAGGTCTCCATTCTTAGCAAGCTTAACAATTGTGTCTTTACCATTAGAGTTGAGTTTTGTTAATTTACAAAAACCGTCCTTGATACAAAACACACCATTAAGGTTATCACCTTCACTGAAGATGGTTTCCCCTTTCTTTACGATAAAGTGAGTTTTAGTTTCAGATATTGTTAAAAGCTCTTCTCTAGTTAATGCTTTTAGAGAACTAAATTCTCTAATAATACACTGTTCACATCTGCCCATGACCAAGTAGTTTTTGTTAAAATAACTCTACAAAGATAGTGATTTTTTATGATAAATGTCATATATTCTCCATTATTAAACGTAGACCTTTGGTATAGGTAAAATGAGCAATAAATTATGGATAAAAATAAGTGTTATCACTGTGGTAATGAGGTGACAACCTTTAACCGCATTGACTTCGATGATAAAGAATTTTGTTGTAATGGATGTAAGACAGTTTATGAGATTTTTAGCGAGAATGATTTAAGCTGTTATTACGATATGGAGGCTACTCCAGGTGCTACTCCAGAAGAAGCTAATGGTAAGTATGATTTTTTAGAGAAAACAGAAATTATTAACAAACTTCTAGAGTTCAATGAAGGGGCAACTAATATAGTGTCTTTATATATTCCACATATTCACTGTAGTTCTTGTATCTGGATATTAGAGAATCTGCACAGACTAAATGACGGTGTGATTCGAGTATTGGTTAATTTCCCTGAAAAGAAAGCAACAATTACATTTAATTCTGAAAAGGTATCTTTAAAAGAGTTAGTTCTTCTACTAACGAAGATAGGTTACGAACCTTATATAAGTTTAAAAAATTATGAAGATAAGCCTCAGGCTATAGATAGAAGTTTAATTTATAAAATAGGGATAGCATTTTTTAGTTTTGGAAATGTTATGATGCTTTCTTTTCCAGAGTATTTTAATATTGATGATATCTGGATGAGAGAATATAAGGATTTTTTTAGATGGCTTATATTACTTATTTCTTTACCCGTATTTTTTTATTCTGCTTCTCCTTACCACTTGGCTGCTTGGAAAGGGATTAAAACAAAAAATTATACCATAGACATTCCTATGTCTTTAGGAATTATAGTGATGTTTATTCGAAGTACGATAGATATTATATTTGATTTAGGCCCAGGTTTTTTTGATAGTATGACTATGTTAGTCTTCTTTATGTTGTTAGGAAAACTGTTTCAGCAACGTACTTATAACTTCCTATCTTTTGAAAGAGATTATAAATCCTATTTTCCTATTGCAATTACTAAGATTGGAGAGGATGGGGTAGAAGAGCCTATTCAAGTCTATGAGGTTGTAAAAGGGGATCGTCTTCTGATCCGTAACCAAGAACTAGTACCTGTGGATTCAATATTGATTTCAGAATCAGCTTTTATTGACTATAGTTTTGTAACAGGTGAAGCTGTTCCTGTAGAAAAGAAATCAGGAGATAAAGTTTTTGCAGGAGGAAAACAAGTGGGAGACGTTATTGAGATAGAGGCAGTGAATACTGTTTCTCAAAGTTATCTAACTCAGTTATGGAGTAATGATGTCTTCCAGAAAAAAGTGGATATTAAGTATAAAACTATTACGGATACGATTAGTCATTATTTTACCCCTGTATTATTGCTGATTTCTATATCTGCTTTTATAGGTTGGGCTTTTGTGGATATCAATGCCGCTTTTAATGTGTTTACAGCTATTCTAATCGTTGCTTGTCCTTGTGCCTTAGCTTTGACTGCTCCATTCACTTTAGGTAATGCTATCCGTATTTATGGTAGAAATAAGTTCTATTTAAAAAATGTTACTGTCGTAGAACAAATGGCAAAGGTGAATACTATTGTTTTTGATAAGACAGGTACTATTACTACTAATGCAAGTTCAACTATACAGTATGTCGGAGAGGAGTTATCTAAAGAAGAACAAGGCGATATTAGAAATATTATTAGAGCATCTAATCATCCCTTGAGTAGAAAACTGTATAACTTTTTGTCTACAAAGGTGGTTGTCAAACCTGAGTTATTTGAAGAAATACCAGGAAAAGGACTGTTGGGTACGATAAACAAAAATAGTTATCTAATAGGATCTCCTAGTTTGTTAGGGATTCAAAGTGAACAGGTGTTAAATGAAACATCAGTTCATATCCAAATTAATGGGGAGTATAAAGGTAAGTTTGTATTTGCTAACCACTATAGAGAAGGCGTTACAGAATTGTTTGATAATTTAACAAATATCGGATATAAATTAGCTATTCTTTCAGGAGATAATGATGGTGAGAAAGAAGTGTTAGAAAAGTTACTTCCTAGTTCTACTTCGTTGGTTTTTAATCAGAAGCCAGAAGAGAAATTAGAATATGTCAAAAGATTGCAAGAAAATGGGGGGAATGTAATGATGGTTGGAGATGGATTAAATGATGCAGGAGCATTAGCTCAAAGTAATGTGGGAGTGTCTGTTTCTGAGAATGTTAATGTTTTTACTCCTGCAAGTGATGCTATCTTAGATGCTAAGATGTTTAAAAGCTTAAAGTCATTCTTAAATTATTCAAAGAAATCTGTTAAAATTATCAAATTAAGTTATATCTTAGCTTTAAGCTATAATGTGATTGGTATAACGGTTTCTATAATGAATAAAATGTCTCCATTGGTAGCGGCTATATTAATGCCCATAAGCACTGTTTCTATAATCAGCTTTGTAACGATCATGAGTAATTACTTTGCAAAGAAGATTATAAAGAAAGATTAAGATAAAAAGCTAAATATGATAGTTATCATGTTTTAAGGCATCAGATAATGTTAATTTTGACAAGTAAATATTAGGTATGAGTGTTATATATTTCTTAATTAGTATCAGTGTAGTAGTAGCTGGTATATTTCTATACTTATTTATACGGTCAGTAAAAAGCGGTCAGTTTGATGACGCGTATACCCCTTCAGTGCGTATGCTTTTTGATGACGAAGTAAAAGTTACTTCAAAAGAGAAGAAAGACAAAAAAACAGATAATAAACAAAAAGAAAATCAAATATAAACAACTATGGAAGTGCAACAATTTTATTATGACAACAAAATTGTAAAGAAATTTCTTTATGCTTCAATATTTTTTGGAGCTGTCGGGATGCTTGTAGGATTAGTTTTAGCAGTGATGTTTATATTTCCTAACTTAACAGATGGAATATCTTGGTTGAGTTTCGGGAGATTGCGTCCATTGCATACTAATGCTGTGATTTTTGCGTTCGTTGGTAACGCAATTTTCGGAGGAATATACTATTCTTTACAAAGGTTATGTAAAGCCAGAATGTACAGTGACTTTTTAAGTAATCTTCACTTTTACGGATGGCAATTAATTTTAATTGGTGCTGTAATTACCTTACCATTAGGATTTACAACATCAAAAGAGTACGCTGAATTAGAATGGCCAATTGATATTGCAATTGCATTGATTTGGGTGACATTCGGTGTTAATATGATTATGACGATTATCAAAAGAAGAGAGCGTCATATTTATGTTGCGATATGGTTCTACTTAGCGACTTTTGTTACCGTAGCAGTATTACATATCTTTAACTCATTAGAGTTGCCTGTAAGTGCATTTAAATCTTACTCTGTATATGCAGGGGTACAAGACGCATTAGTGCAGTGGTGGTATGGACATAATGCGGTGGCATTCTTCTTAACTACACCTTTCTTAGGTTTAATGTATTATTATTTACCAAAAGCAGCGAATAGACCAGTTTATTCTTATAGACTATCTATCATTCACTTCTGGTCTCTAATTTTCTTATATATCTGGGCAGGTCCTCACCACTTATTGTATTCAGCATTACCAGAATGGGCTCAAAACTTAGGAGTTGTGTTCTCAGTAATGTTAATTGCACCATCTTGGGGAGGTATGATCAACGGTCTTTTAACTCTTCGTGGAGTTTGGGATAAAGTAAGAGTTGATCCAGTATTAAAATTCTTCGTAGTAGGTATTACAGGATACGGTATGGCTACTTTTGAAGGGCCAATGTTATCTCTTAAAAATGTAAACGCTATTGCTCACTATACTGACTGGATCGTAGCTCACGTACACGTTGGAGCATTAGCTTGGAACGGATTCATGACATTCGGTATGGTGTACTGGTTAATTCCTAGAATGGTTAAAACAGAGCTTTATTCTAAAGCTGCTGCTAACTTCCACTTCTGGATTGGTACATTAGGTATTATCTTATATACTATTCCATTATATGTGGCAGGTTTCTCTCAACACTTAATGTGGAAAGACTTTAACCCTGATGGAACTTTAAAATATGGTAACTTCTTAGAAACAGTTACAGCTATTATGCCAATGTATGCAATGCGTGCTATTGGAGGAACATTGTATTTAGCAGGGGTATTAGTATTGATTTACAATATCTATAAAACTGTAAAAGCTGGTCAACCAGTTCAAGATGAATTAGCTGAAGCACCTGCATTACAAAGAATTTCTGCTGGTAGATTAAAAGGAGAAGGATGGCATACTCATTTAGAGAGAAGACCTATTCAGTTTACGATCTTAACTACAGTAGCTATTTTAATTGGAGGATTGGTACAGATTGTTCCTACAATATTTGTGAAGTCAAATATTCCTACCATTACAAGTGTTAAACCATATACTCCTTTAGAGTTAGAAGGTCGTGACCTTTATATTAGAGAAGGATGTGTGGGATGTCACTCACAAATGATTCGTCCTTTCCGTTCAGAAGTTGAAAGATATGGAGAGTACTCTAAGTCAGGAGAATATGTTTATGATCACCCATTCTTATGGGGTTCTAAGAGAACAGGTCCAGATTTATTTAGAGTTGGAGGTAAATATTCTGATAGCTGGCATTATAACCATATGTATGACCCTCAGTCAACATCTCCTAATTCAATCATGCCTGGATATAAATGGTTATTTGCTAATAAAAATGCAGATTACTCTGATATAGAAACTAAAATGAGTGTAATGAGAACTTTAGGAGTTCCATATACAGATGAGGATATTGCTAACGCGAAGGCTTCTATTAAAGCACAGTCTGAAGAGATTGCTAAGAACTTAGAAGGGGATCCTGATTATGTGAAGTCATATGAGGACAGTAAAAAACGTGCACAAGCAAAAGGTGAAGAGTTTATACCTATGAGTGATCGTGAGATCGTAGCAGTGATTGCTTATCTACAGCGTTTAGGTACCGACATTAAAAAGGTAGAAGAATAATATTTTAAAAATGAATCAATATGCTAAAATTCATTAAACATAATATGGAAACAATAGGTGGAGTGGAGATATTCCCTATTATATCACTTATTATTTTCTTTACATTCTTTGTTGGACTTTTCGTGTGGGTTGCTACTTATAAGAAAGACACAATAGAAGAATTGAGCAATATGCCATTCATGGATGATGAAGAGCACAAAGTTGATAGTAATTCACGAAAATTATGAAAAAGTTTTTTCCAGTATATGTAAGAGTTCCTCTTCTATTTGCTATTTTCTTTTTAGCGATAGAATGGTTAGTAGGGGGGGATAGTGATAAACCGGCTTTTGTAGAACATCCCGTTGTTCTAATATTATTAGGTTTATTCTTGTTCGCATTGATTGCTGTTGAAATTGTAGCATCTGCAACAAACAAGATTTTGGATCGCTTAATGACTCCTGAAGAGAGAGCTCTAAAACAAAAAGAAGCTAGTCGCCCATTAAGAGATGCCCCTTGGGTAAAACGCTTAATGCAGAAATTGACTAACACTAAAACAATTGAGCAAGAAGGTGATATCATGATGGATCATGATTATGATGGGATTAAAGAGTTAGATAATGATTTACCACCATGGTGGGTTGGACTTTTCTATGTAACTGCAATTTTTGCTGTAATCTATATGTTGAGATATCACGTGTTTGATGCAGATAATCAAGTTGCTGAGTTTGAAAAAGAAATGATTGCTGCTAAAGAACAAGTTGAGGAGTACAAGAAAAATGCTCCTGATATGTTAACAGCTGATCAAGCAGTATTCTCTGATGATCCAACTGTGTTAGCTGCTGGTAAGGCACTTTTTGATACAAATTGTGCTGTATGTCATAAGAATGACGGAGGTGGATCTATCGGACCTAACTTAACTGACGACCATTGGATATTAGGTGGAGGAATGAAAAATGTCTTCAACACAATTTCTGAAGGTGGACGTCCTGGTAAAGGAATGGTGCCTTGGAAGTCAAATTTCAAACCATCTGAAATTGAAAAGCTAGCTTCTTATGTTATTTCTCTTAATGGTACAGTTCCAGCAGAGGCTAAAGCTCCAGAAGGAGATATTGTATGGTCTAAAGCAGAATTGACTGGAGGAGATGCTTCAGAAGAAGGTGCAAAAGAAGAAGCTTCTGAAGAGGTTGCTGTAGATGCAGAAACTGTTGAAGTAAAGAATTAAAATAATATAGTCTATACTAACTGTATTATTAGTATAGACTGGTAAAAAGAATAGAGGGCTAAGGTTGACAATTTAGCCCTCTTTTATACCAAATATTTTCTATTGATCAAGAGGTGTTGACTTATTTCGTTTATTGGTGTTAATAAAGACATTATCTATAGTATTATTATCATAAATACAATGCATATTGAGAGCTTTTTTCGTACCTTTCTAGTATAAAAAAAGTTTATGTCTGTCAAGGTTTTATTTAGTTGTTAAACGAGGACTTGGTAGAGTTAAACTGTTTAAAATATAAGGTATTTAGAAGCGATTATACTGTTTTAGGATTTATATATATAGATGTTGATATAACAGTAGATGAGAAGTAAATCTTATCTTTTTAATAAACGAATATGATTGTTTGTGTTTTTTACTTTGGTTAGGGAAAGCGGAACAGTTAGGTATATTTCAGATTAAGAGAATAAGGAATCTTTTAGGCGACAATAATTAGAAGATTTCTGACAGATTATCTGTCAAAAACTTGTGCTTAGGCACTATTATAAACTAACATAATAAGAATAGAGTATAAGTAGTTTATTACTTTATTACTCATTGAAAAACATTTTACTATGGCTACAATACATGATGAGAGTTTCCGTGACTCCATAGGTACAATTGACAAAGATGGTAAAAGAGCTTGGATCTATCCTAAAAAACCTTCGGGCCCTTTTTATAATAAACGTAAGATCGTAAGTTACGCTCTTATCTTGTTTCTTTTTGCTGCGCCATTTATTAAGATAAATGGAAACCAGTTTTTATTGTTTAACGTAATAGATAGAAAGTTTAATATTTTTGGTTTTCCTTTCTGGCCACAGGATTTTTATCTTGTAGTAATATCTATGATTATTGGTGTAGTTTTTGTTACCCTATTTACAGTTTCATTTGGTCGTATATTTTGTGGTTGGATTTGCCCTCAAACGATTTTTATGGAAATGGTTTTTAGACGTATTGAATATTGGATTGATGGAGATAGAGGAGCTCAAATGCGTTTAGATAAACAACCATGGACATCTGAGAAAATAAGAAAGAGAGTTTTAAAGTGGTTTATATTTTTTGTTATTTCCTTTTTGATTGCTAATGTTTTCTTAGCTTATATTATTGGAAGTGATGTCGTTCTTCAAATGATGAAAGACGGACCAGCAGATCACATGGGGCGTTTTATTGGATTAATAATATTTACTGGAGCTTTCTACTTTGTATTTACATGGTTTAGAGAGCAAGTATGTGTTATTGCTTGTCCTTATGGTAGATTACAAGGAGTTTTATTAGACAATAAATCTATTATTGTAGCTTATGACCACGTGCGTGGTGAAGCGACAAATGGTAGAGCTAAGTTTAAAAAAGGAGTTGATAGAACTGCAGAAGGTATAGGAGATTGTATCGACTGTAAGCAATGTGTAAATGTATGTCCAACAGGTATTGATATTCGTAATGGTACTCAGTTAGAGTGTGTGAACTGTACAGCTTGTATTGATGAGTGTGATCACATGATGGAGAGTGTTGGTTTACCTACTGGTTTGATACGTTATGCATCAGAATCAGAAATATCAGAAGGTACTAAGTTTAAATTTAGTTTGCGTCAGAAAGGTTATGTAGCTGTTCTTTGTATCCTAATGACTATTCTGGTAGGGTTATTGTTCTTAAGAACAGATATTGAAGCTACTGTGCTTCGTGTGGCAGGTCAAACGTATACCCATGTCACCGTAGATGATAAGGAGAATATTAGAAACGTTTATACCTTTAAGGTAGTTAATAAAACGATGAAGGATTTCGAGAATGTAACCTTTAAGTTATCTTCTCCAGAAACAGGAATTATTACTTTAGTAGGGAACCCAATTATAAAAGTGGTTAAAGAAGGATATGCAGAAGGAACTATGTTTATTGATGTTCCACAGTTCTTATTAGAAAGTCATCGTACAAAAGTTAAAATAGAGGTGTATGAAGGAGATAAGTTGATTCAGACAACTTCAACAAACTTCTTAGGCCCTAGAACATTGGATTAATATTAAAATTTGTTAGGTATGAAATTTAATTTTGGAACAGGTATTGTTATTGCTATGGGGATTTTTATGGTCTTCATTTTGCAATATGTTATTAGAGTACAGATTGATAGTAAATATGATAATGAGTTAGTTACTGAGAATTATTATCAACAAGAAATAGAAGTAGATGGTAAACACGATAGAGAAGTAGCTGCATTGAAGCTTGCTACTCCGGTATCTATTGAGTCTACTAAAGCAGGAGATATATCGATTGTGTTTCCTTCAGATTTTGACGCAAAAAATATTACAGGAAAAATATTCCTATACAGACCGTCTAACCAGAAATTAGACTTTGATATGCCTATATCACTGTCTTCTTCCAATTTGCTCATACCTAACAATACGCTGGTAGACGGTCGTTGGGATATTGCAGTAGAATGGTCTTATAATGGATCAGATTACAGAAATAAACAAAGTTTAACTGTAAAAAAAGATTAACTAGTGATTACAGCTCTTATTTTTGGACTGATTAGTAGTCTGCATTGCATTGGTATGTGCGGACCTATAGCTATGATGTTGCCAGTTTCTAAGAGTAATGGTACTAAAAAAGCTATGCAGATATTCACCTATCATTTAGGGAGAATATCTGCATATTCTATTTTAGGACTTGTTTTTGGTATGTTTGGTAAAGGCCTTTACTTAGCTGGACTACAGCAGCAGATGTCTATTGTTGTAGGGATTTTAATGATTGTCTTTATATTAATACCACAAAACAAGCTTGGAAACTTTGGCTTTCTAAAGCCTTTTTACTTTATAGTGAGTAAGATTAAAACTAAACTAGGAGGTCAGTTTAAAAAACAAAATAAAGGAACACTGTACTTTATTGGTTTTTTTAATGGCTTTTTGCCATGCGGTATGGTCTATGTCGCATTGTTTGGTGCATTAGCTACACAGAGTGTATTTATGGGGATGCTTTATATGGCTCTATTTGGAGTAGGAACTATTCCTTTGATGAGTTCTATTATTTATGTAAGAGATATGTTTTCTCCTAGAGTAAGAAACGGTATTATGAAGTATTACCCTTATGTTATCGTAATCTTCGGGATGTTGTTTATTATACGCGGTCTGGGATTAGATATTCCTTTTTTATCTCCAGATAATTTAAATCTTTTTGTAAGGGGAGAGGCTGATTGCTAGTTAAGTACAATTTATTTAAAATAAATTGTATAAAATGATGTGACTTTTTTCAGAATTATTGTCTTAAGTGTATAACGATAAGGTCATCAACGATTTTTAATGCTATGAAAAGGAAAAGATATGTTGATTGTTTGTTACTTATAATTTATCGTTATAGTACTTAAAATAAAAGTATAAAATTGCGCTATGAAAGAAAAAAAGCTGACCACTGGTCAGCTTTTTTTTTATATGCTTAATGACTGCTTTTTAAGATAATCTATAGCATGTCTTCCTTCATTGAATAATAAGTCTAGAATACTTAGATTGTTTAAGTAGCCATGTTTTTCATCAAAAACTTGGATGTATGGAGTGTAGATATTAGTATCTTTCTTACCATTTATTAAAGTTCTCAAATCAGTAATGTCATTACTTACTTCTTTATGGTAGTCTTTAGTTTGTTCATAAGGGAGGTCTATCCCTAAGCAAGAACATAACACTTCATGTATTTGAAGGTTAAGATCTAACATAAACTCTGGTTTTCCTTCAAAAATAGGACGAATCTCATCTTCAAAGTACTCGAAGTAAGGAGAAGTTCTATAAGCAGCTTCTAGGCTCTTAAAATGCTGTTTTTGCCAGCCAAAAGCATGCTCTATTCTTACATCCTTATATTTTTGTTTAAGTTCTTTTGAGTGTTTGATTGGAATATTAAGCATTTGCTTTCCATTAGCACTATAGATGAACGCTCTATTTCTATTGGTTTGTTTTTGAAAGTTATCTTCCATCTCAAATGTTATTTTGTCTGCTTGTAACATAGCTACAAAGTGACTGATAGAAGGGAAGTAACTAGGATGAATAAGTATGTTATTCATGTTTTAATTTAATATTTTGAATTCTTTTTTTCTTTTCTCTTTTTGTAAGTATTATAACCTACTAAACCTATCACGGCTACTAAGAAGTAAGGGAAGTAAGAAGTCTGCTTACCATTACCATTAACAGTAGTAAACATTCTATCCCAACGAATCTTATCTAATGCTTTTGACCATGGAACGTATTGATCTATACTTAACCATACAAAAACAGGTTTTCCTACAATGTGATCTTCAGGTACAAATCCCCAATATCTACTATCTTCAGATCTATTTCTATTGTCTCCCATCATGAAGTAATAATCTTGTTGGAAAGTGTATTTATCTGTAGCTACATCGTTGATATAGATTTTATTGCCTCTAACCTCTAATTTATTGCCCTCATATACCTGAATAACTCTTTGGTACATTGGGAAGTTATCAGCATTTAGCGTAACTGTCTCTCCTTTAGCAGGAATATGTAGAGGACCTAAGTCATCATTTGTCCAAGTTTTAGAGTTATGAGGGAATATTACATTAGCATACGCTGCTTGAATATAGGCTTTAGCTTCTTCTGGATATCCTTTTGTAACACTTACTATTTGAGACATAGACTTTAATACTTCTACATTTTCATCTGTTAAAGCGGCGAAGATTAATGTTTTCGGATCATTGTTAAAGTATTCAATACCTTCTCTTGTATCTAATCGTTTTACTAAAGCATTTAGATCTATTGGTGTACCGTCTGTTTTTACAGTATAAGTGCTCTGTAATCTAGCACGATCATTAAGCTTTAATTTCTCATTATTGATGTAAACATCACCATTAACTAACGAAATGTTTTCTCCTGGTAAACCTACAGCTCGTTTAACATAGTTTGTTTTCTTGTCGATTGGTTTATCTACAGCAGGTCTTCTAAGTGGATCGTTGAACTGATAAACAGTATCGGTTGGCCAGTTGAACACGACGATATCGTTGTGTTGTATCTTTTGAAAACCAGGTAATCTAAAGTATGGTAAATGTGGCTTTTTTAAGTAAGAATTCTTCTTTGTAAATGGTAAAGTATCATGTACCATTGGTAACGCTACCGTAGTCATAGGAGTTCTTGCCCCATAGTGGAACTTACTTACGAATAAGAAGTCTCCTACTAGTAAAGTCTTTTCTAATGAAGACGTTGGTATTGTATAAGGTTGAATTACATAAGTGTGAATCACTGTAGCAACAACAACTGCAAATAGAATTGAACTAACAGTCTCTCCTGAGCTTGTAGCTGCTTTTGTACTTCTGTTTTCTACATATTTTACATCGACAGCATAGTTGATATAATAGATATAAAGACCTAGTGTTACTACTCCTAGTATAGTGTCTACTGTTTTGTTTTTTCCGAAGCTTCTAAGTGTCTCTACCCAAACTACTGGAAACATGATTAAATTCACAATAGGTACAAACAATAAGATAACCCACCATCTAGGACGGTTTATGATTTGCATTAAGACCACAGCATTATATACAGGCACGATAGCTTGCCAGCTTTTCTTTCCAGCTTTTACGTATAATTTCCAAGTTCCAAGAAAGTGTATAACTTGTACTAAAAGAAAAAACAAAAACCATTGAGACATTGTCATAGTTTAGTATTGTTTAATGATTATTAGTGAAGGTAATTATTTTTTTAGATTCAGAACATCTTTCATAGAGAATATTCCTTTTTTATTTTGTATCCATTCAGCGGCTACTACTGCTCCTAGAGCAAAGCCTTCTCTATTATGAGCTGTGTGCTTGATCTCTATCTGGTCGATAGCAGAGTCATAGAATACACTGTGTGTACCAGGTACGCTATCTATGCGTTTTGCATTGATATGTATCTGATTAGCATCTGGTGTATCTAATGTCCATGCTGTATAATCTGTATTTTCGATAATACCATTAGCCAAAGAAATAGCTGTACCGCTAGGAGCATCTAACTTTTGGGTATGATGTATTTCTTCCATAGATACTTTATAATCATTAAGATTATTCATCATCTTAGCTAAATAGCTGTTTAGCTCAAAGAATAGGTTTACTCCTAAACTAAAATTAGACCCATATAAAAAAGCACCATTGCTTTTCGTACATAGATCTACCATCTTATCATATTCTTCTAACCAACCTGTGGTACCTGATATAATAGGGATATTTAGTTCAAAACAAGTTGTAATATTCTGTACAGCAGCAGAAGGCACACTGAAGTCTATCGCTACATCTGTCTCTTTTAGTCCTTCATAAGTATCAGAACTTCTTTTGCGAAGTACTATTTCGTGGCCTCTTTCTATGGCAATTCTTTCAATGATTTGACCCATTTTGCCATATCCTAATAAAGCAATTTTCATTGGATAAATATTTTAAAAGCGATATTCTACATTTATCGCATATTGGAACTGATTTTGATTCTGAAGATTCATTCTGTCTATCTCAAAGGCAGGCTTAATAGTCAAGTTCTCATTAACGTTGAACTGCATCAAGTGAGCATCTACGTTAGCGTCGATGATACTTAGAACATAAAAACCAACTGTGATTACGACAGATAAGTCTCTATTACGTCTATAGAACTTTTGAGCTTCTAATATACGATCGTTGTCTAATCCTCCAAAAGTAGGGTCGTTAGGATCGTTAACACCTTGTAGACGTTTCTTATATTCGTCTCTATATCTATTATACTGTCTTTGGTTATCCATCCAGAAGTATGTAGGTATTCCTATACCTGCATATACTAATGGTACTTTCCAGTATTTCTTATTATAGATTTGACCTACTCCAGGAATAACAGAGGCATAGAATGCCGCACGAGAAGGAGCTACAGGATCTAATGGTTTATAGTCTGCAGACTCTTTTTTCGTAGTAGGTTCATCTTCTTCACTTACAGACTGTGCATAGGTGGGGTGACAGACTGCTCCTATGAAGAATAATAGGATTAATAACTTGTGTTTCACTAATTTTCTAATAGTTTGATAATACGATTTAAGTCTTCTTCAGAGTGGAAAGGAATAGATATCTTTCCTTTTCCATTATTAGAAACTTTAATATCTACTTTTGTTCCAAAGAATTGTCCGAATGATCTCGAATAACTTTCTGGAATATTAAACTCTGTATTTTTCTTAGATAGAGCAGGTGATACTATACCTCTTAGTTGTTCTTGATATTTTTTTACGATAGCCTCAGTCTCTCTTACAGATAAGTTTTCTGTAATGATTTTGTGATAGATATCTGTCTGTACATCTAAGTCTTCTATATTAATAATAGCACGACCATGTCCCATAGTGATAAATCCATCTCTTATCCCTGTCTGAATGATTGGGTCTAGACGCAGTAGGCGCAAGTAATTAGCGATAGTAGAACGTTTCTTTCCTACGCGATCACTTACTTGTTCTTGTGTCAGATTTATTTCTTCCATTAGACGTTGATACGACAGTGCTATCTCGATAGGGTCTAGATCATGACGTTGGATATTCTCTACTAAAGCCATAGTTAGAGACTCATTGTCATTCGCTATACGGATATAAGCAGGCACAGAGTCTAATCCTACTATTTTAGAAGCTCTTAAACGGCGTTCACCAGAGATTAATTGGTATTTGTTGAACTCAATTTTTCTAACCGTAATAGGTTGTATTACACCTAATTCTCGAATACTTGTAGCTAACTCTTGTAAAGACTCTTCGTTAAAGTTCGTTCTAGGTTGGAATGGATTTATCTCAATAGAGTCTATGTCTAGCTCTATAATATTGCCGATTACTTTATCTGCATTATTATCTTCGATTGATCTAATATCGTTATCTGGATCTTTTAATAGAGCCGATAGTCCTCTTCCTAAAGCTTGTTTCTTAATTGCCTTTGCCATAATATTCTAAATAATAATTCTAGAGAAGTCTAACTATTTTTTCGAATAATTTCTTCTGCTAGATTGATGTAATTTGTAGCCCCTTTACTAGTAGCGTCATAGTTAATGATACTTTCGCCAAAGCTAGGTGCTTCACTTAATTTTACATTTCGTTGGATAATAGTATCGAATACCATATCGTTAAAATGTTTCTGTACTTCCTCTACCACTTGATTAGACAAGCGTAAGCGAGAGTCGTACATCGTTAATAGCAATCCTTCTATATCTAGATTAGGATTGTGTATTTTTTGAACACTTTTAATTGTGTTTAATAATTTACCAAGACCTTCTAATGCAAAGTATTCACACTGAATCGGAATAGCTACAGAATCAGCAGCTGTCAACGCATTTAGTGTAAGTAAACCTAAAGAAGGAGCACAGTCGATTATGATGTAATCAAACTTATCTTTGACAGATTTAAGTGCTTCTTTAAGCATGTATTCTCGGTTTGGTTTATCCACCAACTCAATTTCAATAGCCACTAAGTCAATGTGGGCGGGGATTAGATATACATTCGGAGCTGTACATTCCACAATCGCTTCTTCTGGCGTATTACTGTGCTCTAATATTTCATAAGTACCAATCTCAACAGAGTCTACATCGATTCCTAATCCAGAGGAAGCATTGGCCTGAGGATCTGCGTCTATGATAAGTACTTTTTTCTCTAGTGCTCCTAATGAAGCAGCAAGATTAACTGATGTTGTAGTTTTTCCTACACCACCTTTTTGATTAGCAATAGCAATGATTTTACCCATTTTACCAAAAGAATGTTTTTATAATTGGTAAAAATACGATTATTTGCGACTCTACGAAATCTTATTTATCAACATTTCCCTAAAAACCTTAAAATTCAATATCTTATAAAAATAAATGCCATCTGTGCTATAAATGGCATTTATTCACTAATATCTTTATTTTAATCTAAATATGTTTCTGTAATAGTTAATATACTAGTTTTTGCTTTGTATTAAAGAATGACAATGTCAAATTCTTGATTTAGTGGTTCTAATTGTGCAAATAGTGCCTTGATCAGCTGGTCTCCATATTCTTTGTAATACACAGAGAAGTTAACGATACGCTCTTGTAGGCTATTATTAGGGAATAGTTCATTCTGTAATAAGGTAATGCGCTCTAGCTTGTCAGCGTGATTTCTTTTCTCAGCGATACGCAGTCTTTTCTCTAAGTTGTCTAATCCTTTTAGTTGTTTGACTTTCTGTGCATTTACTGCTCCGATAAAAGATTTATCCGTTTGTAAAGCTATTTCTTCTAGTGTTTTAAACTGCTCTTCTAAGAACTGGCGTTGTTGTTCAAAATCAAATTGAATAGAAGAGAACTCTTTCGTTTTCGCATTGATTAAGTGACTTTGTTTCATGAACATATCTTTCCAAGAGAGTTCTAGTTTATCCATTTTCTCTACTTGTTTAGAAGTCGCTAATAGCACTGAATTTCTCAGTAATAGCATCGGGAAAGTGATCTTGTGTAAATCAAATACTTTTTTTAATTCTAACCAGTATGCCAATTCTCCACCACCTCCAGTATAGCATAGATTAGGCAATATTACTTCTTGATATAACGGTCTCAGTATCACATTAGGACTAAAGCATTCTGGGTGATTCTCTAGTTCTGTTAGTATTGCTTCTTTAGTGAAGGTAATAGACGTATTATTTACCTTATATATATCATCTTCATAGATAATTCTTTCTCTCAGATTATCCTGTATATAGAATAAGTTGATATCACGAGGATTGACCTGTATGAAGTATTCTGATAGTGTATCATAGCTTTTTTCAACTTCTTTGATAGCACTTTGATGAAGTAATTCTTCTTTGATATGAGGAGCAAATAACTTTTTCAGTTCAGCGTCATCACCATCTATGATTACCAGTCCGTACTCTGCGAATAGTTCATTCGCTAAGTAACGTGTAGCATCCGTCAGATTATCGTGTTTTAGATAAGCATTTTCGAATAGCTCCTTGATATAAGTAGCATTACTACCTACCCCGATATGAGATTGGAATACTTCATATACTTTATCCAGACCTTCTGTACTTAATCTTCCTACAGGACCTTTGCTCTCTCTGTTCCAGCAAATCACTTTTTCTTCAAATACGAAGTGATTAATTTCTTCGAAGTCGTGATCTTCTGTTGCCATCCAGTACACTGGGACAAAGTTTTCGTTGGGATACTTAGCGTTCAGTTCTTTGGCTAAGTTGATCACAGAGATGATTTTGTATAAGAAGTATAACGGTCCCGTAAATAAGTTTAACTGGTGTCCAGTCGTAACTGTAAATGTATTTTCTTTCGCTAATGCGTTTATATGCTCTAAAGTCTTCTCAGAAGTCTTCGTGTTTTTATATTGACTTAACAACGCCTGACAGAGTACAGTTCTATGTTCTATCGGATAGTTAGCACGCTTCTCGTCTAACTGTTGTTTAAAGTTTTCTATAGTAGGAAAGTGATTATATAAGTGTTTTAGATTAGCCTCTTGATTAAGGTAATCTAACATTAGTTTTGAAAAATAGCCCGCGTTCTGAAACGTAATTTTGTCTAAAGGCATAGTGTTTATTTTTTGCTAATTTAAACAATAATCAGTTTTTAAATGAAGGTTTAACGTTGTTTAAAGATTAAAGTTTAATTTAAAAAAGGAAACAGAGTAGAAGGCTATTAAGACTAATCTATCAATAAATCAATTGAGAATAAGGTATAGAACATTATTCTTTCCTTACAAAGAACCATCCTTTATAACAATTAAGTTCTCTAATAGGAGCTGTGTGCTGTACAATCTTTATATGCTGATATAGGAGCTGAGGCAGAGAGGCCAATATCTCTGTGACAGCGATATCTATAGTCTCATAATCCTCTTCTGTAGGGACGGTACTTGTATAAACATATAGAGAGATTGTATCTTCTGTATAGTCATAAGCGATAGCCCTGATATGATGATCTATGACACCTAAGAAAGCAGGTATCATGGCTAATAGTATATCTTGTTGTATCATAGTGTATATTTATAAACAGTGCTGAAGGGCATGGAGCACACACTCTTCTAAAGAGGCAAATGATTTACAGTTCTCTTTATATAAGGGAGCTTCCCAGTCATAATTAGAAATAACTTGTACACAGAAATGCCCATCGACATCAAACTCTGGATACCAACCAATATCAAGTAAGGTATGGTTACCAAACTCTGCTTGAAACAAATCTTCTTTTAACTCATCTATTACCTCAGCAGGAGAGCCATTAAAATTTAAATGAGATAAGGTGTCATACGTGATGATACCTTTATGTTTTTCTATAAGTAACTTTATCATTTAGAAGATGTATTTGTATTTGAGCATATTGCTTGTTATTGAACTCGATTTCGGACAATGTCTATTATAATACTTGATATGGTGTTAGAAAATTCATTTTAGTAATTGAATTACCCTGGTTAAAAGTAGTTTATTTTAAAAGAATTATATCTGTTAAAAAATCAATTCATCTTTTGAAGAATAGAAAGCATAAGTAAGTGTACAGCTAAAAGTAGGATTATAAACAATAACTGTACAGCTATAGTAGGATGAGACAGTCTTTTTTTGATGTGGTCGCATAGTGGTCGGCTTGTGATCGCATAGTGGTCGCATAATTTTAGCCTATTTTAATGCGACCACTATGGTATCACTATCCCATAATATTACTATCATGCTGTGCCTTCTTAGTACGTGAATAGTTGGAGTAGGAAGTTTAAGGAGATGGAGAGCTTGTATTGAGGAGATTTTGTTAGAGCGCGATATCTTATTTGAACCTAATTATTAGCAGTAGAGTAGGTGTTTTCTTATCCCTGATTATAGCTAATTATGTCCTATATCGTGTAGTTTACTATGGTTTATGATTATAGGATTTGATATATAGGGGTTAAAATCTTTTCTTTGGAACAACTAAACTCTTTAACTAGATGATTGCACAAGAAAAGAGATTGTCCTATCAGTATTCATTAGGGCATCTGATACTAAATATATTGTTGACCATTCTGTTTTGTAGCATTGTTACAATCAGTCATGATGTTGGAGATTATTGGTTTGTGATTATAAAGTATGTAATTACGGTGTTAGTTACATGTATAACAGTGAATCAGGTTATATATCTCTGTACTGCTTATATAAGAGGAGATAAGCTGATACTCAAAAAGTATTTTAGAAGTGAGAAACAGTATACAGCTAAACAGCTAGTCAATATAAAAAAGTATAATCTTGGGCGTATTCACCTCATCATGGTATCTATGAAGAGTGTAGATGGAAGCATAGAAAGATATATGATTATGAATATCTATGCATGGTATGCACAGTCTTTATATGATGCAGAAGAGGAATTGAGTAATTGGTCTAAGAAGTAAAGAACAGTGTTATAACCTGAAGTAGATAGAATAAAAATATCCCCCATTAGAATAGATAAGGTATTGGGAATGGTGATGTAAGTAATCTATAAAAAAGAGAGTTTTGGGAGCATTCTCTTGATATGACAATAATAGATTACCTTACAGGAAATACAATACTTACCTACTAATGAGGGATACGATGTGCGCAGTGCTGGGGAGAACACTGAGTTAGTAAAGACCTTTTATAAACTGATAGTCTTTTTCTTCTTTAATTTCTTTTTTCCACATCTCTTTATTCTTAGAAGAGTAGAGATAGATTTTAATCACCTTAGAAATGATAACACCTGAGATGATCAGTATGGCTAAGATGAGAAATAGTGATATCGTAATAATCATAATCTACTTATTTAATGTTTAAGATATATTGAGTCAGATCTTCCATATCCGTATCATTGATCTGAGGGAATGGAGGCATCTGTGGTGCATCAGGACGTTTCTTACCTGGAGACTTAATCCACTTGATTAGATCCGTTTTATTGTCTGCATATATTTCTTGCATTTCTGTCACAGGAGGGCCTACTAGTGGTGTCTTCTCTTTATGACAGGCAGCACAGTAGCTATTAAAGACTGCTTTACCCTTAGCTGTATTATCACCAGAAGCTTCGGCAGTAGCTATCGCTTGTTTTTCTTCTTCTTGTTGGTTGGCTGCTTGTTCTCTAGCTTCTTTTGATGCTTGTTCAAATTCGGCTGTCTTTTGAGCCATCAGTTCTCGGTGTGGGTTGATAGCATTCGCTCTATAGACATGACGACCACTTCCCATGAATACGACTACAATCCCCATAGAAATCACTATTCTTCTGAAGTATCTGTCTAGTTGGTCATCTGTACCCTTTAGTGTTTTGATCATATAGTACACCGCATATACTGCCACTGCTACACCTGATAAGATCACTCCCATCATAGCCCAACTAAACCCTTTGGCAGGTAAAGTAGCCATCACGATAGGACCAAATAAGAACTGAGCTACTGATGCCCCTAGCGCTAACTGATATCCAAGACGTTTAACCTTCGCTCTAGTGAAAACTTTAAAGTATTCTTCAAAAGGATAGTCCTTACGCCCCATATACCAAGTGATAAATAGACCTGTCAGGGCTAGTGATGCACAGATAAAATGGAAGTATCTCGGGAATACATTTGGCAGGGCTAAAGCAGATAAGAATCCTCTTACACTCATCCATTTCTCAGGGAATAGCATCAGATTGATATTCACTAAGAAGATTAGGGGAATGAATAAGAACATAATCACTGCTAGAGCATTGATAGATATGTGTAACAATTTCATATTCGCCATGGCTTCCCAAGTGTACTTGTGTAAGTAGGTCAATAGGAAAACAATCGCTACCATAGGGATAATCAATATCCACATAATCCCTGTCAAGGAGTTAGCTGTGTAAAAATAGATCGTGTACAGTGCATTAATACTCAGTAGGGGAGCTACCCCTAGTACTACAGCTAATGATTTGTTTACTGTTATTGTCGCAGCTATTTCTTGTGCTAGTACATCGTATTCTTTGTTTTTAAGTCCTTTTATTTCTGCCCATAGCGTAGCTATAGATCCTCCTACCATTAAGTTTACAAACACAATATGTGCTAAGAATGAAACTACTAATAGAATAACTAGTAACCACTCTGGTAATGGCAAGTCTAAGGGTATATCTTTAGGTAATGGAGTATTATTCATTTTTGTTATTGTTTAATTTTTGTTCTATAAAATGTTCTACAGAGTGAGTAGGGTTAAGATGTGCTCCAGCACTCTGTGCCCCTTCTAGTGTCGCACCACTCTGTTGTAAATAGAAAATATAATGGGCTAGTGCATCTAGTTCTTCTTCGTTACCTGGATAAGGAGGCATATAGGTTCTACCGTTGTGCATATTAGGTATATACGCTTTCATCGAGTTGATATCTAAAGGCTTTCCTATTCCATACATTTTTTCGAATACATATATGATAGAGTTAATCCCCTGACTGGTATGACATCGAGAACACGCTATCATAAACACATCTTTACCTGCCTCTAGTTTATTCTCTTCTGTAATCTCTGTGATAGAAGTATAAGTAGAGTGCTTCAGTATACCGTCTCGCTGTAGTAGAGGATAGTCTTCTTCTCTGATCAGGTTAGAGTACATATAGTTACCGATGACATAAGGCTTACGGATAAATTCTCGTACACGTTCGAATATTCCTAAGAAACCAAGCGATAGTACAAAAGGAATAATCACAATGATAAGATTGACTTTCTTAGGTTTCCACAGTGTCCAGATTGCTAACAGGGCTAGTGAGCTAGTCGCTATAAGGATAATGTATTTTAATAAATCATAGTATTTAGCAAAGTCCATAGTACCTACTGCTGTACTCATATTCGCTGTCATCGCATCAGGTATCACGTTATAGTAATAGATAGAAGCTAGAATAGATAGCGGCAACCATAGTAATACCCATATAGCTGTAGTCTTAAGAGCCGTAGGTCTGATGGCACTGGACTTCTTAGTGAATAACATAATCAGTAAGAAACCAAAGGCTCCTGCTACGACCATCGCTGTAGGTGTTCTAAATAATAGCTGAGGTAAGTAAATAGGGTTAGTCAATGCACTTACTAAAGATTGTTCTTGTATCCAGTTACCAGGATCCATCATAAATCCTAATATCGCTACGATAATAGCCATAGTCAGCCATGAGAATCCAGAAAGGAACCAACCGAATCGGATATGGCGTTGTTTAGCACGCAGAGATTTATTAGAGTTCTTCCAGGTTAAGAAATAGATCATGATAAAAACTACTTCTAATACGAATACAATCCATTCTGTAAACCATCCCCAGTAGAAAACACGGATTAAACTACCAATAGAGTTAGGACTAATTAGTGCTGCTGAGAACCATATGCCGACTCCTGTCATCGCTCCCATCGTGGTCGTAATCACAAAGCCAACCATCATCATACGGTGTACCATCTTATCCCAGGCAAGATCAGTGATGTCTTCTGGTCCACTTTTGACTACTCCTTGTTGTTCTAATAATGTAATATAAGGCAAGAACCCAACGGCTAGCCCATGGTTTATAAATACGTGAATAATCGCTATCATCGCAATGAGGAAACGATCGTTCAACCAGTCTAAATGAAATAGAGGGAAATCCATAATGTATTATTTTTCAGCAAAGTTAGAACCCTACCTACTGAAATATATTACACTAAACGTGGTGATATTTACACTAATCAATTTAGAACAGTGTGATAAAAGCGAATTGTATTTAAGTAATCAATTCTTAGTTCTGTTTTCTAAATTCTTCAGGGGATAGCCCTGTATTCTTTTTAAAGAATCTAGAGAAGTAAGCATTGTTCTTAAAGTCGAGTTCATAAGAGATCTCTGTAATCGATAAATCGGCATTGACCAATAATCGTTTACATTCTAAGATCACTCTGTTACGGATAACTTCACCTGCTGTTATTCCTACTACCTTTTTGCATAAAGAGTTGAGGTGATTAGGAGTGATGTGTAGCATATCAGCGTATTCTCCAGGTAATCTCTTCTCTATAAAATGGTCTTCTACTAGCTTTTCAAAATTCTTAATGATGAAGTGTGCACCCTTTGTCTCATTTGGTTCTTCTGGCTCGAATACTTTCTTGACTAAGAATAGCTGTGTCTCTAAGAACAGTTCTAGCATTAAGACTTTGATATAGTCTTTCTGTAAAGGTTGGTTTTCTGTATAGGCATAATACATCTTTTCGAACTTCGTGTGTAGTGTCTCATAGCACTTCTCACAAGAGAACTTAGAGTACTGAGCGTTCCCTCCGAAGAAGGTAAACTCCTTTAGATAGTTCGGGTTAACTAAGAATGTACGCAGAAAGTTATCATTGAAATTGATAAGAAACCCTTTGGTACCAGGTTCGAATTCCCATTTGTGTACTTGCGAAGGGTTGAGATAAAATAAGCATTTCTCCTCAATAGAGAATTTCTCAAAGTCAATAGAGTGTATTCCTTTTCCTTCTGCTACGAAGAGGATTTGATAGAATGCATGTCTGTGAGGAGCAGATACCATATTCGGTCTATTAGAAATAAACTCTTCAAGTCGATATACTACACAGTCTTGTGATATATTATTATTGTCGAGTAGGTTACAGATGTTGTAAATTGGAATACTAGTGTTCTCCATATTTCTAATATTTTAGGCAAAGATAGGAATATGTTAAATTCTTTAAATGGTGATTGAATAGAAATAAGTTATGGTGTGATTAAGATTTAGTACTTTAGGAGTGATATTGTCGTTTATATATAAACATATTTAAAGCCTATAATCTATATCAAATGAGTCAGAATAATTATAATCCAGAATATATAAAAAGTCTGTTTAATCAGATGAGTGGTTCTTATGAACGGATGAATTATATTACTTCATTTGGATTCTCTATTCGTTGGAGAAGGCAGTTGATTAAAGAATTAAAACCCTCACTTGAAAAAGTAGAAGTAATAGACCTTATGACGGGGATAGGGGAAATGTGGGGTGTTATAAAAAGAAATTTCCCACAGGCTAAGCTATCTGCTTTAGACTATAGCGATGAGATGATTAAAAGAGCAGAACATAGAAATCAGACAGAGTATACGGGAGAAGTAGATCTACTTCATCAGAATGTATTAGTGAGTAGCTTGCCTTCAGAACACTATGACTATGTTACTTGTGCTTTTGGGTTAAAGACATTTAATGAAGAGCAAATACAAATATTGGCTAAGGAAGTAGAAAGAATACTCAAACCGAATGGGCAATTTGCTTTTATAGAAGTTTCCGAACCTAAAAATAGTATACTTAAATTCTTTTATGGTTTTTATTTAGGGAGTATTGTCCCTGTATTAGGGGCTTTATTGTTGGGAGGAATTAATGAATATAAGATGCTGTGGAGATATACGAATAAGTTTAAAGACGTGAGTAAGAGTGCACAATGTTTTGAGTCAGTAGGACTAGACGTTAAAAAGCATTCTTATTTCTTTGGTTGCGCAACAGGATTTAGTGGATATAAGAAATTAAAATAGCGAGAATAACAAGTGGATTTTAGAAGTAATAAGTTATGGAAATAAAGATAACCACAGAGATAGATGATCATAATGCGATGGCGATTAAGGAGATCTTATCTTCTTATAATGTAAGTCATACGACACATTTATCAGATTGTATCAATGAATCACTAGAGATTACTTTAGTAGAAGAAGGAGAGGTAATCGGAGGGATATTAGGACGTTCATTATGGGGAACACTAGAGATACAGAACCTCGCTGTGAAAGAGAGTCATAGAGGACAAGGCCTTGGTAAGAAACTCATGTTAGCAGCAGAGCGGGTAGCTGTAGAACGCAACTGTAAGTATATATCACTGAATACTTTTTCGTTTCAAGCTTCTGACTTTTACCAATCTCTAGGTTATGAGATTTTCGCAGAAGAGAAGGACTATCCTTTAGGGTATTCTAAGATATATCTGCGTAAGGTGTTGATTTGAAAGTCAGATAAATAGGAAAGAGTAAAAGGGAAATACAAATTAAACTTTCTTAAATAGTGAGTTTAGTATAGAGGCATCCTTGCGAATCTGTTCTAATCTCGCATTGTCTTTAGGGATAGATTTGTTCGATTCAATTTGTTTTAGAAAACGAGCAGCATCTTTTCCTTTTAGAGTGGGTGTTATTTTAATTGGTTTTGCCATTTTATATGTATTTAATGCAAAGATATATAAAAAGTATTTTATAAAGGTTTAATTGATTGATTAAATGTGTGTTAAGTTTGTTTTTTGAAAAGATTAAAAGTGAAGGATATACAGTTTTTTACTCGGTTGAATAGTAGTATCTTTGCACTCCAAAATTAGATACAGTGAATACAACAATAGCATTTATAACTCCTCCGTTTACGCAGTTAAACACACCTTATCCAGCGACAGCATATATTAAGGGGTTTCTGAATACCCTGAATATAGATAGCTACCAAGCAGATTTGGGAATAGAGGTTATATTGAAATTGTTTAGTAAACAAGGTTTGATAGACTTGTTCGACTATGTACATGAACACATAGAAGAGGTCTCTCCTAATATACATCGTATTCTTGCTTTAGAAGAGGATTATATCTCTACTATAGATGCTGTAATAGCTTTCTTACAAGGAAAGAACTCTACATTAGCACATGCTATCGTACAAGAAGATTACCTTCCACGAGCATCTCGCTTTGAACAATTAGAGGAATTAGAGTGGGCATTCGGTACAATGGGAATACAAGATAAGGCGAAGCACTTATCTACACTGTATTTAGAGGACTTGTCTGATCTAATTGTCGAGACAGTAGATACCAACTTTGGGTTTAGTAGATATGCTGAGCGATTAGGGCGTTCTGCTCATACCTTTGATGAGATGTATGATGCGCTACATCAACCCTTGACTTATATCGATGAGATTACGCTTGATTTATTACAACAGCTAATAGATAAGACTAATCCTAAGATAATGGGATTCTCAGTACCCTTCCCTGGTAATTTATACAGCAGTTTTAGATGTGCTCAGTACATTAAGAAGAACTATCCTCATATCAAGATCACGATGGGAGGAGGGTTTCCGAATACGGAGTTACGCTCATTAAAAGATGTGCGTGTATTTGAGTTCTTTGACTTTATCACCTTAGATGATGGAGAGGCTCCATTAGAGAACTTGATTCTCTATGTAGAAGGAAAGATAGCACAAGAGGAGTTAAAGCGTACGCTTATCGCTAAAGATGGAGAGGTAGTGTATATCAATAATCCACTGAAGCGTGACTATAAACAGGCTGAGGTAGGTACTCCTGATTATTCAGACTTACTATTGACAGAGTATATCTCTGTGATAGAGGTAGTGAATCCAATGCACCGTATGTGGAGTGATGGTCGATGGAATAAATTAACGATGGCACATGGATGTTATTGGGGTAAGTGTACCTTCTGTGATATTAGTTTAGACTATATCAAGGTATATGAACCAATAGCGGCAAAGCAGATCGTAGACCGTATGCAGACGTTAATTGAGCAGACGGGAGAGACAGGCTTTCACTTTGTCGATGAAGCAGCACCACCAGCACTAATGCGCGAGGTAGCGTTAGAGATTATCAGACGTAAACTAACGGTATCATGGTGGACGAACATCCGCTTTGAGAAAAGCTTTACGAAAGACTTGTGCTTATTATTAAAAGCCTCTGGATGTGTAGCTGTATCAGGAGGATTAGAGGTAGCCTCAGATAGATTATTAAAATTAATAGATAAGGGAGTTACGGTAGAACAAGTAGCTCGTGTGAATAGAAACTTTACAGAGGCAGGTATCTTAGTACATGCTTATCTAATGTATGGTTTCCCAACACAGACTGCACAGGAGACAATAGACAGTCTAGAGATGGTGCGTCAGTTGTTTGAAGCAGGAGTAATGCAATCGGGCTTTTGGCATCAGTTTGCGATGACTGCTCACTCACCAGTAGGGATGAACCCAGAGGAATACAAGGTAGAGCGTGTAAATGCTGAGATGGGAACATTCGCTAATAACGATGTACCTCACATAGAGATGAATGGTGCAATACACGATAAGTTCTCCTTTGGACTGAAGAAGTCACTGTTTAACTTTATGCATGGGATGTGCTTTGATATGCCATTACATGAATGGTTTGATTTTAAAGTACCTCGTACGAGTATATCACCTGATTATATATTCAGTTGTTTAAACAACGAACCTTTGACGGTATGTAAACCAAATCAAAAAGTAGTATGGTTAGGGACATTCCCTTATATTGAGTACTTCGAAAAGAAGAAAAAGAACAGAGTGTTTGAAATGGCTCAATTGGTGTTCTATACTAAAAAAGAGACGATAGGTGTAGATGTAGATAGAGTGGTAGGGGATTGGTTTGTACATTTTGTCGAGACTTTGAAGGAGAAAGCTTCTCAAACAATGACTTATCAAGAAATGAAAAAGAGCTTTGAAGAGTTTACGAATGAAGACTTTGAGCCATTCTGGTATTCTAAACCAGCACAAGCATTAAAAGATATGGCACTACTAGTGCTTTAGATATAAAAAGCCTCGCATTTACGAGGCTTTGTTTATTTATTGTTGAGGTTTATCTTGTTCTTTTAAACTAATGTTCATAAAGATTGTTCTGTGATTTGCTTTGATAACAGTATCTTTAGCAGGAGTTCTGTTGTATTGTACAGGTTTTAATTTATGAATTGCACCAGTGATAGGGTCAACAATAAGTCCTATAATCCCTCCCAAACCAATATTACCAATGTACCAAGCATTAAAGCTTCTTTCAAAATCAGTTTTATAAGTGTCATATCCTTCACTTGCTATTTTAAGTGTATAAGATTGGTTTTTCTTTAGTTTAGTGTTATATGGTGTCTTACCTACTTCTTTATTGTCTATATAGACTGTAGAGTTCGTAGGAGTAGAGTAGATCTCTATTTTTTGTTTGCTTCCAGATACGATAGTAGCACAACTTGTATTTAATAATAGTAATGCAGAAGAGATTAGTAAGAGTGTTTTTTTCATTAATTGTTATTTTTAAGTGTTTGTGTTTTATAATAATCAACGTTCACTCTATGGCAAGTGCTCCATAGGTTAGGGCGTTTGTGTTTTGTTATTTTAATGACATCTGCTCCAAAGTCTTGAGCAATTTTACGAGCATTATTTAATATATAATTTAGGTTACAGTTGACAGAAAAACCTGAATCTCCAAATTTGCTACTACCTACTTTTGTATTTGGTGTAGGAACTTCTTCATTAAGTTTAAGTACTATAACTTCTGTATTAAGAGGTGTGTTAACTTTTGTAGTAGTCATAGTAGTACTCATCGAAGAACTGCATGCTCCAAGAGCTATACAAGTGATTAAAAGAAATATTTTTTTCATAGTAGGTAAATTTGGGCGCAAATATAGTAGTTAAAAATTATAAAAAAATTAAGAGGATGAAGTATTATAAATATTTGTAAGGAGTGATGATTTGTATTTTATATATTCCTTTTAAAAATAGAAAAGCTCCGTTATAAACGAAGCTTTTGGTTTTAATTATAATAATAGCAGTTTTTTATTTCTTGTGCATATTTGCAAAATGCTTAATATCAACTTCTGCATTAGTAAACTCTTTATTACTAGCATTAGTCATAATGTCTCTATCATTGACGAAAGAGTTTATTTTAATAAAAGTCATTAGATTTGGATCATTTAGTTTCTCTACAGTTAAGAAAGCATAAGTTTGATCTGTTGTAATCTTTGGAGAAGTAAATTCTTTGAAGTCTTTTATCACTAGCTTTTTTAGGATGGTTTTATTCTCTTTACGATCATAAGTACCATAGGTGATGATTACATCTATTGTATGTTCTTGTTCGCTGTATGTTTTAATTGTAAAATGGACATTGTCATCATTAGAAGAAACGTTGTCATCATTAGAACAAGAGAATATCAATAGAAGAAAGAATAGTGAGAATAATTGAGTTAGTCTTTTCATAGTAATTTTTAATTATCAATAAAGATAATGCTTTAAGTGTTATTTAGTAGCTAATGCTTTGATTTTTAAACATGTTTTGTAATTACGAGTAGTAGCAGTTACCTTGAGTTTATTCTCTATTAAAGCATTGGTAATCTTCGTTTTTCCATATCCAATATTTGTGACGAGGTATACAGCTGATTCAGTAGTATGTAGTAATTCTAAAGTATCTTTCTTTTCTTCAAGGCTGTTAATTCCCTCTTGTTGAGGAGTACCATCTATAAAAGTGAGATATAATTGTGCTAGTTCTTCTTCTTTAGTAAAAGGATGTTGTGCAAGTATTTCTTCGAACTGATCAATATCTAGAGTAAGAATAGGTACCGTGAGGTTTAGTGTACTCAGTATTTTATCTTGTATCTTTTTTGATAGTATTGAAGAATCTACTTCTACAGACTGGTATATTATATTCCCACTCTGAATATAAGTCTGGACATTGTGTAGATCTAGGTCAATACACAACTGTTTTAATACATCCATTTTGATGATGTTCTTACCACTGACATTGATACCTCTAAGTAGAGTAATATAAGTTTTCATGATTACTCTTCTAGTTTCTTTAATCCTTGTTCTGTTTTATAAATAATAAATGCTAAACTGAGTATCATCGGTAAGAAGTATATATTGTTTAATAGCTTTGAGTAAGTAGGAAGTAGATAAGAAATACCACTGTATATACCCGTACCTATACCTAAGTATACAAAGTACTTACCACTTAGCTTTTGTGCAAACTCCCAGTTGCGTTGATTCTTCATCGCACGGTGTGTGCGATACCCTAGTATGCTATTTATTGTTTTGACATGAGGAACTAGTAGTCCCAAGACAATAAATAGACACATAAATATAAGTAGTTCTGTTGCTATCATAGTGTGATTAGTATTACAAAAATTAGTACTGCTATAGGTATAATGATATCAAAAGGTTTTATAGGATCAGTAGAGTATTTTTTCTTCGTATAAATATTTACTCCTAATAGAAATACTAAAGGTAAATACATGACAAAAATATCTCTTATAATTTCCAATCCAGACCATTGATATAGTGCTGCACCTATCAAAATTATTAATGCCGAAATTCTTAGAGAATTATTGAGTATGCGAACTATGTTTTTTATATCATAGAGTTCTTGCTTCTCTTTACTCATTGTGTTATACCCAGCTAATAAGTATTTTGCTGTTTTAGGAGTAAGGATAAAACTCATTATGAAAAATAATGCAGATGTTATTAAGATAGCCTCCATATTATTTCTTTATAAAGTTAACAATAGTAGGTACTAGTTCAGCGTGAAGAGGTACATCAGGCTTTGTGTATAATGCTAAGTTCTCCTCCTCTTTTACAACTGTTTTTAGTACATGATTCATTCCTTTTAACGTGATAAGAATTGCAGTAGGTACAGCTTGTTTTAAGTTGTCTCCCTGATCTGTCTTGACTTGTAAGTCTTTATCTCCTTGTAAGATTAAAATCGGTTGTTTTACTTTTTTAAGCTCTACAGTAGGATCGTACTTCATCCACGAGATAAGGTAAGGCTGAGCAGAAGTGCGATATAAGCTTTGTAGCATAGGAGGAATGCTATCTACTATTTCACCTTTTCTAAGTTTAGCGTGAATGTCTTCTATTGATTTTGCAAAGAAAGGCGCTTGTGCCGTTATCTGTTTATACAGTATTTTATCAACTGATTCTCCTGGCCCTTGTAGTGAGATAAGCTTTGATACAGCACTATTGTCTTGGCTAGCCAATGTAGCTACCATGGCTCCTTCACTGTGCCCTATCAAGATAATATTAGGATAGTCCTTTTTGAAATAGTCAATAACTATATTTAAGTCACTCACATTGTCTTCAAACTTAATATCTGCCTCATTAATAGTCTGGTTCTTCATCTGAGCGAACATCCTCTTGTTATACGTGAAGGTGTTGATACCATTCTCTTTTAGCCCTTGGGCAAGGTACTTATACGAGTTCGCATTTACTCCAGCAGGATTGTTTCCATTCTTGTTAGTAGGACCAGAACCCGCTATTATAATAGCGAGTTGTTTACTGTCTTTATTCGCTAAATATAAGTCTCCATCAATTTCACTGTCTACCTGAACAGCTGTTTGTGCAAAGCTAAATGACGTAGCAAAGCATAAGGTAAGTGTAGTTAATAGTTTTTTCATAGTGTTGTTGTGTTGGTTAATATAATGTAGTGATTAGCCTTGTCAGAGTATCTACAAGTAAGATGATTAGTACGAAGACAATAATCATATATTTCTTTTTGAGGTGTGTAGCTAGTTTGAAACCTTGGTAGATATAGTATCCAAAACCAACTAGACAGAGAATACTAGCAAATGACGTAATGATAAAATAAACAAAACCTTGTGGATTACTTTTGAACAATATTTCAGGATTAGCAATATTGTCAATAAGTTGAAGAGAGAAATCACTTAGGTATCCATTGATATCAAATAGTACACTTATATCTAGACATATACGTGCAATCAACACGGTGTTGAGTATATCTATTAGTCGAGTCTTTTTGTTAATGATCTTTCCAAATACAAATAAAGCAAGTGTCATTACTATTGTTGTGATAGCAAAGTCACTCAAGGTTTGGACAAGTGTAGGTGCTGATTTGAGAGTTACTTGTTTTAGAATTGCTATACTACGCATATGAGTTAATAGCTGAAGACAACTAATAACTACTCCAGTTAGTACACCGATTGCTAAGAGCGTTTTATCCTGTACGCTTTCAAATGGTTTAAGAATATAGTTTTTTGTCATAAGGTTGGTTGTTTATAGTGAGTTATTCTTTTTTCTGTAGTTGCTGGATATGTTCTATCATGTCATCTAGTTTGTTTCGAACAGTAGGGTAACTGATATTCATCTGTTGTGCCATTTGCTTTAGACTCCCACTGTTTAGAAAGAAAGCCAGTATAAATTCTTGTTCTTCTCTACCCAACTGTAAGAGGAGAGGGAGAGAGAAGTTACCATTGACGATAGTCTGACAGTGCTCACAAGAAAGCTGGGTGACCTTTAGTTCACTTTCACAACTAGGGCAATGTATAGGTAGTTTGGGCTTAATTGACATAATGTGGATAGTTTGTTTAATTTTATTGAAGTCTAATTTAATAAAATTAATATTTATATCAAAATAGTTAATTAAAATAAATGAGAATGATACTTCTATAAAACAAAAAAATCCCAAGTATAACACTTGGGATTTAATGGTTCTTATCTAAGAATATTTTTATTCATAATATGCACTAGCAGTAGCCTCTACTGCCGCTGCGTCTGCTGCTACAGCAGTAGCTGCTGCATCTACTGCATAGTCATAAGGACTACTGTAGTATGACATTACATTATACTCATTGTTTGGGTATAAGTTTTCTAGTTTTATTTTTTTACTAGCCAATGGGTTTAAACTATGGTCTCCTTTTTTAACCTTCGCTTCCATTTTAAATACCTCTTTATTATCATCCGTATTTAAAATACTGATCGTATAAGTACCTTTTTTATTACTTAGTACTGTGTACTTAGAAGTATCTTCAGAAGCTTCGTATGAAGAATAATAGTTGTATGGCTCATAATTAAAGTCTACTATACCTACAGAACCATCTACTAATGTTCCGTCCTTAAAAGTAGCTTGATACTTCACCTTACCATTTTCGTAGTATTGGTATGCTCCATCTAGCTCACTATCTGTAAGATTATATTTATACACTATAGCTTCTGTCTCTGCATGATAGATAGTTCTCTCAAATGAAGTACTAGTTCTATAATGCTCTTCCATCAGTAAGTTTGTAGGAGAATAAGCATCGTCTACATTGTAAACTTTTACATAAGTTAACTGCCCATTCTCAAAACCTTTAGTGGTGAAGTTTATATATGACGCTTCAGTTAACACTCCTTCATAAGGAACTCCCTCATTATAAGTCAGCGTCGATAATACTTCTCCTTCACTATCGTAGTATGTAGACACACCGTGTATCACATTGTCTTTATATTCACTAGATGTTTTCAGAGTACTATTCTCATAAGATTCTATTTTAGTAAGTTCTCCTTTATCATCATAGTAGTTGATATTGATAATCTCATCTCCACTAGAGTACTTAATAGTCTCTTTACCTACTTTATGTCCGTTTTTATAAACAGTTTCTGTTTTGTAATACGAGTCTATGATAGTCACTGTTCCTTCATAAGGCACACCATCTTTATAAGTAGCTGTAGAGATTACCTCTCCTTTTTCATTATAGAATTTACCTTGCTTATTATAGTCGATATCAGCCTGTAAGAAATAAGAGTTACTAGCGTATGAGTTACTACCTGTTTTTAACGCATATCCCTTTTTAGAAAGTAGGTTTCCATCTTGTAGTTTTTCGATAGAAGTTACTTGCTTATCATAAGATAGCTCTATACGAGTTCCCGTCTGAGCGATATAGTCATACGTACCTATTTCTTTCCCTGTTTTGTCGAAATGTGTTTCTTTTACAGGAGTATAAGAGTAGGAGTTAGGTGAGTAAGTAGATACCTTAGCTTTTTTACCATTGTCATGATATTCTACTTCTTTGATTAACGCATTGTTAGAATAGTATGACTCTGTTGACAATACTGCTTTATCAGCATTAGTATCATAATCAGCTTGATATACTAATAATTCTTTTTCATACTTAGCAACAGTAGAAATCAAATCATTAGATAATACATATCTAGTACCAGTGATATAAGACATAGATCCATAGATAGGGTCTAGTTTAAAGTCAATACGACCTATCTCTTTCCCTTTTTGGTCATAGTATACAGAGGTATTGTTTTTTGTAACTTCGAATACTTTGCCGTTTTCATACGTTTCTGTTCTTTCTACTAGTTTGCTGTTTTTATAGATAGAGCTTACATTCCCTACTATCATAGTCCCTTCTTTAGGAGTATATCCATCCTCGTTATAAGTGATTTGTCCTTTAGAACTACCATCTTCATTGAAGTATTCTACTTTTTGGATATAACTCTCTTCATTGCTATACGTGATAGATTTCACTGCATTCTTTTTAGGGAATGTATAGTATTCTTTTACCAGTACAGGTACGTTTTGTTTATAAGTATAGATAGAGTAGATCTCATCAGGATGACTATCATACGTATTGAATATGTAGTTCGTTCCTTCCTGATAAGTAGAGTATCCATCGTCTTCTAGTTTACTCGTAAAGGTACCCATCTCTTTACCCGCTTGATCATAGTATACATCTGTTGTTACATTAGCTACAGTTGTAGATTTACTCTTCACTTTTCCTGTTGTATAGTAAGCCACAGTAGAGATCATCGTTCCTTCTCCATATTCGCTGATAGACTGTACTGTGAAGCTGTCATAGTCTAATGCAGTCACGTACCCATCATAAGGTGTCCCACCACTATAAGTAGCTTGTTGCTTTACCTCTCCATTTACATCGAAGTATTTCTCCCCTGTGATATAATTATTCTCATCGAAGAAATAGGCGATATAGTTCTTTTCATTTTTAGGATTGATGATCTCATAGCGAGTATATATACCTCCTTCAGCTTCTACATAGATATATGTTCCTTGCCAGTTATAAATAGCCTGACCATCTTGGATCATATTATCACTATAAGTACATATATATTTATTGCCATTACGAGGATCTATAGTCTCTGCCTTAGCGATTATATTATCCTGATCATATGTATAAGTTGCGTCTATTTTTCCTTCTTTATTATAGTAGTTTACAGCTCCTGTGTATAGAACTTGTCCTCCTTCTTGAAGAGTTCCTTTCCCTTTACTCTCTATCTTCTTAGAAGCTGCATTATATACCTCTATTGATTTTAGTGTCGGTTCGCCTTTGATATCTTTTGCAATTTTAAAAGATTCAGCATTTTTTCTAGCTGTTACATAGTCATAGCTATCTACCCAGATAGTATCTCGTGCTACCTGACTGAACATCGGTGTAGAGAATAAAATGGCTAATGAGAAAATCTTTTTAATCATAGGTTCTTTTTTAAATGGTTTTGTTTGTGTCTTATCGAGGGTAAAAGTAAAGAAGTCTCCCTTATTATTTTCGCATATTAGCAATATTTTATGGTCTGATTCACAAAATCACTATTTTCAGTGAGACGCTTAGTGCGTATCTGGACTAGCTCATATTATTAAATCTGTGTTATCTATTTGATCAAAAGGAGTATTACATTTGTAGTAACAGTAAAGGATAATAGTCTAAAGTAAAATCTAACTGTTGTTTAGTTCATGATATCCCTTAGTAACAATCTTTGGGATATCCTTTTTTTAAATCGAGAAGTATGAAAACTAGAATAAAGGATAATTTAGCAAGTTTAGAAAAACGTATTACAGCAGCATGCGCACACAGTGGTCGTTCTAGAGATGAGGTACAACTATTGCTCGCTACTAAGACGGTAGATGCGGATAGAATAAAGATAGCGATAGAGGAGGGATACCCTCTGATAGGAGAGAATAAGGTACAAGAGCTAAGGGATAAGTATGAAGGTATAGGTACAGATAATTGTACTAGACACTTTATCGGACATCTACAGACCAACAAGATCAAAGATATCCTGAAGTATGGAGTGACCTGCATAGAGTCTATAGACCGCATCAGTGTAGTAGAAAAATTACAACAACTCTTAGAACGAGATAACAAAACTATAGATGTATTAATCCAAGTGAATACTTCTGATGAAGATAGCAAGTTCGGGGTAGCACCAGAAGCGGCTATTGAGTTTATAAAAGAAGTCGCTACGTATGATCGATTACACATTAAGGGACTAATGACAATTGGCTTATTCAGCGCAGAAGAGAAGTTGGTACGCCCTTGTTTTAAAATACTAAAGAAAGTACAACAAGAGGCGATAGCGCTCCAACTACCTAATGTAGAAATGAAAGAACTCTCTATGGGGATGAGCCATGACCTAGAAATAGCGATTGAAGAAGGGGCTACCATCGTGAGAGTAGGTACTGCCATCTTCGGTGAACGCATTTATCCAGATAGCTACTACTGGAACGAAGAGAAGAATATAAAGTAACTCAATTCAATAAAAAAGCCTTCTTTTGATCAACAAGAGAAGGCTTTTTAAATTTATATATAAAAACTACAATGAGGAAGTTATTCCACTACCTCAATTTTTTTCTTTTTAAATAATAGGTTGCTATTCATTAGTACGATAGCTCCTAGTATCATTAATATTCCCATCCATTGAATGAAGATAACTTCTTCTTTTAGTACAAAGAATGCTACTGTCACAGAAGCAGGTAGTTCTAATGAAGAGATAATACTTCCTAGACCAACTCCTGTCAATGGGAATCCCATATTCAAGAATATAGGAGGTAATACAGTACCGAATAAGGCTAATATAAGCCCCCATCCGTAGAAGATACTCCAGTCAAAATCACGGATACCAGAAGTATTGTCTGAGAACATCGTATAGAAGCTCATCATCGCATCAGAGTTATTAGGCCCTATCTGTGTTATGATCACAAAGATAGATACGATAGTCGCTGCACCACATAGCATAAACATACTTCGCTTAGGAGCTGCTAAGTGATTAGCGATACGTCCTGAAGCAAATAGTGTAGTAGCAAAAGAGCACGCTGCCATAAAACCAAATATCACTCCTCTAATGTCTAACTTGATTTCACTAAACAATACATTAGTCGCTAATACTGTCCCTGATAAGATTAAGATAACAGATATTATCTTTAAGAGATTAGGGAACGTTTTAGTTGCGATACTGTCTAATACGATACCGATCCACACAGACTGCATTAAGAGAACTACTGCGATAGAAGCATCGATATAACTCACAGCCATATAATATAATACAGAAGTGAATCCCATCGAAGTACCAGCTAAGATTAATTGTCTAATATCTTTAGAAGTCGCCTTTTGTTCATCACTAGACTTCTTGCGTAACGTATTGATTAAGGTCACACAGATTAACCCAATAAGTACTTGAGACAATGTTACTTCTGCAGTCGTATATCCCTGTGCATAAGCCAGTTTTACGAACGAAGCTAACATACCGAAACTAGACGCTCCGATAGCAACTAAGAAAACACCTTTTGCTGTATTTTGTTCTTTCATTTTTATTACTTTTTGCGTGGCAAAGGTAGTCATATTTTTTTCAGCAGTCTAGGACAAATGTCTAGCGCTACACTTCAGTTAGGAATTAAAAATTATAAATTAAGAATGTTTGTTTTAATGCTCCTATAAGCCATCTATATCTAGGTTGGCTTGCACTTTCTAGGGGTTTGCTAGGAGTATCCTTGGGGTTTACTTGCCTAGAAGGCTATTTTGTCGAAGGAATGTGCAAGAATACCCCTAGCAATGTGCTAGTATAGTAAGACAAAATAGTGAGATTAGTTAGTAGAAAGTGTAACGCAGGGATGGTTTAGAGATAAGAAAGGACTTTTAGATAAGTCACTAAAATCAAGTGAAAAACTAAGGAAGTATAGTTGAGATAATAGTATATTGGATAACTTAAGGATATTCCCCACTTTAGGTGGTTAATCTATCGAAAGTATCAGTCTTTTTTTCTAATAAACCAATAGAACATCTGCCATACATTTGTCTTTTTAGAGTCTTAAGTTTATTTACATTGCCTTAAACAGAACCATTATTTCATGGTAAGTTTATTGCATTTTTAATAACGTTGGTATTTTTTAAAAGCCCTTTAGAAAAACTTTGGAACTTTGGAATATCACGTAGATTTATTTTGTCAGTCCAATGTAGTAAAACCTCGTTTTCCTACAATTAAATGAGGTAATATTAATTCTTCTATTCAATATTTGCTAAGGAGTTCCAAATGATTAGTTTTTTTATTCCAATTTGCTAATTTTTTTTGAAACACTCATTTATTTAAAAACAACTTTAATTAATATCCTCAAATAACTTATCAACCACTTTCTCTAAGATTTCTCCTGTTTCGTTAAAGCTTGTATTCGTAATTATAAATATTCCTATGTTTTGTTTAGGATAAATAACCAGCCAGTTCTGCATTCCATATATTCCACCATGATGTCTGTAAATTAATTTATCACTATTTTCTATAATATACCAATGATAGCTTTCCCAAAAATCAGAAGCTTCTTTGTGTAACTTTCGATGAGATTCAGTTACAATAGGATTTGATTTGTCAAGTTGCAATTTCATATATTTCACTAAATCGGATGGAGTAGAATGTAACCCTGCAATTCCTCCCCATAAAGTCTTGGTAAAGTTCGGCATTAACTTGTTTTGATCATTATAACCTTTTACCAATCGTTTTTTATCATTATCATTTAATGAAAATTTCGTTTGGTTCATTTTATTAGGTTTTAGAATAAATTCATCAACCAACTTTTCATACGATTTTTGGTAGACTTTCTCTAAAATATAAGCTGTTACCTCTGGAGCTGTGTTTGAATAGGAATATACTTCTCCTGGTTTTGATTCGATCTTTATTAGTTTTAATCCTTCGAAAAAAGCATCTTTATTTTCACCTTTTGGAGGAAAATTTGGAAACCCACTTGTATGTGTAATAAGATGTTTGATTCTTATCGGTTCTCCTTCAAATTCTAAATTAGGATAACCTTCATTGAGATAGATTCTGATGTCATCATTCAGATTTATTTTTTTATCTAGAATAGCTTTAGCAGCCATATAGCCTGTAAAAGTCTTAGTTACAGAAGCTAATTCATAAAGAGTAGAGTCATTTGGTTTATTTCCTTTACCTATTGTTAACTCTCCAAAATGTTTTATGGTAGATTTTCCATCTTTCAAAACTGCAATTGAAACTGAATGAAACCTTTTATCATTTAATAATTGAACAGCATTTTTTGAGATTGCATCATCAACATTTTGTTGGTTGATTTGTTGGACACTTTTACAGCTACATAATGCAATAATAAAAATTAACGTGAGATGTTTTATTTTCATAAATTATTATTTGGATAGAAAGTTCTAAAGTACTTATTTTTTTATAACTATTTCGTTGTAAATTATCTGTTAATTTACTAAAATAGACCTTTTACTTAAATATTGTATATTCCGAAGAAAGGAATATTACAAGGCAAGAGGATCTGTTTGTAAATATGAATAGCCCATAACTGTACTGTTATGAACTATTCTAGAAGTGTTATAATCTTATCTGTGGTATAGACATTATTGATTATAATGTGTGCTTGTCTATACTTGGTTGTTTTTATTTTACTTTATCATTTAGATACTCTTTTATATAAGTATCTCCGTTAAACTGGAAATCTATTGTTTTACCTGTGTTTTTGGTGTTTTCAGGATCAGAACTGTATCTAAACATAATTTCTGCTTTACCAGTATATTTACCTTTAGTACCTGTTTCTTCTATATCTAGGTTTCTAATCTTAAAGTCTACATCTTTAATGCTGGTGAACATATCAGATATTTCATAACCTGTGATAGATGAATAGACAGAACGCACCATTACCTTAGCATCATTAGTAGGTAAAATACGTTTACCATAATCTATAATAGTACCATCTGCAGCGGCTTTAATAGTTGGGTTCACTACCCATAGGTCTATAAATATATAGCTTCTTTTGGCTTTATCATTTGCTTTATTCGTGATGATTAAGGTATATAGATTTGCTAATTCACCTTGAGCTGTTTTAAAAACTTCAGATACTAACTTACCATCAACTGTAATAACGTTGTGATCTAGATTAAATCTATCCAATTCAAATTTGTCATCATTTAAGATCAGATAGTTTCCATAAGGAGACATGTCTTCTAGTACTGTTAGCTTTACTTTCTCACTGTCATTATAGCCTTCAGCTTTAGCAATGAATGTATATTCACCTTCTTTTTTAGTGATGAATTCATTGTTTTCTAATGGTTTATCTTGACCTTCAAGATATATTTTAATATTCTCGGTTACTAGTTTATCTGCACTATAAACTTCAAAAGAGACTTTCTCCCCAGCTGTTACCTCTGTTTTATTTATACGTAGAGATAGTGTGCTCAAGTCTACGCTTATTGTAACCTCATTACTTTGTTCGTAGCCTTTTTTGATAGATTTTACTGTGTATTTTCCTGGTTTGTCAAAAGCATGGTTTGCTTTGATAATATAACCATCTGTTACAATACTTCCATCTACAGTCTCACCTTTGTCATTTGTTGTGGTGAATGTGACTTCTTCACCTACTAATACTGCTGTAGATGATGCAGTAAGTTTAAGTTTTGTTTCTACAGTTCTTGTTTTGACTTCTTTATTAGAGTTGTCGTCACTACTACAACTAACTAAAGTGAATAAAAATAGAATCAAATAACCGATTTTTTTCATAACCCCGTTGGTTTAAATATTAATTATTGTTTTTGCGTGCTTCAAACATAGTTAATATTTAATTAATAATTAACATTTGTGTGTGTCGTTTTGTGATTATTATTTTGTTAAATGAAGTCAATTATGAATTATATTCTGTTAGATGTGATTATTCTGTATGAAATTTGTTTTTATTGTTGTTTTTTTATCTGATTGTTGAATATAGTATTCTAAAAAAAAGTAAATAAAATATTCATATCTATTCACTAGATGCTTTATAGTTGTGTTGTAGTACTAGATAAAACTGTAATTCTCAACATTAAATAAAAAAAGCCCATAACAGCGATGTTATGGGCTTTTCTGGAAGTGTTATAGTCTTATTTCAGATTGCTGAAATTTCTTTTTACGAAGGCAGTAAGTTCTTCACCTTTTAATAAGCCTTGAGATAGTTTTGCAAGGTCCATTGCTTGTTTGATACTTTCTGTTCTAGTTGCTTCATCAGCATTACCGATGATGTTAGATGCTAGAGGAGAGTTTGTGTTCACCACTAGGTTATACATCTCAGGGAAGTTACCCATACCGAACATACCTCCACCACCTGACTGGCTCATTTCTTTCATACGACGCATAAACTCAGGCTGTGTAATGATGAATGGCTCTGCTGTGCTATCCATAGCTTCTAGCTTCACAGTATATTTATCCTTAGGTACGATATTCTCTACGATCTCTTGTAATGATTTTTGTTCATCTTCAGATAATCTAGAGATTTCAGAATCCTCTTTCTTAATCAAGTTATTGATATGGTCAGAGTCTACACGTACGAAAGTAGTTTTCTCATTATCGCTTTCTAACTTTTGGATCAAGTGAGATACGATAGGAGAGTCTAATAATAATACTTGGTATCCTTTCTCTTGTGCAGCTGCAATATAGCTATGTTGAGCATCTTTATTAGAAGCATATAAGATTACTAGATTACCATCTTTGTCAGTTTGGTTATCTTTAGTAGCTTCTTTTAATTCTTCTAATGTATAGAATTTATTATCTACAGTAGGATAAAGCATGAATGCTCCTGCTTTTTCGTAGAACTTCTCTTCAGATAACATACCGTATTCTAGTACGATTTTGATATCATTCCATTTGCTTTCGAAGTCTTCTCTATTTTCGTTAAATAATGATTTTAACTTATCAGCTACTTTACGAGTGATATAGTTAGAGATTTTCTTCACATTACCATCAGCCTGAAGGTAAGAACGAGATACGTTCAATGGGATGTCTGGAGAGTCAATAACTCCTTTTAACATTGTCAAAAAGTCAGGAACGATACCTTCTACATTATCCGTTACGAATACTTGGTTTTGGTATAATTGGATTTTGTCTTTTTGCATTTGAAGATCAGCACTTAACTTAGGGAAGTATAAGATACCTGTAAGGTTAAATGGATAATCTACATTTAAGTGGATATTGAATAAAGGATCTTCGAATTGAGTAGGGTATAACTCTTTATAGAAGTTCTTATAATCTTCATCACTTAAGTCAGCAGGTTGTTTTGTCCATGCTGGGTTAGGATTATTGATAATAGTATCTACTTCTACTTTATCATCTCCTTCGCCTTCTTCATGCGTACCGAACTTAATAGGCACAGGCATGAATTTATTGTATTTTACTAATAACTCACGGATTTTATAGTCTTCTAAGAAGTCTAGTGAATCCTCCGCAATGTGTAATACAATCTCAGTACCTCTAGTCGTTTTGTCGCATGCTTCTAAAGTGTACTCTGGGCTACCATCACAAGTCCAATGTGCAGCAGGCTCATCTTTAAATGATTTAGTGAAGATTTCTACTTTATCCGCTACCATAAAAGCAGAGTAGAACCCTAGACCAAAGTGTCCGATGATACCTGTGTCTTTAGCCGAATCTTTATATTTCTCTAAGAACTCTTCAGCTCCAGAGAAAGCAACTTGATTAATGTATTTTTCTACTTCTTCTTTAGTCATCCCTAGACCTTGGTCTATGATGTGAAGTTTTTTATTGTCTTTGTCTATTTTAACTTCAATGATAGGGTCTCCATATTCTACATTAGCCTCCCCTATACTCGTTAAATGTTTTAGTTTTAATGTAGCATCAGTAGCATTAGATACTAACTCTCTTAAAAAAATTTCGTGATCACTGTAAAGGAACTTTTTAATAAGTGGGAAGATGTTCTCCACTGTAACGTTAATTTTTCCAGATGTCATAGTTGTATGTTTAATGTTATTTGAATTTTTAATATTTTTACAGTGTTGTAAGGACAAAAAAGATACCAAAGCAAAAAGAGTGTCACTTTGTCAGAAAACTCAAGGTTATCTTATTTCTTCGTAACTTTGAGAAGAGTATCGCGCAAAAGAAAACGTAACAATAATAAAAAATCTATGAAAAAATTAGTATTATTTGGTGCACTGGCTCTTGCAGTAGCATCGTGTAAGCCTACTATGGACACAAAATCTCAGGTAGGGATAAAAGGGAATTGGACTTTAACGGATATCAAGCACATCGGTGGTGAGTTCGTAAAAGTGAGTTCATTTAATATTGCTGATTCACAATGTTTTATTGGGAGCCAATGGAAATTCGTTTCTAACAATAATACAGGTGTAGTAGAATTGACAAAAGGAGGAGACTGTCCTAGTTTTGCAAGTGATTTTAAATGGACTGTTACTCCGAATGGTAACTTCGAATTTAAATTCGTCGATGAGGGTGTCAAAGCTAAAAATGTAACAACAGGGTATTCTCTACGTGTGAAGAATCAAACAGCTAATACATTTGAGTTAGTTGATAAATTCTATGCAGGTGGACAATCGTATGATGTGACATACCGCTTTACTAAGAATTAATTTACCTTTTAAAACAAAACAATAAAACAAGATGAAAAAAACAGCCACATTTATATTAGCAGGAACATTATTAATCTCTTCAGTATCTTTAACAGGATGTGAAGCTGCTAAAAACTCTAATAAGACACAACGTGGTGCTGCTATCGGTGCTGCAGGTGGAGCTATTATCGGAGGGATCTTAGGAAACAATATAGGTAAAGGAGGTAACGGTGCTCTAGGTGCTGTACTAGGAGGTGTAATCGGTGGTGCTGCTGGAGGAGTGATCGGAAACAAGATGGATAAGCAAGCACGTCAGATCGAAAACACGGTACCTGGTGCTCAAGTAGAACGTGTAGGAGAGGGAATCAAGCTAGTGTTAGGAGAGAATTCTGTAAACTTTGATTTAAACTCTTCAACGTTAACACAAAGAGCAAAAGATAATTTAGACAAGTTAACTACAGTATTTAAAGATCCTGAGAATCAAGATACAGATATCGAGATATACGGATATACGGATAATACAGGTAGAGAAGAGTATAACTTAAGCTTGTCTAAAAAACGTGCAGCATCTGTAAGACAATATTTAGCGTCTAAAGGTGTAGCTGCTAATCGTATGAAGACAGATGGTTTCGGTGTAGCTGACCCTATCGCTTCTAACGATACGAAAGAAGGACAAGCTAAGAATAGACGTGTAGAGTTTGCGATTAAAGCAAATGATAAAATGATCAGAGATGCTTATAACGAATCTGGTTCTTACTAATCAGATGAATATGATACAAAAAAAGGTTCCTTAAAAAGGAACCTTTTTTATTGGTAATAATTGAAACAAAATTAATATTACTAGCAGTCAGAGCATTTAAGGGTAGAGTCCTCTTGCATCTCGTACCAATGCGCTCCAGCTGTAAGTGTCTCGTTTGATTTTATCAATGCTTTTACTGGTTCACTGATGTATACTTTTTTTCCTTTTGGGATGTAAATAGTGTATACTATTTTTGCATTTTCAGTATCTGCATTTGTTTTGTTTTCTGGAAATAGATTGTTAGAAATGATTAATTGATTCCCTTCTTGATTTAAGTTGGTTAAGTTCAAATCTATCTCTATTATCTTGTTTTTCTTTTTATTGATAGTAAAGTCTTTAACTTCTGAAGTACCGTATATTTCGTTTTGAAATGTTGGTAAAATCTCTATTTCGATAGGCAAAAGAGAGTTGATCTCCTTTACTTCAAACCCTTCTGTTTTTGACTTATCTGATTTGAAATAATCCTCTGTTACTAATGTGATTTTGATTTCATCAGTAGTGTCATCAAAGCTGAATTCTGAGGTAGCCTTAGCAGACTCTGTATATTCAGTTCTATAGACGTGTCGAGATTCATAGTTTTTAGCATTTAAGAATGGTATAGAGAATAAACCTAAAGAAATAAACCACAGTAGTAATAACCCAATTATGATTAGGGCTACATACTTAATGTTAGTATAGATCATGCGTAACCCTATAATTAACAATCCGATGAAAGGAAGGGTAACTAAAGAAGTTAGTAATAAGGTACTCACCCAAAATGGATAAACTCCTGCAGAAAGTAAAGGAAATTCAGAACCTATTTCTTCTAAGATAATTTCTTTATTAATCAAGGCTGCAGAAATACCAATTATGCTTGAAAATATGGACAATACACTGATGACGATAAAGAAGATACCGATGATATTTAGGATTATTTTACCACTGCGTTCACCAGCTCTTTTCGTTTGATTTTTGATATGCTCGTAGTCTACATCATTGATTTTGCTCGTTACATAATTAACATTCTCCATTACCTTTTTCTCAATAGTAGAGATGTTTATAGGCTCTCTTTTCATTTCTAAGATCTGAGAAGTAGTCTTCGCTTCTGGTACGATAATCCATAAGATAAGGTATAATAAAACTCCTGTTCCGTAGAATAATACTAATATCATAAAGATAATTCTCATCCATACCGTATCTATCTTAAAGTAGTGACCTAGACCAGCTAATACTCCACCTACCATAGCATTCTCACCATCTCGGTATAGTTTTTTGGTGCCTGTGTAGACATATTTAGTCTCTGTTTTTGCAGTTGGCTCTTCATCTATTATATAGTCTTCTGGACTTCCCATAATAGAGATCACTCTGTCTACATCAGCTATTGTGATTACTTGATTAGAGTCTGTAATATTCTCAGAGAATAGTTCTGCTATTCTGATTTCAATATCATGAATGATTTCGTCCTGTTCTTCTTTAGGAAACGAACGTTTGATTGCCTTTAGATATTGATCTAGTTTTAGATAAGCATTTTCATCTATGTGAAAAACTGATCCTGCTATATTGATTGTAAGTGTTTTATTCATCGTTCATTTTTTTAGTAGTTATTTCTTTTACTGCGTTAGCTAACTCATACCATGTTTTAGCTAATTCGTCTAAAAATAATTCTCCTTTTTCGGTTAGCTTGTAGTATTTGCGTGGAGGTCCAGAGCTGGACTCTTCCCATCTATAAGCTAGGTAATCATCATTTTTTAATCTAGTTAGTAAAGGATATACTGTACCTTCTACCACTACCAACTTGACGCTTTTTAATTCGTCTAGTATTTCTGAGGTATAACAATCTCTCTCTTTAAGAATAGAAAGAATGCAAAACTCTAAAATACCTTTTCGCATTTGAGCTTTTGTGTTTTCTATATTCATGGTAATAGTGTTTCTTATTTTCTATAGCAAAGATATATCTAAAGGAAGGTACTTTGTATTGCATAGTACTGTTTTTTAACACGGAATTAACTTTTGTTAAAATTATGTTAGGGATAAACATTTTTTGTATATTTAGTAAAAATCTAAGTTTTATGAAGTTTAACGTATCGAATATTAATAAGTTTTTGTTTTTTAAATTGCCGTCTGCTTATTGGGCAGGTGTGCGTATGAAAGAAATATCTGATGTAAGGGCAGTTACGACTGTTAAGCATGGTTGGAAAAATCAGAATCCATTTAATTCTATGTACTTTGCTGTACAAGCTATGGCAGCAGAATTATCTACAGGAGCATTAGTTATGCGTAAGATTGCAGAGAGTGGCGAGAAAATATCTATGCTAGTAGCCAATAATAATAGTAGTTTTACCAAGAAGGCAACGGGGCGCATCTTTTTTGAATGTGTAGATGGAGCCTTATTAGATGAAGCAATAAAGAAAACAATAGATACTGGTGAGGGAGTGACTGTATGGATGAAGAGCATTGGAAGAAATGCGGATGGTGATCAGGTGTCTGTTATGAACTTTGAATGGACATTAAAAATAAGAAGTAAAAAATAATGAAGGTACTGATAACAGGTGCTACTGGTTTTATCGGGAGTAGAGTAACTCAATCTCTAATCAATCAAGGTCATGAAGTACATTACCTTACACGCTCTTTAGGGAAGAATGAGGTAAAGGGTGCAAAAGGATTTGTTTGGGATCCTTATAAGGGAGAAATCGATATCGCTTGTTTAGAAGGAGTAGAAGCTATTATTCATCTTGCGGGGTCTAGTATAGCCGATTCTTGGTCTAAGGCTGGTAAGAAGTTAATATTGGATAGTCGTATTATACCAACTGCTTTTCTGTATCAAGTACTTAAAGAAAATACGCACCAGATAAAACATATTATTGGGGCATCTGCTATCGGTATTTATAGCAATATAGCTGAGGTTCAAGATGAAGAACATTATCAAAAAGCTACTAACTTCTTAGGAAATGTAGTAGAACAATGGGAAAGAGGTAATTTAGCTTTTAGAGAATTGGGACTTAAGGTGAGCCTTGTGCGTATAGGTCTAGTATTAGATTTGCACGAATGTGCATTAGCTACGATGATAAAACCTGTTAGATTATGGTTAGGAGCACCTATTGGTACAGGTAAGCAGTATTATTCTTGGATTCACATTGATGATTTAGTAAACTTGTTTGTCTATGTCTTAGAACGTGGGTTAGAGGGAATTTATAATGGTGTAGCTCCAGAACCTTTGACGAATAGAGCGTTTACAAATAGCTTAGGCGAAGCAATGGGAAAGCCTATTTGGCTACCTGCTATACCAGAAAGCGTTATTCGAGTAGCTCTAGGAGAAAAAGCAATCTTAGTAACGGAAGGACAAAAAGTAAGTAGTGAAAAGATTATCAGTTCAGGATTTGATTTTAAATTTAAGACGTTAAAAACGGCTTTAAAGGACTTTTTTAAAGGATAAAGAAGAAGTACAGTAGATAACGATAGAAGGAAACTTTAGGAAACTAGAGTTTCCTTTTTTTATGGAGTGTGATATAAATCGCTATTTTGAGTGAATAAGTGAGGTAATTAGCACGAATATAGCTTAATAATGAAAATGTCATAATGACAGATTGACTAAGTTGGCAAAGGATTTGCTATGAAGTTAGCAGTTAATAAGAATAATAAATACACAATCATGAGTACTGAAAATAAAGATATAAATAAGGAACAAGAAGAAATTCAACAAGAAGTAGTACAAGATACTGCTGAAACGCAAGAGAACGTAGAGCAAGAAGTGAAGAGTGCAGAAGAATTACTTGCTGAACAATTAGCAAGTGAAAAAGATAAAAACTTACGTTTGTTTGCTGAATTTGAGAACTTTAGAAAGCGTACTGCTAAAGAGCGTTTAGAGCTTTTAAGTACTGCTAGTGAAGGTGTGATGTTATCTTTATTGCCTGTGTTAGATGATTTTAACCGAGCTATTATAGAATTAGAAAAACATGGAGAGAGTGATCATCTTACAGGGATTAAGTTAATTGCTACTAAGTTTACAGATACATTATCTAGCAAAGGGTTAGTAGAGGTAGAGATAAAGGTAGGAGATGACTTTAATGCCGATTTGTCAGAAGCTGTGACACAAATTCCTGCAGGAGATGAGATGAAAGGTAAAGTGGTAGACGTTATAGAAAGAGGATATAAACTAGGAGAGAAGGTTATTCGTTTCCCTAAAGTAGTTATAGGACAGTAATCTTTCTAAAATAGGAAGTAAAAGACAGTAAAGATGAAAAAAGATTATTACGAAATATTAGGTATTGATAAAGGTGCAGATGCTGCAGCTATAAAGAAAGCATACCGTAAGAAAGCAATTGAGTTTCACCCTGATAAGAATCCTGGAGATAAAGAAGCAGAAGAGAAGTTCAAAGAAGCAGCTGAGGCTTATGAAGTATTAAGTGATGCGGATAAGAAAGCGAGATATGACCAATATGGACATGCTGCATTCGAAGGCGGAGGTGGCTTCGGCGGTGGAGGTCATATGAATATGGATGATATTTTCAGTCAGTTCGGAGACATCTTTGGTAGTGCATTCGGAGGCGGAGGCTTTGGTGGCTTCGGCGGAGGTGGCGGAGGTCAGAGCAGAGTGAAAGGAACTAGCTTACGTATAAAAGTGAAGTTGACTTTAGAAGATATCGCTAATGGAGTAGAGAAAAAAATAAAAGTAAAACGCAAAGTTCAAGCAGACGGGGTTACTTATAAAACGTGTCCTACCTGTAATGGTACAGGACAGGTAATGCGAGTAGCTAATACTGTGTTTGGACGTATGCAAACAGCTTCTCCTTGTAATAGCTGTCAAGGAAGTGGTCAAGTAATGGATCACAAACCTGCTGGAGCTGATAATGATGGTATGATCGTAAGCGATGAGACTGTGTCAATCAAAATACCTGCAGGTGTAGCAGATGGTATGCAACTGAAGGTATCTGGAAAAGGAAATGAAGCACCAGGAAAGAATAGTATACCAGGAGACTTATTAGTGGTAATAGAAGAATTAGAACACGATACATTACAACGTGAAGGAGATAATCTTCATTATGATTTATACATAAGTTTTGCAGAAGCAGCTCTTGGAGGAAGTAAAGAAATTGATTCAGTAACAGGACGTGTACGTATCAAATTAGAAGAAGGAATTCAGTCTGGTAAGATTTTACGCCTAAAAGGTAAGGGGTTACCAAGCTTAAATAGTTACGGAAATGGTGATTTGTTAGTACATATTAACGTATGGACACCTAAAAAGTTGAACAAAGAGCAAAAAGAATTCTTTGAACAAATGCTTGAGGATCAAAACTTTAAGCCAAGTCCGACTAAAAATGACAAATCTTTTTTTGAAAAAGTGAAAGAAATGTTTTCTTGATTGAAAATAAGTTATACATTTGTAGGACACTTATTAAACAGTGGATTTTCTTTTTCATAGCAATTTTTCCCAACCTTATTTATCCAAATAAGGTTGGGTTTTTTTATGCCCTACCGAAAATAACTGTCCTCATTCTCCCGTTTTCAAATATTTACTTATTTTTACAGAAATTAATTGAATTCACCGATGCAATCTATATTAGAAGTAAAGGATGTGGTAAAGACATATTCTGATAAAACAGCATTAAATAAAGTATCTCTCACTGTACCTAAGGGTACAATCTATGGTCTTTTAGGACCTAATGGTGCAGGTAAAACTTCTTTAATCCGTATAATAAATCAAATCACTTATCCCGACTCAGGACAAATCTTACTAGATGGAGAACCTCTAAGTCCAAGACATATTCAAGATATAGGCTATATGCCTGAAGAAAGAGGTCTGTATAAAACGATGAAAGTAGGAGAGCAGGCTATGTACTTAGCTCAACTAAAAGGATTGTCTAAAGCCGAAGCTAAACGTCAATTAGATTATTGGTTTGATAAACTTGATATCAAGGGATGGTGGAATAAAAAGATTCAAGAGCTGTCAAAAGGGATGGCTCAGAAGATACAATTTGTAGTAACTGTGTTACACGAGCCTAAACTGCTTATCTTAGATGAGCCATTCTCAGGATTTGACCCAGTTAATGCAAATATCATAAAAGATGAAATCCTAGAGTTAAAAGAAAAAGGTACTACTATCATATTCTCTACTCACCGTATGGAAAGTGTGGAAGAGATGTGTGACTATATTGCATTGATTAATAAATCCAACAAACTAATAGAAGGTAAGTTAGTAGATGTGAAAAGAGAACACAGAACAAACTTATATCAAGTAGGGGTATTAAGTGATAATATCGAGCGTTTGTTTTTAGAATTGAGTGATAAGTTTAAGTTTGAGAGTACTCGTTTTAAATCACTGAATAACGAAGTACAGTTAGAAGTGGACTTAGGTACAAAAATGCCTAATGAGTTATTAAATATATTGTCAGTGAATGGACAGGTAACTCACTTCGTAGAAAAATTACCAACTGTAAACGATATTTTTATTCAATCTGTAAGTAAGTAATATGAATATACTACCATTAATAATAAAAAGAGAGTTCATTGCTAAAGTGCGCAATAAGTCCTTTATCGTAATGACTTTCGTAAGTCCTATATTTTTTGTTTTACTAACTGTGTTTATTGCTTATCTGAGCAGTATGAAAGGGGAGGTAAAGAAAATAGCTATTCACGATGAGAGTGGATTATTTGTAACTCAGTTTGAAAGCAATGAAGCTTTTGAATATCAAGATCTATCGGCAGTTGATTTAGATATTCTTAAAGAGGGAGTGAAAGAGGAAAAGTACGAAGGGATAGTGTATGTTCCAAAGTCTGATAATATTGGAGATTATCAAGAGAGTGTAACTTATATTTCTAATGAAAGCCCTAGTCTAAGTTTTGTTAGCAAAGTAGAGTTATTGTTAGGAGATAAGATAACTCATGTCAATTTAGAACAAAGTGGAATCGATATTTCTGTGATAGATAAAGCTAAGGCTGATGTAAACTTAAAGTTAGTGAAAGCAGATGGAGAAGCTACTGTAAAAGGTCTTAATGAAATTAAGATTATTATTGGTGGGTTATTTGGATACTTTATCATGATGTTTATTATTATCTATGGAAATATGGTGATGCGTTCTGTGATAGAAGAAAAGACAAACCGTATTATAGAAATTATCATCTCATCTGTAAAACCTTTTCAGTTGATGATGGGGAAAATAGTAGGAACATCTATGGCTGGGTTGCTACAATTCCTTATCTGGGGAGTAGTAGGAGCCATTTTATTAGGTGTAGCAAGTAGTATATTAGGCATCAATGCTATGCCTGGAGCAGGAAGTGCTGAAGCTATGCAAGCTGCTAATGGGATGATTTCGAATGAAATAATGTTCGATGTACAGAACTATGTGAGTGAGATATTAAGTTTGCCTTTGATTTCTCTGTTTATCTATTTCATCATTTTCTTTATCGGAGGTTATTTTTTATATAGTTCATTATATGCAGCTATAGGAGCTGCTGTAGATAACGAAACAGATACTCAACAGTTTTTATTACCTATTTTATTGCCTTTAATGTTAGGTGTGTATATTGGTTTCTTTACTGTAATGAAGGATCCTCATGGGACAGTAGCTACTGTGTTTTCTATGATTCCATTTACATCTCCGATTGTTATGCTGATGAGAATACCTTTCGGTGTACCTTTATGGGAAGTTATAGTGTCAATTATTATTCTATTTCTTACCTTTATACTAGTAGTATGGATAGCGGCTAAGATATATCGTATTGGAGTGTTAATGTACGGAAAGAGACCTTCATGGAAAGAGCTTTATAAGTGGCTTAAATACTAGTGTTATAAATTGCTTTGAATTATAATATATGGGGAAAACATCTAAAATATTAATAGTAGAAGATGAAGCTGCTATTCGTAGAGTGTTAGTAAAGATTCTAGAAGAAGAGTCTTCTGACTATGTAGTAGACGCTGCTGAGAATGGAGAGGAGGCATTACAAAAGATAACAGGTGAAGATTATGATTTAGTAATCTCGGATATCAAGATGCCTAAAATGGACGGTGAGGAACTGTTAGTGGCAGCTAAAAAGATAAAGCCAGATACAGTATTTGTAATGATATCTGGGCATGGAGATTTAGAGACTGCTGTAAACACAATGCGTCTAGGTGCTTTTGACTATATCTCAAAACCACCTGATCTAAATAGGTTATTAACTACAGTTAGAAATGCTTTAGATACTAGTAAGCTAGTAGTAGAGAATACAATCTTAAAGAAAAAGGTAGGGAAGAAATACGAGATGATAGGAAATAGTGAACCTATCAGTCAGATAAAAGATATTATCGAAAAAGTAGCTCCTACAGAAGCAAGAGTATTGATAACTGGACCTAATGGTACTGGAAAAGAATTAGTGGCTCATCAGATACATTTACAAAGTAATCGTGCTCAAAATATGTTGGTAGAGGTGAATTGTGCAGCTATACCTTCAGAATTGATAGAGAGTGAATTATTCGGTCATGTAAAAGGAGCTTTTACTTCTGCTGTAAAAGATAGACCAGGTAAGTTTGAACAAGCTAATCACGGAACTATATTTCTAGATGAAATAGGGGATATGAGTCTGTCTGCTCAAGCAAAGGTACTTCGAGCATTACAAGAGAATGTGATCACACGTGTGGGAGCTGAAAAAGATTTGAAAGTAGATGTACGTGTTATTGCGGCTACGAATAAAGATCTTAGAAAAGAAATAGCTGAAGGGCGCTTCAGAGAAGACTTATACCATCGCTTAGCAGTTATTTTAATTAAAGTGCCTGCATTAAACGACCGTAGAGATGATATTCCTTTACTGACAGAGCATTTTGTCAATCAAATAGCAAAAGAGCAAGGAACAGCTCCAAAAGCATTTAGTAGTGAAGCTATCGAGTTATTACAACAATATGATTGGACTGGTAATATCCGTGAGTTGAGAAACGTAATAGAAAGATTAATAATATTAGGAGGCAAGGAAGTTTCGAAGCAAGATGTCGAGATGTTTGCAAATAAATAGAATATGAAATTAAAAAAGATAAATAGTACTTTACAAGAGAACTTAAGTAAGAATGGTCTTTTAGAACCAACAACTCTTCAAAAGAAAACTTTTGGAACAATTAAAAGTGGAAGAGATGTAGTTATTTTTGGACCTAAAGAGCAGGGGAAAACAACAGCTATGATCATCGCAGCTCTACAGCGTACTGAAAGACCTGTAGAAGGAGAGATCGCTACAAGAGTATTGATTGTTGTTAAAGATAAGTTTGAGGTAGAGAGATTAATGGAAGTCTTTGAAGAGTATAGTAGATATACAGACCTTAGAATCTATGGAGTACATGATTATACAGATTTAGATGAAGATAAGAATCTACTTTCATTAGGAAATGATATCTTGATAGGTACTGCTAATCGATTGAACGAGATGTTTGCAAGCGCAGGGTTTGACGTAAATCAGTTGAAGATGTATATTATAGATGATATAGATATTCAGCTTAGAAATCGCTTAGAACCGCGTTTACACCGTTTGTCAGAAAGTATCGGGAAAACACAACGCCTTTATTTAGCTACTGAGTTTGTTGAACAATTAGATATGTTCGCTGATAAGTCTCTTAGTGAAGATGCAGAGTGGTTTGACTTTTACGATGATGACGAGGAAGAAGAGGATAATGAATAAAACTATAGGCTGTCTTGATGGACAGCCTTTTCTTTTATAATATGTTTTTGTTTTTGACTTCAGCTAAGATATTTAAAGCTTTTTTCTTTATAGTAGAGGGAAGTTGTTTGAAGTTACTGTCTTCTTCTATCTGATATTTATCTTCTTCTTGATAAGGAATATAAGCTGTAACCTTAGATTTATAAAGTTCATAACTATTCGCTTTAGCAGTGTATACAATTACTTTTAACGGCTTTGCATCTAGACCATCAGAATTCATAAAATAGGTTAGGTAAAATTCTGGTTTACCATCTTTATCTATATCTGTAACAATACAGTAATCACATAAAAATTCTGGCTGTGATAAACCTTCTGCGTAGTCTTTGAATTTAATTTTTTCCAATATTCCTCCATGGTCTTCTATATAGATACCAGACAATATATCTGTAGGCTTATTAGAAAAATAACTTGATTTGATTGCTTTTCGCTCATTGAAGAACCACAAATAACTCCCTGTTTTATCGCCCATATAATTTATAATCATTTTAGGTGTTCCTTCTAGTGGATTACCTAGTTCCTCAATTATATTTTTAAATTTTTGGTCTTTAGGTTTTAATCTTTGGTTTATTTGAGCAATCGAATGTAAGTTAATACAAAGAAATGCCAATATTAATAGAGTTTTGTTCATATTGTAATATGGATTCTGTTGAATTATGGTTAATATACAGTTTTAAGCATTGATTGATAAAAAGACAATAGCTAATATCACTAGAGATATAATAAGTGCGATAATCATTGTTTTTTTGTACCCTTTTTTATCAAATTCAAAGGTGTTAGGATTGATAAAAAAATCATTATATACACTATCAGCTATTTTTAAGTCTGGTCTGTATAATGTAACTCCTTGTAAGAAGTGCTGTCTAAGTTCTCTAGAATTAGTAGAAAGGTATGTGTAAAAAATATCGGTGTTCTGAAAAGATATAGTACGTTCCTGCTGATTGTAAAATACTTTTAACAAAGTTTTACTGCTTATATTAACTCCTATTGTTTTTGTGAAAATATCTTTAGTATAAAGTTGTTTAGACTTGTTGAGGTCTTTATATGATAAGTGTTCTATTTCTCCATTGAGTTTGTGATATTGTATTCCTAGTTTATTGACTACAATTTTATGTATGGCATTAGTACTTTTCTTTTTGTAGTCTTTACTGAACTTATATATTCCATAAGTGAGTATTAAAGCATATATGCCTATAAGTATGTAAATCTCCATACTGCCTATATAGTCGTTTATTAAAGCCAAAGGGATGAGATATAATAACACTAATAAAAATGTCGTAAAAAGTAGAAATACAACGCGAACCAATAAAGTTAATTTAGGATTCGTAAGAGTAGTTAATTCAGGGAAAGTATCTGAAGTATATTTCATCTTTATCTTTTATTAAAGTGTAAAAATATAAAATTATTGAGAAGCTGATTTAGATAAGAGGAAGTAAAAAAATAGGCATAAAAAAAGGAGACTTATTTAAGTCTCCTTGGTAGTAGCGGGAACAGGACTCGAACCTGTGACCTTCGGGTTATGAGCCCGACGAGCTGCCTACTGCTCTATCCCGCGATATTGTGGTGCAAATATACTACTAAATAGTAACCATGCAAGGGATAGAAGCTTTTATTTTTAAAAATATTTTAGTTTATGGGTTAATGCGTTGTTTTTAAGGTTGTTATTTTGATAAGGTTTTTGTGTGTATATCGACATTATGAGGTTTAGAGTCTATTATTGCGTAGTGTTGGACTTCCTCTAGCCAGTTTTGACGATCTTCTAATGATGAATTATTCATTAACCCGATGAAAGTTGTATCTGTTACTTCCACACCACAGTATTCTAAAATACCTGTTTTGAGTTGAAGTAGACCACTATCATTAAAAACTGTTGTGTAGATTTCTTGACTAAGGTCACCACCTGTTGTTATTATTCTAGCTGTTCTGCCTTTTAAAAGGCCTATTGTTTCTGTAGTAGAGATATGGTTAAACGTGATGCCAGGCAAGAAGGCTCTATCAAAAAAGCCTTTCATCAGAGCAGGTAGCCCCACCCACCATAGAGGATGTATCCATACCATATGGTTACTCCATTTAATATCATCTAAGGCTTTTATTAAATCAGGCTCTAGTTCTGTACGTTTTCTATATCCATATTCAAGATTAGGGTTGAAATCTAATGAATGTAGTGCTAAATATTTTACTTCTGTGTGAGGAGTTTCTTTAAGTGCTTCTATATAAGCTGTAGCAAGTGCTTGATTATAACTTTCTGGATCAGGATGCCCATTGATTACTAATATTTTTTTTGTCATATTGTATTAATGATTTTTTGAGATGACAAACTTAGTTCGTGACTTTCTATAGAAGTAGGTATATTTCTATGATAGTTCGGTAGTATTTATAATACAGGAGAGAATATAAATAAAAAAAGGACATCTTAAATAAGATGTCCTTTTACCTTGTAGCGAAGACGGGAGTTGAACCCGTGACCTCAGGGTTATGAATCCTGCGCTCTAACCGACTGAGCTACCTCGCCATTGTTGGGCTGCGTTACTTCTGTAATGCGGGTGCAAATATAGAACAAAAACTTTATAATGCAAATAGAGAATGAGAAAAAAAATATTTTTTTATTTACAAAATATGATTATATTCGAAAAAATTATAAAATTTGATAAAAGGCTATGAAAGAAAAATACGAACTAGAATTCTCAATTAATTCATCTCCGCAATTATTGTATCAGTATATTTCGGATCCCTCAGGGCTAAGCGAGTGGTTCGCTGATAATGTAAATTCACGTGGAGAGATCTATTCTTTTATTTGGGGAGATTCAGAAGAGAAAGCTCGTGTTGTTACTCGTAAAGCTGATGAGAGAGTTCGATATAGATGGCTAGATGAAAACGATAAAGAAACTGACTATTTCTTTGAGTTAAAAATCAATAAAGATGAATTGACAAAAGATGTAACTATTATCGTTACAGATTTCGCTGAGCCAGATGAAATCAATGAATCAAAACAATTATGGGAAAATCAAATCATGGACTTAAAACAAGTATTAGGTTCTGCATAATTCCATAAAATATAACTTATATTTGCCGTTAATAGTAATCAGAAGAAAAGAAATATATGATTAATGTTAACGGCAAAATTGTTTCTAATAGTGACGTATCTGTAGAGCATAATAGAGGCTTTTTATATGGAGATGCTGTTTTTGAAACAGTTAGAGTTTTAGATAAAAAGGTTTTATTCTTAGAAGACCACTACTTTAGATTAATGTCTTCTATGCGCATTCTGCGTATGGAGATACCTATGGAGTTTACAATGGAGTATTTTCAGGAAGAAATACTTAAAACAATCAATAGTCTTGAATCAGTTGTAAATGCATTTAGAGTGCGTTTTACAGTATATAGAGATGCTGAAGGTAAGTATTTACCAACTAGTCGAAAAATAGGTTATATCGTTTCGGCTGAGGTTTTAAATAATGGAGTTTATAGTTTAAATACTATGAACTACGAGATAGAACTATATAAAGATTTTTATATAACTTCTCATTTGTTGTCAACTTTAAAAACAAATAATAGGTTAATCAATGTAACAGGAAGTATTTTTGCTGAAGAGAATGATTATCAGAACTGTTTATTGTTGAATGATACTAAAAACATTGTAGAGGCTTTAAATGGTAATATTTTTATCGTTAAAGATAATGTGGTAAAAACCCCTCCATTATCTGATGGATGTGTGAAAGGGATTATGCGAAAACAAGTAATCGAGTTACTACAAAAACATCCTGAATATAAATTTGAAGAAGCAGTCATTTCACCATTTGAATTACAGAAGGCCGATGAATTATTTATTACGAATGTCATTATGGGAATTCAACCTGTGACTAAGTACCGTAAGAAAGAATATGGCAACGTTTTAGCTGCTGATTTGGTAAATAAATTAAATGCTAAAATTAGATTGATGTAAGTATGTTATCTGTATTCCCTAATTAAAGTTAGGGTTTTCAGGTGCATTTAACCATAGAGAGTATTTGTTTCCCAATTTAGATAACGAACTTTTCCATAGTTCTGTCGGAGATTGGGAAAAAATATTCTTGGTATCTAATTTATTAGAAGCTATCCAAAAGTTGTCTTGAATCTCATTTTTTAATTGGTCGCAGTCCCAACCTGAATATCCTAGAAAAAAGCGAATATCATTCTTGTTAAGTATTCCTAGGGATAGAATGTTATTCAATTCTTCAAAATCTACTCCCCAATATAAATCATCTACAATATGAATACTATCAGGAATTAACTCTGGTTTAGTATGGATATAGAATATTCTGTTTTTTTGAACAGGACCTCCGTCATAAATAGTAAATGAGGCTTCCGTATTCGGTAAAAGATCTGATAAGGTTAGATCTAATGGTTTATTCAGAATAAAGCCAACAGAGCCATCCTGACTGTGTTCTGTTAATAGAATGACTGATCTTGAGAAAATAAGATCTGCGTTAAGGGCACTAGGCAATGAGATTAACTGATCTCCTCTTTGTATGGAAAGTGAATGAATCATATATATAAACTATCAGATAGATTTCATCTTCTAATATAATAAAAAAACCCCACTAAAATAAGTGAGGCTTTATATTTTCGAAAAAGTGTTAATATTACTATTAATATTATTTTTTCTTCTTGTTTACAGCGTTTTCTAATTCAGAACCAGCTTTAAATTTTACTACATTTTTAGCAGCAATTTTGATTGTTTTCCCAGTTTGAGGGTTTCTTCCTTCTCTAGCAGCTCTTTCAGATACTGACCAAGATCCAAAACCAACTAAAGAAATTTTTCCACCTTTACCTAAAGTAGTTTCAACATTTGATAAGAATGATTCTAATGCTTTTTTAGCAGCCACTTTGCTGATCTCTGCATCTTTAGCAATTGCATCAATTAATTCAGTTTTGTTCATAATAATTTTTTTTAAAGGTTAACTTTATTAACGTCCTTATACAAATTTAGGGTAATTCTGTAATAAAGCAAGTCTTTTGCATAAAAAAAAATAAAAATTTGATAAATCAAAGTGATTTAAAAGCTAAAATAAACTATAAATTCATTAAATGTTGATTTTTAGAGCTTTATAGAGCTATTAAGTCTTCGGTAAAAGTAACTCCATTGAGTAATTCATTGGCTTTCATAGGTTTTTTACCAGGGAATTGAAGTCTTAAAATATTGATAAAACCTTTTTCGACGGCAATTTTAAGTTCTTTTTTACTAGAAACTACTTTACCAATAGGGTAGTTGTGACTATCTTCCTCATAATTAGCTTCGTATATTTTAACTGTCCATTCATTACTTTTATCTTGAAAGAAACACCATGCTGTAGGGTATGGACTAAGCCCTCTAATAAGATTGTGTATTTGCTGACCTGTTTGTGTGAAGTCAATTTTAGTATTGTCCTTATTTAATTTATAAGCTGTTTTGGTTTCTTCTTTTGGTTGAGTAGTTGTAGTAACATTACTTTCTTTGATCAATTCAAGCGTTTCTAATACAGTAGAAGCTCCTAAGACCATGAGTCTGTCATGTAGTTCACCAGCATTCTCATTAGCTCCAATATTTAATTCCTTTTTAAGAATGATAGCTCCCGTATCTATTTTTTCGTCTATAAAGAATGTAGATACTCCAGTTGTTGTTTCTCCATTGATAATAGCCCAATTGATAGGAGCCGCTCCTCTATAATCTGGTAAAAGGGAAGCATGTAAATTAAAGGTTCCTAGTTCTGGCATTTTCCATACTACTTCAGGAAGCATTCTAAAGGCAACCACTACATTAAGGTTAGCATTATAACTTTTTAATTCTTCTAAAAACTGTTCGTCTTTTAAGTTTGTTGGTTGTAGTATTGGTAAATTTTTTTCTAAAGCATATTCTTTAACAGCTGAGTACTTAATCTTCTGTCCTCTACCAGCTGGTCTGTCAGGAGCAGTAATTACAGCTACTACGTTATAGTTATTTGTATATATAGCATCTAGAATCCCGACAGCAAAGTCTGGAGTTCCCATGAATACGATACGCAAGTCTTTCATATTACTAAATATTGATTTTCTAGGTTTATTTTTATTTTATTTTGTTCTTGTAGTACTTGTAGTGAATATATTATATCCTCTTTATCTATACCATGTTCTACTTCTAATTGTTGAATAGTGCTAGGTGTATGTAATAGAATTTTAAATATATTGTCAATAATAACACTACTAGTTTTATGTTTCTTTTTATTAGATATACATGTAGAACAAGTACCACAGTCATTTGTTTTCTCTTCATCAAAATACTTTAGCAGTATTTTGTTCTTACAAATATCTTCATTTTCAATATAAAATAAGAGAGATTTATATTGATTTATCTTTTGTTCGTTCTGTTGTTTAAGATATGGGAATGTACGGTATAGTACTCTGTCTTCTTCCCAAGCCTCATTGAATATCACTGTAAGATCGTTTTCTTCAGGAATGTAGTTGCATAAGTTTTGGTCATGACAGTCCTTTAAACAAGCGATAATGTTCTCTTGACTTTCGCCAGTATGTTGTTCTATTAGATGTAAATCTAAATCTTGTTCGTACTCGTGTATTCCTGTGTAAGTACGTAGTATGAAGTGAATGATGTTCTCGTAACTTTCATTGTCATACGTTATGTCTAGTATTTCACTACTAGGAGCAGTAAAGAGCAGTTTAGTTTTATTTTTACTGTTTTCTAATAGTCGAATTATACCTTGTCTATCTAAGAATTGTAGTGCGTTATAAGCTCTCCTATGTGGAAAGTTATTATGACTACAGAATTTATTGAAATTTAAACTGTAAGTACAGTTGTATCCCTCTCCATAAGCAATACTTAGAAAGTTATTGAGTTTTCGATAGATGCGTTTAAGAAACTCTTTGTCAAAGAGATTCGTTTCAAACATTTCACTGTTTTGCTTGATTTCTTGTGGAGTGACTAGCATAGTAGCAAATGCTTTATTACCATCTCGTCCTGCTCTTCCGGCTTCTTGGTAATAGTTCTCTATGTTTTCGGGTATCTGTATATGGATTACATTCTTTACATTTTTTTTGTCAATCCCCATTCCGAAAGCATTAGTCGCTACCATAATAGGTGTTTTTTCTTCTATCCAATCTTGCATTCTTTTCTTTTTTTCAATGATAGATAAGCCCCCATGAAAAAAAGTAGCTTTATAATTCATTTGATTTAATTGGTTAGAGAAGAAATAAGCTTCTTTTCTATTGCGAACATAGATGATTGTTGGTGCAGGATTTTTTTGTAATATGCGTAGAACCATGTTTAATTGGTTCTCTACCTTATATACACCGTATATTAGATTCTCTCTCAAAAAGCTTTTTGTGAATAGCTTTGGAGAATTAAGTTTAAGATTTGTGCAGATGTCTTCTATTACTTTTTTATTAGCAGATGCTGTCAGTGCAATAATAGGTACTTCAGGGAAAACATCACGTAATTTTCCTAATTCTAGATAAGCAGGTCTAAAGTCATGTCCCCATTGAGAGATACAATGGGCTTCATCAATGGCTATAATACTGATTTTAAGCTTTTCTATTCGTTCAAGAATCCAAGTCTGTTTTAATCGCTCAGGTGATATATATAGAAATTTATAGTTTCCATATAGGCAATTGTCAAATATGGCATCTATCTCATGCATTGGCGTACCTCCTATAATAGAAGTAGCCTTTATATTAAGTTTGTTAAGATTGTTGACTTGGTCTTCTATTAGAGCGATCAAGGGGGAAACTACTAAACATGTGCCTGGTAATAGAAGTGTAGGAATCTGAAAGCAGATACTTTTTCCTCCACCTGTAGGAAGTAAAGCAAAAGTATCATTCTTTGCTAGGACAGAATCTATAATGTCTTTCTGTGGCTCTCGAAAACTGTCGTAGTTCCAGTACTTTTGAAGAATTTCAATTGGTGTGGTCATGTGCTAACAGAAATATATGAAAATATGATAACGAATTTACAAAATTTGTTGTAAATAAAAGGGTTATAGTTTGAATACTATAACCCTTTTAACTCAAATATGATGATTTCTTAAATTCTGCTTAATATAAAATCAATTCTATTCTCAACTGTGTCTCTTGGAACTTCGATTAGATCGTAACCATAGTTTTTATATGTTGAGATAAGATGTTCGTGTATTTGACTTGCCTGTTCAAAATTCTCATAACGTTGTTCATCACTTTGATAAATTGATTCCCAAGGTGGTAATAAGAATATTTGGTGATAAAGATGTTGTTTACATGCTATATCAAAACTCTCAGGGTATTTGTCTCCTGTGTAATGCATATAAGCTAGTACATCAGGAATTCCTCTATCTATAAAAACAATATTCGCTGATTCTTTAACAGCATCTTTATGTTGCTCGATTCTTCCTTCTAAAAGTAATTGGCTGAATAATAGAGGTTCTGTTAAGAACAATTGATCAATACCTTTTTCTTGGGCTTTTTTCGTTACCGCACGAGATATTTCTGGATAGCAAACATATCCTTTGTTAGTAAGTTCGTTAATCAACGTAGTTTTACCAGAACCGGGTCCTCCTATGATTAAGATTATTTTTGTGTCCATTTTGCTGTAAATATCAAAGGTGCAAAAGTACAATAAAATGTGGTCTGCAAAAGAGTTTTAACTACATCTTTTGAAAATTATAGTGGTTAATTTGATTATATTTGCCTAATAAAAACGATATGGACGATAAGACAATAGAATTTTATAAAAGATTAAAAGAGCAATTAGAAGACGATAAAACGTGGCCAAGACCTTACCTTTATAAATTTATAGTGCCAGGTGAACCTGAGAAAATTGCCAGAGTAGAAGAAGCTTTTGATGGTTGTAATGCAGATATTCAAATTAAGAACTCTAGTACAGGTAAGTTTGCAAGTGTTTCTGTAAAACTTACAGTGAAGAATGCACAAGAAATCATTGATAAATACATTGCAGTTTCAACTATTGAAGGAATAGTTTCTTTATAATCCTTTTTTTACCTATTTTTAAATAAATTACTTGATTAGGAGTTATGTATAAATAACTTAATAAGTAATTACTCCAATATAACAGTATAGATAATATGAAATTTGATTCCAAAGAAGCAGTAACTCACTTAGATTATAATTCCTTAAGAAAACCATTGATAATACCAGAATATGGGCGTCATCTACATAGTTTGATAGACCATATTTGTAAAATCGAAGATAGAGAAGAGCGAAATAATGGCGCTAAGTATGCTATTAGTGTGATGGGGAGTATGAATCCGCACTTGCGTGATGTACCTGATTTTCAACATAAGTTATGGGATCAACTATTCATGATGTCTGAGTTTAAATTAGATGTTGATAGCCCATTTCCTATTGCAACACAAGAAACTATCTTTACAAAACCTGGTAAATTAGCCTATCCTCAGAATCACCCTAAATATAGATTTTATGGTAATAATATTACCTATATGATAAATAAGGCTATCGCTTGGGAAGATGGTGAGATGAAGGATGCCTTGATATTAGTGATCGCTAATCATATGAAGAAGAGTTATCTGAGTTGGAATAAAGAAACAGTGAAAGACGAAGTGATCTTTGAGCATCTATGTGAGCTGTCTAATGGAAAGATTAATTTATTTAAAAAAGAAGAAGAATTATCTACTACTGCTAACTTAATGCAGGTAAATAAGAAACAATCTAACAAAACGAATCACTCTAATAATCAGAAGAGTAATTCTAACAACAACAATAACAATAAGAAATATAAAAGTAATAACTATCATTCAAAAGGTAAGAAGTAATGAGTACATTTAAGATTGAAGGAGGTTTTAAACTACAAGGGGAGGTATATGCTCAGGGTGCTAAAAATGAGGCATTGCAGATTTTATGTGCTGTCTTATTAACACCAGAAAAAATTGTACTCTCTAATATACCGGATATCATTGATATAAATAAATTAATAGAGTTATTAGGCAAATTAGGAGTTAAAATTGAAAAGTTAGGTCCTAATAAGATGTCATTTCAAGCGGATGAGTTAGATTTAGATTATCTTATCTCAGATGACTTTAAGACAGATGGTAAAGCCTTAAGAGGATCTATTATGATGGTTGGGCCTTTATTAGCTCGTTTTGGAAAAGGATATATCCCAAAACCAGGAGGAGATAAGATAGGACGTAGAAGATTAGATACGCATTTCGATGGATTTATAAAATTAGGTGCTACATTTAGATATAATAGAGAAGAATATTTCTATGGAGTAGAAGCAGAGAAGTTAGTAGGTGCTGATATGTTGTTAGATGAAGCATCTGTAACAGGAACTGCTAATATACTAATGGCTTCTGTATTAGCAGAAGGAGTTACGACTATCTATAATGCAGCCTGTGAGCCATATATCCAACAACTGTGTAAGATGTTGAACTCTATGGGAGCTAAGATTCAAGGTGTTGGGTCTAACTTACTGACTATAGAAGGAGTGACAGCACTAAAAGGTTGTGAGCATACGATGTTACCAGATATGATAGAGATCGGTTCATGGATTGGGTTAGCAGCGATGACACAGAGTGAAATTACGATTAAGAACGTAGGTTGGGAGCATTTAGGTGTGATACCGAATACTTTTAGAAGACTTGGAATTACATTAGAGAAGCGTGGAGATGATATTTATATTCCAGCTCATACAGATGGATATGAAATCCAAAACTTTATAGATGGTTCTATACTTACTATAGCAGATGCGCCATGGCCAGGACTAACGCCTGATTTGTTAAGTGTTATCTTAGTAGTAGCGACACAAGCTAGAGGAGAGGTATTAATCCACCAAAAGATGTTTGAGAGTAGATTATTCTTTGTGGATAAGCTAATTGACATGGGAGCTAAGATCATTTTATGTGATCCGCATAGAGCTGTTATTATAGGACATGACTTTAAGTCTCAGTTAAAGGCTACTAAGATGTCTTCTCCAGATATTCGTGCAGGTATATCTTTATTGATAGCTGCTCTATCAGCTAAGGGAGTAAGCGAGATTCAGAATATAGAGCAAATAGATAGAGGATACGAAGCTATAGATGATAGACTACGTGCTCTAGGAGCTCATATAGAAAGAATAGAAGAATAGTATAAGAATATATTAAAAGGACTAAGTCAAGCTTAGTTCTTTTTTTTGTGCTTTTTTGTAGTATATCTCTCCATAGATAGTTCTTAGTTGTAATCCTAATATTGATTTAAAAGACTTTATAACAGTATCATTTAAAAGTAATACCATTAGGTATGAATACGTTAAAGTGAAAGCAGCAGTTAATACCTTAAACTAGTACAAGAGTTTTGATTTCAGTATTTAGGAATAAGATATAAGTGTATGGCTTGCACTTTATAGGGGTTTGCTAGGAGATTTCTAGGGGTTTTCCTGCCTAGAAGGTGTTTTTGTCGAAGAAATGTGCAAGAAACCTGCAAGCAATCTGCTAGTATACCAGAGCAAAATTCATTAACTACTCAATACACACTAAAAAGAATATACTTATATATGAATGTCGTTTTTTGATATTTTAATATTCGGCTTTTTGAAGCTGTGGTTATTCTATCTTTTGTGTAATTGTAGACAACTAAGAATTCACTAAACTAAGCTCGTAAAGTAAGGATCTACATTAATAACGAGAGTCGTTCTTGCTAAATATCAAATACTAATACAGCGTTATTATTTTTGGATTAAGTCAAGTACTTTAATACCGAATACAAAACCAAAATTCTTATAAGGTCCATTCGAAACAGTTTTAAAGAAGTCTATTCTAAAAGGTCTAAACTTTCCAAAACCAAAGTTATTTAAGCCTATACTATATTCTCCATACACATCTTTATCAGGAACATTCAGCATATGGTATCCTACTACGATAGAATATCGGGTCTTATTTAATAAAGGAATTTTATTCATGATATACCCTCTAAAGTCGTGTTCTAGGTGAAACTCAACATAAGATTTATTTGTACTATATTCATAGTAGGGTAGTAAGTTGAATTGTTTGTTATATACAGCAGTAGACCCTATAAAAGTTCTATTTCCATTGAAGTGTTTATAGTCAGTGAAGGCGATATCATTTTGTTCAAGGTATTTTCCTGCAGCTAGCCCTATGTATAAGTTTCCTATTTTACCGATATTATCATTGTACTGTGTTGCAAATGATACAAAAGTATAGTTATAATTACTAGTTGTAGCATTCAATGTCTTATCTAATGTAAGTGATATAATAGGATATTTAGAAGTAGGTAAATATTGTTTGTAATCTGGATAAGTGATTATTTTTTGGTCAAAGATTATGTTTAGCCCTAAGTTAAATTTAAAGATAGAATTATCTTTAAATGGTGCATTATCAAAATCCGTTGGGTCTAATGGGTTATTAGAAGTAAAGTCTTTTTGTGGTGCAAATGGTGGGCTGTTAAGACTATTATTTAATGCTCTTCTATGAGCATACTCTAATAAACCACTAAACTTAAATCTATTAAAAGCATATTGTTCATACTTGATTTGAAGGTAACTTTTCTGAAAATACTTTGCATAGTTTTTACCAAAATAAGCACTTGCAAATGAGTTAATAGGCGTTTTAATAGGATCATCTTGGTTAAACTGTAATATCGTACTACCACCAGATATAGTGATTGTATTATAGTCTATTTGATTAAAGATATGAGATGCATATCCAGATACTCTATATTTATTTTCGGAGATACCATAGTTGACGATTGTACCTAGTTTAGTTTGAGAGTAGTCGTCTTTTACTTTTACATAGTCTAAGCCTGTAGTAACATTGAATCCTTGTACCGCATTAAATGCGAATGTGGATAAAAGTCCACGATAGGTAATAGCCGAGTTTTTATAAGAGTTTAAATGTTGATATCCCTTGACTAACTTAAAAAGAGTGAAGTTATTAGTTCTATTATCTATAGAATCTAATGTTACCCTTGTTGCTTCTTGTATTTTTATTTCTTGTTCATTGAAAGTAGCCATCTCTTTTTTAGATAAAGGATATGGTCTATTCTTTTCCCAGTAACTTTCTGGCTGATGTAAGAAGTTATTAGAATATTGGATTAGTTCATTGCTGAATTGTGATTTATTAATAGAGTTGTCTGTTTGGTAATTTGTATAATGCGCTTTAAATGAACCAACATAGTCAAATACTAAGAATTTTCCTTTCAAATATAGGTTTTGACTTTCTTTAAGATATAGATTTAGTAATGGATTATGCTTATACTGTTGAGTTATTACGACTTGTTTTACATTCTTTAATCCAACATTTTCTCCATTCATAGCTGCATACAGTTCTGTAATTTGCCATTTATCACTAGTGATTTTTATTTTACCTTCCATGATAGGTTCTCTATCCCTTTTTGGGGTAAAACCTATTGTATATATATCATTTCCTAAAGAATCAGTGTCTTTTTTCAGTAATTTAAAATAGTAATATGTCTTAGCATAGGACATCAGAGGAGAGATTACATTAATCTGATTAGAAACGATTTTATCGTATAAATTAATATCACTATCTGTTGCTGTTAAGAAGAAAAGATCTTTTGCCTTTCCTATTTCATTGAAGGCGATAACTTTTTCTTTTCCATAATCTTCATTTAAAACTGTTTGTTGAGAAGATAACTCTCCTAGATAGATAAAGTTATTTACATCTGTTATATCAAGTGAGGGATCTAGGTCTTTTCTTTTTTGCCCTAAGAATGTTTCTCTTCCTGATGCAAGTTGAAGATTACCTTTAGAATAATAGTCAAGAGTATATTTCTCTAAGTTATTCGTTTTTTTATGCGTACTAGCTAGATCCATAATGAAGATGGCATATTCATCTTGTGGATTATCGTAAAAGATGTCTGTTTCTTCTAAAGGAGTAAGGACTAGCTCTAGTTTTTGTGCATTAGTTTTATTTGGAGTGTACTCTATCCTTCTAATTGTAAAATCCTCTTTTTGAGCATAGATATATTGACCTGGAATTATTTCTATCTGAAACTCTCCATTCTGGTTAGTGATAGTCTGTTTATCCGTTTTTTTTACAAATACTGTAGCATTCTCTATAGGATTACCATATAAGTCTATGACTTTACCATTTACAGTGTTGTCTTGTGCATAACTACCGTATATAGATAGTATCACAACGCATATAGAAGTAATATACTTAGAAAAAGAATGTTTCATTATAACTGTAAAGAAGCAATAGCTAAGTCGTAACTTTTTAGACCAAAGCCTAATATTACTCCATGTGATACTGGTGATATATAAGAATGTTTTCTAAAATCTTCTCTCTTATGTGTATTAGAGATATGTACTTCGATGACAGGTGCTGTTATACCTGAGATGGCATCAGCTATAGCGATAGAGGTATGCGTGTACGCTCCTGCATTTAAGATAATAGCATCATAGCTAAAACCTACTTCATGTATTTTATTAATTAGTTCTCCTTCTATATTAGACTGATAGTACTCGAGTTCTACTTCAGGATAATTAGCCTTTAATACTTCAAAGTAATCTTCAAAAGAGGTGTGACCATATACATCAGGTTCTCTTTTTCCTAGAAGATTCAGATTAGGACCATTTATAATTAATATTTTCATGTAGTTTAATTTACTTCTGACAAATATATTATTTAATACTTAATCAGTTGCTTAAAAAAAAAGTTAATGCTTCTTATGTGTGTTATATAGTGTTTTTATAAATAGTATTTCACACTTATAAGAATAGTGTTTAGTGTTGTTTTATGTGGTTTGTGCTGTTTATTATGTTAAAAATGGTTTTATATAGCTGGTGTTTTAGTATAAAATCGAATAATAATTGTTTTGTTATGGTTAAAAATAGTTATTTTAACTTATATTTATGAATTGTTTTTTATTTTATATTATCTTGTTTATTAGTGTTTTAGTGTGTTTTTTGTAGATTTTATGTTATCTAATTGTTATTTTATCATTAAAAATCACTTCGCTTTTGGTGATAGTCGCTACATTTGGATTGTTAATTAAAAATAGCTTAAAAACATGAAAAAACTAGTACTTTCATTAGTTGCAGTTGCAGCTTTCGGGTTCACTGCTAACGCACAAGAGACAGAAAAACCAACTTTCGGATTCCAAGAATCTAATGTATTCGTTGAAGGGGCTTTCCAAATTAATGATGTAACAGTTAAACCTAAGAATGGTGGATCTGATATCAAAACAACAGAATTTAACTTTACTCCAAAAGTAGGATATATGTTATCAGATAAATTCGCTGTTGGTGTTGAATTAGGATTTGGAAAACTTGGTTTAAATAGTTTTGAAGGATTTGATGGAATTGAGGATTTAAAAGGAGACCATGTTAATACAACATATGCAGGAGCATTTGGACGTTACTACTTTTTAGAAGTTGGAAGACGTTTTAAAACTTTTGCTGAAGTAGGTATTGGATATAATGAGGCAAAAATTAGAGGTGGAGTTGCTGATGTAAAAGCAACAGGTATTAAAACTGGAGTTACTGTTGGATTTAATTACTTTGTAACTGAGAAAATTGCTCTTGGATTTAATATGGGAGATATCTTCTTTTACGAGAATTACAATGTTAAGGCAGCTGGAACAAAAGTTGCAACAGTTTCAAATACTAAATCTAACTTAAACATTTTCAATAACTTCTTTGATAATGCTAAGTTTAGTTTAACTTACAAATTCTAATTAGAATAAAATCTTATTTGAATATAGAGAGCCTCTTTTTAGAGGCTCTTTTTTTGTTTGTATATTTGGGATATAAAAGAATGTACTATGGCTTCTGGGTATTGGGAAGGGTTTATTAAGATGTTTACTACTTATTTAAAGTTAGAGCGAGGACTCTCGCTTAATTCGATAGAAAGTTACGAATTAGATATTCGTAAGTTTATCGGGTATATAGAAGGGTATGATGAGCACGTCTTATTAGAGGCTATAGATGCAAGTGTGGTACAGGAGTTCTTGTATAGTATCGCTGATATAGTTGCACCTACCACCCAATCGCGTATAATATCAGGATTAAAGAATTTTTTTAATTACTTTATCTTAGAAGGTTATCTAAAGGTTTCCCCAGTAGAGTTGATAGAAACACCTAAGACAGGACGTAAATTACCTGATGTATTAAGTGTAGAAGAAATAGATATACTTATAGAGGCAATTGATCAATCTACTCCAGAAGGCTTTAGAAATAAAGTAATGTTAGAAGTATTGTACAGCTGTGGTTTACGTGTAAGTGAATTAGTAGGACTTAGGTTATCTGATCTCTTTTTTGAAGAAGGTTTTATACGTGTGATAGGTAAGGGGAGTAAGCATCGTTTTGTACCTATTGATCATAATAGTATGGAACTAATCGTATTGTATAATGATTCTATACGTTCTCATCAGGTAGTTAAGAAAGATAGTTCTGATATTTTATTTTTGAATAGAAGAGGAGGGCAATTGACCCGAGCTATGATATTTACTATTATTAAGCGATTAGCTGTAGAAGTAGGTTTAGAGAAGAATATTAGTCCACACACATTTAGACATTCTTTTGCTACGCATTTATTAGAGAATGGAGCTGATATTAGAGCTATTCAATTGATGCTAGGACATGAGTCTATCACTACAACAGAAATATACACACATATTAGTACAGAGCGTTTGAGGTCGGTATTAGAAGAATTTCATCCACGTGCTGGTAAGATATAAAAAAAGAGCTATTCATTTTGAATAGCTCTTTTTTTACGACTTGTAGTCTTTATTATTTAGCAATATTGATTGCTCTAGTTTCTCTAATTACAGTAATCTTCACTTGACCTGGATAAGTCATTTCTGTTTGGATTTTTTGAGAGATATCGAAAGAAAGAGTAGCAGCCATTTCATCAGTTACTTTTTCACTTTCTACGATAACACGTAATTCACGTCCTGCTTGAATAGCATAAGCGTTTTTAACTCCTCCGAATTCATTAGCTATACTTTCTAGATCTTTAAGACGTTGAATGTATGAATCCAGTACTTGACGTCTAGCACCTGGTCTAGCACCTGAGATAGCATCACATACTTGGATAATCGGAGCGATTAATGTAGTCATTTCTATCTCATCGTGGTGGGCACCTATTGCATTACATACTTCCGGTTTCTCTCCGTATTTTTCTGCCCACTGCATACCTAGGATGGCGTGTGGTAATTCACTTTCTGTTTCTGGTACTTTACCGATATCGTGAAGTAACCCAGCACGTTTAGCTAACTTAACATTTAAGCCTAACTCTGCTGCCATTAATCCACATAATTTAGCTACTTCACGTGAGTGTTGTAGTAAGTTTTGTCCATAAGAAGAACGGTATTTCATTCTACCTACTATTTTGATTAGTTCAGGGTGTAGACCGTGAATACCTAAATCAATAACAGTTCTCTTACCTATTTCGATAATTTCTTCATCGATTTGTTTAGTCGTTTTAGCTACTACTTCTTCGATACGAGCAGGGTGAATACGACCATCTGTTACTAATCTGTGTAGAGATAGACGAGCAATCTCTCTTCTAACAGGGTCAAAGCAAGATAGGATAATAGCCTCAGGAGTATCATCTACAATAATTTCTACTCCAGTAGCAGCCTCTATAGCTCTAATGTTTCTACCTTCTCTACCAATGATTCTACCTTTTACATCATCAGACTCGATGTTGAATACAGACACGCAGTTTTCTACAGCTTCTTCTGTACCGATGCGTTGAATAGTATTGATAATAATCTTTTTAGCCTCTTGTTGAGCTGTAAGTTTAGCTTCTTCGATAGTTTCTTGTATTGAAGCCATAGCATTTGCTTTTGCTTCATTTTTAAGACTCTCTACGATTTGAGCTTTTGCTTCTTCAGCTGTAAGACCAGAGATGATTTCTAATTGTTCTACTTGAGAACGGTGAAGTCTATCTACCTCTTCTTGTTTCTTTTCAATGATTTCAAGTTTAGTACTGTATTCAGCAACTTTTTTCTCACTTTCATCATTTGCTTTCTTTGCTTTAGCTAATTCACTTGAAATTTGAGATTCTTTATCTCTAGTTCTTTTCTCAGCCTCCGCCATCTTCTTATCACGAGCTAAGATTACTTGTTCATGTTCAGATTTTAACTCTATAAACTTTTCTTTAGCTTGTAATATTTTCTCTTTTTTAATTGCCTCTCCATCAGTCTTTGCATCACGCAATATCGTTTTGGCCTCGTTTTGAGCATTAGACAATATTGAGGAAGCATGGTTTTTTTCAAGGTACTTCGCCACCATGAAGCCTATCGCAGCACCAAGTATTATTCCCCCAACGATCATTAGTATTTCCATAAATGTTTCTATAAATTATATATAAAAAAAGCCCACATTAGTTTGAGTCGCGTAAACTCTCTTATTAACAAGTTTTGAGTTAGCTTGCTTTTCAAGGATCTGCGCAAGGCAGCATGCTTTAGTTGCAAAGATTCACCCATTTTAATTTGTTTGTGTTGAGTTTATCAAACAGTACTAATGTGAGCAGTATTTTTAGTATCTTATGTTAAGAACGAATTGTTATATTTTTTTAGAAAGCACACGATCTAAAGCTTCATCCAGCCTGATTAAACGTTCTACAGCTTTGTTATAACTATCTGTAGTATCAATTGTCTTTTGTTCGTTTTGTGATGCGAACTGTAATGCACACATCGCTAGAACATCTTGCTTATCTCTTACAGCATAGTTTTCCTCAAATTGATGTATCATTAAATCTATCTTCTTCGATGCCGATCGCAGTCCTTCCTCTTGTGAATAAGCCACCGTAAGTGGATATACTCTATCAGCTATAGATAGTTTTATTTTTAATTGTTCATCTTTTTGACTCATATTTCTCCTATTTTGTGAGATGAGCTATACACTGATCTATCTCTTTAATCAATGAATTTATCTTGAGTTTCGTATCTCTTCTATTTTCTTCACTGCCCAATAGTGAATTAGCTAATTGTATTGACTCATATTTTTTATAAATAGAGTCTAATTGCTCCTCATTTTTAAGAATCTCTTTTTGAGCTTGCTCCAAACTAGTTTTTAACTGTTTGTTCTCTGCTTCCAAGACACTTAGCCTTTGCATAAGTTTAGCAAACTTTACCTCTAAAGAATTAATAATATCAGTTAGCTCGCTCATTATACTTGTTATTCACTATCCTTTCAACAAAGTTACAATTAGTATTTAAATTTAAAAAAGTTTTCTGTAAAAAAAAAGGTTATTTATCTTTTTCTTTAAACAGCTTTTAGCTATGTGTTTCATTTTTAGAGATAATACTATTTTTTCTAGGGTTATTATGTATTTTAGCAGAAATGTTTTAAAAATTATGAAAGTAAGAATACTACCTAGTCTTTTTTTAAGTGTATTAGGAACTTTTGCGTATGCACAGAATACCGAAACCTTTGATAGTCCTTTAAATATAAGCATACATGCCTCAGGTAATTTTGGAGAGTTAAGAGGTACTCATTTCCATACAGGTCTTGATATAAAGACACAACAGAGAATTGGCTTGCCAGTTTATGCTCCTGCAGATGGTTATGTATCTCGTATCAAAGTGTCAACTTGGGGATACGGTAAGGCTCTGTATATTGATCATCCTAATGGACAGACTACTGTTTATGGACATCTAGATTCTTATGCAGGGGATATTGCTACTCTTGTGTTAAATAGACATTATGCAGAGAAGAACTTTGAGATAGAGATTTTCCCTCGTAAGAATGAAGTTTTGGTAAAGAAAGGTCAAATCATTGCATATACCGGGAATACAGGTGGATCTGGTGGACCTCACCTTCACTATGAGATTCGTGACACAAAGACACAGAATATCATTAATCCTTTAAAAGAAGGAATGGATAAATTGTTAACAGATACTCAAGCACCTACCGTTAATGGGCTTTATGTATACCCTGTTGGTGTTGGAGCTATGGCTAATGATAATGAGACTCCGCAGCAGTTATCTTATGTGACACAGAGTGATGGTACTTTTTTGACCTCTCCCGTCAAGGCTAGAGGAGATATTAGTTTTGGAATAGATATTCACGATACAGCTAATTTTAATACAAATAAAAATGGGGTGTATATGGTAGAGACTTTTGTGAATGGAAAGGCTATGTTTTCTTATAAATTTGATACTTTTTCTTTTTCTGAGACGGGTTATGTCAATGCTTTAATTGACTATGAACGCTATGTTTCAACAAAGAAAAAAGTACAAAAACTGTTTTATGAGAAACCTTATAACTTATCAGTCTTAAAAGTAGATCCTACTAAAGGGATTGTTACTGTTAAGAGTGGGCAGAACTATAACTATAGTATTGTGTTGTCAGATTATCACGGGAATAAGAAAACGATCAATATTCCTGTAGAATATACAGACGCTACTGCTAAAGTGAAGAAGTCAGAGGCAAAAGGAGAATACAAGATAGTTACAGATAGAGATTATATTTTTGAGAAGAAGAACGTAACAGTGAGTTTCCCTATTAAGACATTTTACAATGACTTCTTGATGGATATGTCTGTAGAAGATGATGTATTAAAATTGCACAAACCTGTTGTTCCTTTAGCTAAGAATATTCTGGTATCATTTGACACGTCTTCTATGAATATCTCTAATCGTGATAAAGCATTTATTGCTAGAGTAGATGGAGGTAGAAGAGATTACTTTAAAACGGCTAAGAAAGGTGATCTGTGGACGATCTATACTAAGAGCTTTGGAGATTATAAAATTTTAGTGGATGAAAAAGCGCCTGTTATTGAGAAACCAAGTTTCACAGAAGGGCAGTGGTTAACTAAAGAATCTCAGATCTCTTTCTTGATTAAAGATGATCTGTCAGGGATTAATACCATTACAGGTTTTATCAATGGCAATTGGATATTATTGGATTATGACTACAAGACACGTAAGATTGTTCACAAGTTTAGTGATGGTAAAGTAGTAAAAGGACGAAACGATGTAGTGATTAAGATAAAAGATAATGTAGGAAACGAAGGAACCTTTGAATCACACTTCTTCAGAGGATAGTAGATCTCGTATAATAACTGATAAAGCTTTGTTGAAAAAATGCCAAAGTAGTGTTGTGTACAGAAACACTAATTATGTATCTTTGAAGTATTAAATTTTCTATTATGAAAGTAAGAATAACCCTGTTTTTAAGCGCATTAGTTTTAGTAACAGCTTGTAAACAAGAAGGCGAAAAACCAAAAGTTATTTATAAAGAAGACGGTACCTCTGCTGCTACGACAGAAGTGGTAAAAGAAAGAGACCGTTCAGAAGATATTCGCATTGCCGATCTTCCTATTCTGATGGGAAAATCAGACCACCTGATTCATCCTATAGGAGAGATTAGAGTATATAGCTATTCTTCTAAAAGTGGTATGAGTAAAGTAAATCAAACTTCTTATACCGTATCTAACTATGCGCCTTTTGAACTAACAGGGTATCTAGAGAACCTTATGTTCCAACATAAAGACTCTTTACAGATCAGACCATTAACAGATAAGAAAGTGCAGATACAGAATGTATCTTACCTTAATACAATAGCAGAGAAGACCAAAAAGAATATATTAGTGTACAGCTTATTCGATGCAGATACGAATAGAGATGGCAAGGTAGATTCTAATGATATCAAGACATTATATATTAGTAGGGGAGACGGTACACACTTTAAAAAGCTAAGTGCTGATCTACATGAATTGTTAGATTGGACAGTTATTGATAGTCAGAATAGATTGTACTTTAGAACAATAGAAGATATCAATAAGAATGGTGCTTTTGACAAAGATGATAATGTAAACTACTACTATATTGACTTGTTGAGTAAAGATTGGGAAGTTATCAGTTATGACCCACTTCATATCAATGCAGAAATAGAAGTAGATAAATAAAAACAAAACTCGTGAATTGCTTCACGAGTTTTTTTATGCCTTCTCAGCTCTGTTCTTTAAAGCGATATTCATAGCTTCAAAGCCTTGTTGAGTTTCAGTTTGTAGTTTCTTTTTGAATAGGGGAACTAATATTCCACTGAAGTCCTCTCTATGTATAAATAAACAATGTTGCTCATCTAGCTGTTGTATTTCGAATTGATGATGCCCATCGAATATCCCTTTTATTCCTAATTTTCCCTTCCAACTAAGGAGTTGTTCTTTTTGATTAGTTAGAATTATAGGCTTAAACTTCATCGTAGACAGGCTAATCTTGATTTGTCTGCCTACTATTGGCTCACCTGTGATGGATAGTATAAAAGGATTCCATTCAGGATATTCAGAGAAGCTCATTAATACTTGCCATATTACTTCCTTCGTAGCTTTAATTGTGATACTCGTTTCTATTGTCATAAGATTGTAAATTAGATAGACAAAGGTTGTATATCTCTATTTATCACCTCTTGACATTTATCAAGAAAAGTAATCAGATAAGGGAGCTAAGCTTTCTGTAGAATAAAGTCATCCTGAGGAGTGGCTCCCAGATTAAAGTGAAAGACTTCATTATAATCTACAGGTACTTTAAAGGTGTTGTTGATTGGAGTTTGTAATAGGTAGTTCCACATACATCTTATCGGTCCTGCATGAGTGACTAGTAATACTTTTTTATACTCTGCTTTGCGCAAGTCATCTAAGAAAGAAGCTACTCTATCTTGTACTATAGATAAGCTTTCTCCGTAAGGAGGACAAGTTTGTGCGAGGTTGTCCATCCAGTTTTGTAAGTCATCTTTTGGTATTTCGTCCCATTTTTTCATCTCCCATTCTCCGAAGCTCATTTCTAAGAGTCTGTCATCCGTAGAGTACCATTGAGAGAAGTGATCGGCTATAAAAGTACACCTCTTTAGAGGACTAGAGATAACCGTGTCGATGTCATTTGGGATTCTATCTCTGAAGGTAGTTATTTCATCAGGATAGTCATTGAGTAGATTGACATCAGTCTGTCCATAACAGTGGCCAGGGGGAACGTCTACTTTCGTATGACGGATTACAAAAATTTCCATAGTGTTAGTGTTGTTAAGTAAAATAAGACTTCACATACTTGCTGTATCGTGCCAAGACAGTCACCAGTATATCCGCCTATATGTTTTTTAAAGTACATCGTCAGGTACATTTTACCAATGTAGCTAACAAAAAAAGCTATGATAAATAACCAGTTGTCAAATAGGATGTAAGGGATGATCGCTAGAATCAGAGAAAACAGTAAGGATGAATAAGACAGCTTTTGATTAGCCATCGGTTTAGACTTACTGTCATCTGTATCTCTTACATATCGATGAGTATATATAGCTGTAGCAGCGTGAAATCTACTCGTGGTATGCCCATTTAGCATCACTACAAGTAAAAAGGAAGTAGATAACTCGGCAATATTATGCAAGGCAAGAAACTTCAACAGAAGTAATAAAACAATACCGATGACACCATACGCTCCTATACGACTATCTTTCATAATCGTCATAATCTTCTCCTTGCCATATCCACCGCCAAAAGAATCACAGACATCTGTAAATCCATCTTCATGAAATGCCCCAGTCAGTAATACTGTGCTCACCATAGAGAGTACGATAGCTATATCTGCAGAGAATAAATAGGAGGTAGCCCAATAGACGAGTATTGCCATGCCGCCTACTAGATAACCTATCAGAGGGAAATATTTCTGAGACTTATTCATGATCTCATGGCTATAAGGTACTTTAAAAGGAATAGGTATTCTCGTAAAGAACATGACAGCCGTCAGAAAGTAAGTGAGCTCTTTTCGGATCATTTGTTAGAAACATTTGCAGATTCGAAACTAGCCATTTCGTTTAAGAATGCTACAGCACTTTGTATAAGAGGATATGCTAGAGCACACCCAGTACCTTCTCCTAGGCGTAAGTTCATATCTAGAATTGCCTGTTCATTAAAAGAGCGAATCAATAGGTGATGACCTATCTCATCAGATTTATGGCAGAAGATTGCATTACCGGTTATCATTGGCTCTAAGTTAGCCGCGCATAAGAATGCACTCGATGCGATAAAGCCATCTACTAATATGATCATATTATGTCTGTAAGCTTCTAGCATAGCAGCACACATCTGAGCGATCTCGTATCCTCCATATTGTTCTAGAGCATCTTTCGCATTCGCAGGTTTTGGATGAGTATTGATAATCTTGGTAAGGATATCTTTTTTTCTTTTTAATCCTTCATCATCTAGACCAGTTCCTCTCCCTACACATTTATCTATAGGTAGATCTAATAGAGAACTCATCAGCAGAGAAGCAGAAGAAGTATTCCCTATTCCCATTTCTCCGAATCCTATAATATTAGTTCCTGTAGCAGCGATATCTTTCACTATTTGCTCTCCAGAAGTGAAGCAGAAGGCTAGTTCTTCTTTAGTTATAGCTGGGCCAGAGATCATATTATGTGTACCATGACCTGCTTTAGCTTGGATTAAGTCAGGATGAGGGGCAAAGTCTTTACTCACACCAGCATCTACTACTTTTAGATTGATGTTGTGTTGCTTACAGAATACATTGATTGCAGCACCGTGATTTAGAAAGTTAAGTACCATCTGATAAGTTACTTCAGCAGGATAAGCACTCACACCTTCTTTTGCTAAGCCATGATCAGCTGCGAATACGATGATGGTAGGAGATACTAGACTAGGTGTCAGGGTCTGTTGTACCTTTCCTATTTTATAAGCTATCTTTTCTAATAGTCCTAGTGCTTGTAGAGGTTTTGTCTTTAAGTCTATCTTCGTTTGTAGTTGTTGTTCAAAATTCATTTTATAGTGTTTTGGTTCACACAAATATAATAGAATTAGTATAGTTCCCACAACGAAGAGGATAGCAGGCTTAACTAACTTGATTATCGAAGTGTTACTGCTTTTTTTCTTATTCTGCTCAGTGTTTCGGGTGTCATACCTAGCATAGAGGCGATATATTGATGAGGCACTTCATTAAATAAGAAACCAAATTGCTCCATGAAGTGAAGGTAGCGTTGCTCTGCTGTTAAAGAGATGAATTGAAATATTCTATTTTCCATCTGTGTGAAACAATGTCCGATGAAACCTCTCTCTTTTTCTGCCCAATTAGGTATCTGTGTTGCTAATTCTTTATAGTCTGTAGGAGTGATGCATAGCGCTGTGACAGGTGTAAGCGCTTCTATTGTCCACTTAATAGGGGTGTCAAATAACCAATTAGACAGATCAGTCATAAAGTAGCCCGCTCCACTGATCCACTGTGTGACCTCTTTATCATCTACTAGAGCATAGATACGGATATACCCTTCTGTTATATAGTACAGAGGAGCACTCTTCTGAAGAGGAGTAATAATAGTCTCACCTCTATTGAATTGTATAGTATAGAATAGCTCTTCTGCTATAGAAGTTTCTTCTGTAGAGAGCTGTAAGGATTGTTGTAATTGAATAGCTAATGACATGGATAGTAAACATACAAAAAAAACGCCTATAAGGCGTTTTTTGATTATTCTTGAACTTCAGTAGTTGTATTCTGAGTAGTCGTCACTTGTGCTTCTGATTCTTTTCTCTCTTTGATATACTCATTCAGTTGCTTTCCGTATTTACGAGCAGTTACTTCAGGAGATAGAGAGTTATAGATCGTGTCTAATAACTTAGTATGAGCGTTGTATAAATCTGTCAATGCGATATAAGGACTCGCATCAGAGTCTTTATGATTAATAGCAAAGTTTACAGCATTAAGATACTTTCTGATGGTAAGTTTCTTAGATAAGTTATTAAGGCTGTCTTTTTTGGCAGCGTTTTGTTCTTTTTCAGCATTAAAGATGTCTACTAATAGACCATTCTGTTTATCTGTGATTAACGAACGTGTTTTTAAGTATTCATCATACACCTCTTGAGATTTCGATCCAGTTACCTTAGCATCACTATAGAAATTCTTAAGTGTAGTATTGATTGTCATTTTTCCAGGTTCAGCGAAGAACATAATCTGATTATCCTGAGAGTTAGAATGACCGCGGTCTAAGGTTAAATAGAATACTTCAGGAGAGTCAATATTTAAGTCAAACTTAAAGTTAGCATCTCCTTTTACATTTAATGAATCTATTGCTTTAAATATAGTATCTTGAATCTGAAATAGGTATAACTTACCTTGTTTAAATCCATCTACTTTTCCAGTAACAGTAAGGTTCCCCTTAGTTTCTTCTTTATTACAAGACACGAATAACGCTCCAGTAGCAAGTAAAAGAGCACAAACAATTTTTTTCATAATATTATTTAAATAGATCTAGTCCAGGGATATTCGGCATTCCATCTTTAGCAGCCGCAGCTAATTCTGCCTCATTGATAGCAGACGCTTTTTCGATAGCACGGTTAAGTACCATGACTAAGTAATCTTCTAGTTGTTCTTTGTCCTCCATTAGTTCATCACTGATAGATAAAGAACGAATAGTTCTATTAGCAGTCATCGTTACTTGTAGTAACCCATCATTACTCTGATCATCTACTAATACGGTGTCTAATCTCTTCTTTGTTTCTTCTATCTTAGCTTGGGTCTCTTGTAGTTTACCCATCATGCCCATTAAGTCTCCAAACATGTTAAATACATTTTAGTTAGTGGCGCAAAAATATTAAAATCTTTTTAAGATAAATGATTTTGTTATAGAATAGTTAATAACAACTGAAGGATATTCTATATTATAACAGTGTATGAGGGAATTTATGGCTATCAAAACGCAGTAGTCAATAGGATATAAAAAAAGTGACCTAGTTATTTGGGGGTAACCAGGTCACTTAAGAAAAAGAAAGTTTTGTTGTTTTTGTTGTGATATGTGTTTTACATATATCGTGCCAAAAAATACAAATACATGAAAATTTATGTTTTTTATTGAGATAAAAAGTTGGTTTTCTTTCTTTGAGTAGTTAAAAAGTCTTTTAAACAAAGAGATTTCGACGGTGTTAAAATTATATTAGTACGGGATAGATAGGTATGATCTTTGTGTAGAAAAGTACAATAAACTTAATCTAGGTCAAGTCTAGTAGAAGAGAATTAGTTCTAATTTTGTAATAGAGTAGAATTAACCACGTAAACGTATAGGATATGAAAGAAGAATTTGTAAATTTAGAAGTAAATAAAAATGCTGATACTAACCGTTTTGAATTAACAGTAGATGGGTATACTGCATTTATAGATTATGCTGAAGAAGGTAATATTATCAAACTTATTCATACAGAGAGCCCAGAAGAGCTAGCAGGTAGAGGAGTGGCTACTGCTCTGATCGAGAAGAGTCTGATGTATATAGAAGAGCATAACTATGAGCTGTACCCATTATGTCCGTTAGTATATGCTTATATTAAGCGTCATCCAGAATGGAAGAGAATAGTATCTAGAGCGTTTCCTGCATACGATAAACTATAACAATAAATAAGCTATGAGAATATTAGGATTTGCAGCAAGTACATCGAGTACTTCTATTAATAAAAAGTTAGTTGAGTATACCGTGCCTTTGTTCCCAGCAGGAGAAGTGGAAGTGATAGATCTGAATGACTATAAAGTACCTCCATTTTCTGTAGATCAAGAGAAACAAGGTTTTCCAGAAGGAGCGAAGTTATTCTTAGAAAAGATAAAGCAGTCTGATGCTATCATCTGCTCTATGTCTGAACACAATCGCAACTGGACAGCTTGTTTTAAAAACTTGTTTGATTGGTGTTCTAGAATAGAGTTAAAGCTATTCCAAGAACGACCGATGTTCTTAATGTCTACTTCACCAGGAGGATATGGAGGTCAGAATTCATTAAACCTTGCTAAGACGGTGTTTCCTTCTTTTGGAGGACAAGTAAAGGACAGCTTTGCATTGCCTAAGTATTATGAAAATTTTGATGAGGTGAATGGTATTATAAATGGTGAGCTCGCAGCAGAACTAAAAGAGAAAATCGAAAAGTATAGAAGTGAATTAAATGAAGTAGCTGTATAAAGTAAGGATATATACTTAGTGAATAATATAAAAGGTCAAAGAGATAATCTTTGACCTTTTTTTTGTTTTTTAATTTCTTTTTTGGGCAATTTATATACTTAAAAGTCTTTTTAGAAGATACTTTTTTTTGTTTTTCAGCCTAATTTAATGGGTATTGAACTATCTAATCGAAAAAAGATACCTGTTTTTTTAAGCCTATTAATTGCTGTTTTTAATTTAAGTTATTGTTTATTAGTTTGTTATATGTTTTATGTGTGTTGTACCTCATTATGCACTATACCTGCTGACCGTAGTATTTACGGCACTTGAAGCGAATTCCTTCGACAATTCATGGACAATACCTCGAGATTAGTGGAGTAGAGGACTTGTTTGTCGAAGAATGCTCCTTTTATATATCAACTATTCTCCTAGAATGTGCTGTAAACAAAAGAATAAGATGAGAAGAGAATATTAGGTCATATAATAGAGGGCGGTAGAAGAGATAAAGTGAAGTTTTAGCAGTGTAAGCATAGTAGTAAAGTTGCTTGAAAATCCTTTGTTAATCTAGGTTAAGTGATTTTGGGAGAGGATGTGATAATTTTATACTTGTAATCAGAAAGGGAGTTAGACTATCATTTATTGAATTTATAAAAGGCCTTATAAATACAGTCTGTATTCTTTTTTAATTACAGTGTATAACATTTCATTTTCTTCTAGCGAACACTGTTTTATCTCCAATAAAAGAGAGACTATAAGACAGAGAGACTAGAAGTGAATGCATCATGATTAAATAGTAAAAAAATAAAGTTATGGCAAGTTTACCAATTAGAGACAAAAAACAAGATCACTTATTAACAGGTGAGAACGCAGCATTAATCGTTATTGATTATCAACCAGTACAAGTAAATTCTATCGCTTCTATGGATAGACAGTTACTACTAAACAATATTAGAGGAACTGTAAATGCAGCTAAACTGTATGATATGCCTATCATTCTATCTACAGTGAATGTAAAAACAGGATTAAATAAAGAGACTGTTCCTCAACTAAGAAAACACTTAGAAGGCGTGCCTTCTTATGATAGAACGACGATTAACTCATGGGAAGATAAGGAGTTCGTAGAGGCTGTAAAAGCTACAGGTAGAAAAAAATTAATCATGACAGCACTGTGGACAGAAGCATGTCTTACATTCCCAGTGATGGATGCGTTACAAGAAGGATACGAGGTATATATCGTGGTAGATGCTGTAGGTGGTACTTCTAAAGAGGCACATGATGCCGCAATTATGAGAATGGTACAGGCAGGTGCTAAACCAATTAGCGTAGTACAATTATTCTGTGAATTACAACGTGACTGGAATCGTACAGAAACTGCAGAAGGATTCATGAAGTTATTTACAGAACTAGGAGGTACAGCAGGTATTCAGTTTGGATATGATCTAGCGGAGTAATCCTTAGCTGTACATAGAGGTTAGAATACGCGTGTTTATTTACTTTTTTATTAGCGTTATAAGTCAATAAAGCACGAGTTCTAATCGCTTTTAAAAAACGAGGTTTATACACACTGTAAGGTGTGGAGTTATTTAGTTATTCAGTTATTTTCGAAAAGGTCAGAGACGTATGTTTCTGACCTTTTCTCTTTTATAGGTGATTGATTGACAGTAAATAGCAAAGTTATTTTAGTGTTAATAGCTTAAAAGCTCTGTGGAGTTATCAATATATTTAGATACTAAACATCTAACTAATGATATAATGAAGAAATTTTTTGCACTGTTTACACTATTGATTTGTACTGTTTCTTTTGCTCAGCAAAGAGAGTTGAAAGAGGTAAGTTCTGAAAGTCTAATATATGTATGGGGATTAGTCAAGTATAAACATCCTAATGTAAGTAGAGGTGGTTATGATATGGATCAAGAATTCTTAAAAGCATATACTACTCTAGAAACGATAAAGAACGAAGAGGCTTTAAATACCTTCTTAAAGCAATGGATAAAACAGTTTGACTCTTCTAAACATCCTCTAAAAAAGGATGGTATTAAAGTAAGTGAAGATAAATTATTTACAGTTAATGCTAGGTTTGAATGGATAAACAGTGACCTCTATGATAAGGAATTAAAGTCTATTTTGACAGACTTAAAAGACAATACTAATTATGGTAAGTATTATCTAACTAATCGTAAAATATCTTCTATCGTAAAATTTGATCACGAAAAGGCGTTGCCTAATTTTAGCAATGGGAATGAAAGCCACCGTATGCTGTTTTTATCTTCTTTTTGGAATAGTATCCGTTATGGGAATGTGAATATATATCTAGCTGATACACCATGGGATGAGGTGTTGACTGAGTTCGTTCCGAGGTTTAATACGACTGAAGGAATAGAATTTGAGTATCTGAAAGATGAGCTTTTCGTAAAGTTAAATGATTCACATAGTGACTATCAAGCAAGCTATTATCTGAATACTAAAGTTAAACGTTTTAGTACCTATGGAACCAAAAATATAAATGACTCCTTAGTGATAACGACTATTTATGACCCTATCGAGGCTAAAGAGAGTAATATAGAGCTAGGAGATGTGATTTTTAGAGTCGAAGGAAAGTCTGTAAAGGACTATAGAGAAAGTACAATAGGAAAATATGTAAGTGTATCTAATCCCAATTATTTAAAAAGATTTGAGAGTTTTTATTTTCCTGCTTTAGGAGATCAAGAATCAATGACAGTAAGTATAAAAAAGAAAAGTGGAGAGATTATAGAAAGAACGGTTCCTCTATTAAAGGGAGAAGAGTTTAAGAATTTTAAAACAATAAAGTCACTTTTTAAAGAACAGAAAGCTCCTGAGTTAGGTGATGATATAGGATATCTTCATCTAGGTAGAGCGACAAAGAAAAGACTGAAGAGTTTCTTTAAGGCTAATAGTAGTAAGCAGAGTATTATCTTAGATCTACGTAATTATCCTGAGAATATAAGCCCAGAGCTTATTACATCTTACCTATTACCTCATAGAACTACTTTTTTTAAAGCATTAGGTTGGTATGGGCCAGCGTTAGGAGAATGGGATAGTAAGGTGGGCATTGCTAAGATTATAGATCCTTTCAAGGCGGGCAATGAGAATAAAGATTATTATAAAGGAACTGTAGTCCTACTTGTGGATCATACTACGCTGAGTGCTGCTGAATATATGGGAATGGGGATTCAGCAGGCACCAAGATGTATTACTATAGGTAAGCAGACAGGAGGAGCTGTGACTAATCGTGTACGGGTACTTTTAAAAGATGATACTACAATAGACTTCTCAGGTTATGGAGCTTTCTACCCAAATGATAAAGAGTATAATGTGCACCGAAATGGTTTAAAGATAGATCATATAGTATCTGAATCAGCAAATGATTATAATGCGTATGGGATGATACAGTACGCAGTGGACTTAATTAATAAAAAGAGTTTAGGTAAGTAAGACAAACTGCTAAAGAGTGTTTTTTTAGATTAATTAAAAATATTCTTTAGATGAGGTTAGTTAAGTTATTATATTTGCTTTTTGATATTTAAATAAATAAAAACATGATAAAACTTCGAGGTATTATAGTAATAATGGTTTTATTTTTACAGGTTTTTGCATTTGGGTAGAAAAAAGTGAAAGACTTTACTAAAGATAATTACTTAGCTGATTTTGATTTTGTAGTTAAGGCAATAAAAGAACAGCATCCTAATCCATTTCGATTTATAACAGAAAAAGAATTTGATAAGAAGGTAAAGGAACTACGTCATACTTTAGAGCAAAAGCCAATTTTAGAGAATTTTGTCTTATGTAACCCTGTTGCATTAATACGTGATGCTCATTCAAGTATTGAGATGGATGATATTATTTATGAGGATTATATTAAGGTCAGTCATTTCTTTCCTATTGCGACTAGTGTATATGACAATAGAGTGTTCGTTAATCAGTACACTCTAGATATCCCGATGGGAGCTGAGATTATCAAAGTAAATAATGTAAGTATTGCTGACTTATTGAATAAAATACCGAATAAGGTAGATGGAGGAGTAGAGGCTAGTTCTAATAAGAATTTCTCTAATTATGCTTCTTTAATATTTCCAGAAGCCAAAGAGTTTATCATTGAGTATAAAGAAACTGTGGAGGCAACCCCTAAGACGATAACGCTGAAAGCAGTGAACTTTAATGACTATGAGTATCATGCTCAGAAGAGTGTTCTACCACTGAGTACTGTTGCCTTCTCTAAAGGGATCTATGGATATCCATTAAATGATGATACTTATATTTTGAAAATAACAACATTTAGTGTATCAGAGACATATGCTTATTATATCTTGAACAACGTATTTCAAGACATCAAAGACAAGAATATTAAAAAGCTAGTGGTTGATATTCGTGATAATGGAGGAGGTCTATTGTCTAATATTCCTTTGTTTTATTCTTTTATTAGTCCAGAGAAGAGTTTTAAAAATATTTATAAATATGCGACTAGAGTTCCTAAAGTGAATATGAAAGAGAATCTATTGGATGGAAATGGTAAGTTGGCAAATACAGCTGATATTATTAGCCAAGACAACTTTATGAGTCAGCGATTTGATTATAATGAAGAAGATCAGTTTTATTATGGAAACAGTCGTCTAGACGATTCTTATGTAGAGAATTACCCACAGGATAAAAATGCGTTTACAGGTAAAGTAGTTTTATTGTCAAATAATAATACTGTATCAGCAGCAGCTTATTTTGCACATTTGTTCCAATTGAATAAGCGTGGTGATATCGTAGGTCAGGAGACTAGAAGTTGTAGTGACTTTACAACGGCAGCCTGGTTTTTAAGTTATAAATTACCGAATACAGAATCTGTATTATCATTGCCTAGAAGTGAGGTATTCTTTAATGCAATAGCAAATAAAGATCGCACTTGTAGAGGAGTATTGCCTAATCATACTATTAAAGCAGATGATTTCCAAAAGGGATTACAGCAAGCACAAGATGCTGAGATGAATTTAGCATTAGAACTCTTGAAGAAATAGAGATTAATACAACGATATAGAAAAGCCAAAGATGGGAGTCTTTGGCTTTTTTGTTTCTACTCAGTTGAGTCAATAAATGGACGAGTAGGTCATTAGTATTCATTTAAACCATGCTAACATTTATTTAAATATTAAAACCTTACTTTTGTGTTTTAACATTTGAAAATGAATAAAGATATACAAGCGCCAATAGCTACAGTGAGACCTCACGAGTTAACAGCACACAATCATACACGTATCGATAACTACTTCTGGTTAAACAATAGAGAAGATCAAGAAGTGATCGATTACCTAAATGCTGAGAATGCATACTATGAAGGACAGACTGCACATACTAAGGCTTTCCAAGCAGACTTGTTTGAAGAGATGAAGAGCAGAATAAAAGAGGACGATAGTTCTGTACCTTATTTCTACAACGGATATTATTATATCACTCGATTTGAGAAAGGAAAAGATTACCCTATATTTTCTCGTAAACAAGGAAGCTTAGAGGCTGATGAAGAGATCATGTTTGACTGTAATGTGATGGCAGAAGGACACTCTTATTTTCATTTAAGAGGGATTAATGTATCAGAAGATAACCAATGGGTTGCTTTTGGGGTAGATACTGTATCTCGTAGAGAATACACACTGCAAGTAAAGAACTTAGTAACAGGAGAAATATCTCCTATCTCGATAGAGAAAACAACAGGTAGTTCTACTTGGGCTGCTGATAATAAGACTTTGTTTTACTCTCGTAAAGATGAGGTAACACTGCGTGCAGATAAAATCTATAAACACAAATTAGGAACTGCGATCACAGAGGATGTGATGGTGTACTTCGAAGAGGATGATACTTTTGATACTCATATCTTTAAAGAGAAATCGCGCAAGTATTTAGTGATAGGAAGTGAGAGTACGTTGACAAGTGAGTACAGAATCTTAGAGTCTCATAATCCTGATGGAGAGTTTAGGGTATTCCAAGAGAGAGTGCGTGAGGTAGAGTATAATATTTCACACTACGATGGACATTTCTATATCATGACAAATCTAGATGAGGCAGATAATTTTAAGTTGATGCGTTGTCCTGAGGATAAGACTGCTGCGGAGCATTGGGTAGAGCTTATCCCACACAGAGAAGAGGTACTGTTAGAAGGTGTAGATATCTTTAAAGATTACTTAGTGATCTCTGAGCGATCTAATGGATTAGTTCATTTGAAGATTCAACCTTGGGATGATAGCCAAGAGGCGTATTATCTACCATTTGAGAGTGAGACCTATAATGCGTATACAGGTACGAATTTAGACTTCGATACAGAGATACTACGCTATGGATACCAGTCTATGAATACGCCTTCTTCTGTAATTGACTTTAATATGCGTACGCGTGAGAAAGAAGTGAAGAAGGAACAAGAAGTATTAGGGACTTTCGATAAGAATAATTATGTAGAAGAACGAATCTGGGCAACTGCAAAAGACGGAGTTAAAGTTCCGATGTCTATCGTGTATAAAAAGGGGATGAAGAAAGATGGTACTAATCCATTCTTACAATATGCATATGGATCATACGGATATTCGATGGAGCCTTATTTCTCTACTACTCGTCTAAGCTTATTAGATAGAGGATTTATCTATGCGATAGCGCATATTCGCGGAGGTGAAGATATGGGACGTCAATGGTATGAAGATGGTAAGCTATTAGAGAAGTGGAATACATTTGACGATTTTATCGCTTGTTCAGAGCACGTGATTGCTGAAGGGTATACTTCTCCAGAACATTTATATGCAGAAGGTGGCTCAGCAGGAGGTTTATTAATGGGAGTAGTGGTGAATAAACGCCCTGATTTATACAATGGAGTTATTGCTCAAGTACCTTTCGTAGATGTGATGACGACTATGCTGGATGATACAATACCATTGACAACAGGAGAGTATGATGAATGGGGAAATCCGAATGAGAAAGAGTATTATGACTATATGCTGTCTTATTCTCCAATAGATAATGTAGTCGCTCAAGATTATCCGAATATGTATGTATCAACAGGGTTACACGATTCTCAAGTACAATATTGGGAGCCAGCGAAGTGGGTAGCTAAGTTACGTGTGATGAAAACGAATGATAAGCAACTGTATTTAGACACGAATATGGAGGCAGGACATGGAGGAGCTTCAGGACGTTTTGAGGCTTTAAAAGAGGTCGCAAAAGAGTTTGCTTTCATGTTCGATTTAGAAGGGATAAAAGAGTAGTCTCTTTGTTTTTTTAGTAAATTTGTTAGATAACAGTGGTAGATGAGATAAAGAACATCTATCCGTAGTAAATAAGATATTATGAAAGAAGAAATTCAAGCGTATGATAATGTATTGGCTCTTGTAGGGAAAACGCCAATTGTAAAATTGAGTAAAGCAACAAAAGAGTTAAAAGGGAATTTCTATGGTAAAGTAGAAGCTTTCAGTGCTGGACAATCTGCAAAAGATAGAATAGCAATGCACATTATCGAGGCAGCTGAGAAAAAAGGAATATTAAAGCCAGGTAGTACTATCGTAGAGACTACATCAGGTAATACAGGATTTAGTATTGCGATGGTGAGTGCTATTAAGGGATATAAATGTATCTTATCTGTGAGTGATAAGTCTTCTCCTGATAAGATAGATATGCTACGTGCGATGGGAGCTACAGTATATGTATGTCCTGCTAATGTAGCGGCTGATGATCCTCGTTCATACTATGAGGTAGCGAAGACAGTGCAGAAAGAAACGCCAAACTCTATTTATATCAATCAATATTTTAATGAGTTAAATACTGAAGCACACTATCTATCTACAGGACCTGAGATATGGGAGCAAACAGGAGGTAAGATTACACACTTCGTATGTTGTTCTGGTACGGGAGGTACTATCTCTGGTACAGCTCGTTTCTTAAAAGAGATGAATCCAAATATTCAAATCTTAGGTGTAGATGCTTATGGTTCTGTATTAAAGAAATATCACGAGACAGGAGAGCTAGATCCTAATGAGATTGCTCCTTATAAGATAGAAGGATTAGGAAAGAACTTAATACCAACTGCTACGGACTTCTCTGTTATCGATAAGTTTATGAAAGTAACAGATAAAGATGCTGCACAAACAGCACGTGAATTGGCACGTACAGAAGGATTATTCTTAGGATATACTTCAGGTGCTGTACTACAAGCTACAAGACAATATGCTGCTGAAGGAGCATTTGACGAGAATAGTGTAGTAGTTATGTTATTCCCAGACCATGGTTCGCGTTATATGAGTAAGATTTATAGTGATGCATGGATGGAGCAACAAGGTTTCTTAGATGGAGAACCTAAAAATGAGATTACTTACATTAAGTAATTCAATCTACTAAAATATAGAAAACACCTCTCCTTAGGATGAGGTGTTTTTTTGTAAAATATTTATTATTTGATAGTTATGTTTTATATGGTATTGTTTTTTGTACATATATTTGTACAAAATAAAATGTTATAACATGTTAGTAGCAAGTTTTAGTGAATTTAAAAAAGACATCAAAGCTTATTTTGATAAGGTGTCTACTGACTTTGAAACTTTAATTATCAATAGGGGGGAAAAGTGAAGGAATTGTTGTGATATCACTAGAAGAGTATAATTCTTTAATGACGACAAATCACGAGCTTTCTTCAAGAAAAAATGAAATGAGATTAGATGCTGCTATTGAAAAAATGAAGCAAAAAAATAAAAATGAATAGATAGAAATAAATAAAGCATTCCCAATGGAGTGCTTTTTATTTTTGGTAGCTATGGAATTGTTTTTATATCCTTGATAGTATCATATGATACTATCAAATAGTTCAATGTCTATTTATTTTCTGTATCTTAGAGATGTAAATATTCTTTAAATCAGTTTATTATGAGAAAGTCTATATTTTTCGTTTTGTTAGTTCTTATTGGGGTGAGTTGTAAATCTAAGCAAGTATTAGAAAACAAAGTAACGGCTGTGAATGAGATAGGAACTTTTGAGTATGGATATACACCTGAGAATCCTATAAAAGTAGGAGGGGTTAAGGATAATAGAGGACCACAGAATCAAATAGAGTATTTAAAGGATTTGACTGATTTAGAAGGAAATAATTTATCTTTCTACAGAGTAGGTAGTTGTTGTCATTTTGACACTCCTAATGGACTGTTTAACGGTAGAGGAGTACTTGATATATATGCAGTTTATATAAAGGGAAAACAAGATACTGTTCGTCTTTATTTAAACCTATATGATGAGGATAAGTTATATGCACCACGAGGATTTAAATTTAAATTGTAATTTTTTTTATGAATGTTAATTTTTTGGTCTAATACTTGTATTAGTATCTTCAAAAGATTAAAAAAATGAATAAAGTAATCAGTTTTAGTGACTTTACAGAGGATGTAACTACTTATGTAGACTATGTAATGGACAGTGGTAATGAGTTAATCGTAAATGAAAACGAACATAATGGAATCGTAATTATTCCTATCGAAGAATATAATTCATTAAAAGGTATTGACTGTGAGTTATCATCAAATTAAAGAGATTAGGTAAACAGCTTGTAATAAGAAACGTTTTACACAAAAAAACACCTCATAGAGGTGTTTTTTTATAGGTGATAGTATCAAATGATACTATCAATGTCTATAATCTAGAATAGAAAAGGACAACGGATGAGGTAGTCCCTTATTTTTTGTCTTTAGGTAGATTAAATATAATAGCAATTATAAAGAATCCTATTCCTGTAATGGTTGGAGGCAACATATCATTGTTTAATCCTAAAAAAATAAGATAACCTCCTAGAATAGCAAGTAATACAGATAGTGATATTTTTAACATAATAATAGTGTTTTTTAAAATTGTAGTGGTTTAAACTCAAATATAAAGAATTAACTCTGATAATAGGCTACTGGATTATATCAATCTAATTGTTTTCTAATAAGTTACTGTTGAAAAGTTTAGAATTGATTAACAATCTTTTGCTTTCAGCATTGACATTGATAAGTAAGATTTGTTTGTTTTGTTCTTGATATTTATCGATTAGTTTTTTCAAAGCTTCTATAGCAGACATATCTACTATTCTAGATTCTTTAAAATCTAAGTATACCACAGGAGTGTCTGTAAGAGGAGTAAATTTCTCAATAAAAGAAGTAGTACTCCCAAAGAATAATGGGCCATAAATAGCGTAGACTTTATTGCCGTGAGGGTCAAAAGATTTTCTAGCTCGTATACGTATGGCATTGTCCCAGGCAAATACTAAAGCAGAAACGATAACACCGATTAATACAGCTAAGGCTAAGTTATGTGTGATTACAATAATAATAGTAACTAGAAATAAAACAAAGATATCGGCTTTAGGCATTCTGGTCACTAACTGAAAGGATACCCACTTAAATGTAGTAATCGCGACAATCATCATCACTCCTACTAATGCAGCTAGAGGTATCTGTTCAATGATAGGAGCGCCAACTAATATAATGGCTAAGATGGTAAGCGAGCCAATAATAGTAGCTAGTCTACTTCTAGCTCCTGCATCTAAGTTAACTAAAGTCTGTGCTATCATGGCACAACCTCCCATACCTCCAAAGAATCCATTTGTGATATTAGCTATACCTTGGGCTATAGATTCTTTATTACTATTCCCTTTTGTATTGGTGATTTCGTCTACGATACTTAAGGTTAGTAAAGATTCTACTAAACCTACTCCTGCCATAACCAGAGAAAAGGGCAAGATGATCTGTAAAGTCTCTAGTGTAAAAGGGAGTGAAGGAATATGAAAGCTAGGTAAGCTACCACTGATATGAGCGATGTCCATAACTTTTCGAGTGTCTACTTGGAAGAAAAACACAACTGCTGTAGTCACAATTATAGCAACAAGAGTAGCAGGTACTTTCTTAGTGACTTTAGGAAAGATAGTTACAACTAGTATGGTTAATAGGGTTAATCCAATCATTATGTATAGAGCCATTCCGCTAAGCCATGTATTAACTCCCTCTATATCAATTTTGAATTGGGCTATTTGTGCAAAGAATATTACAATAGCTAATCCATTCAAGAACCCATACATGACAGGCTGGGGTATGAATCGTACAAACCTTCCTAACTTAAGTACTCCTACTAATACTTGTATAATACCAGCTAATACTACTGCTGCGAATAAGTACTCTATTCCATACATAGCAATAAGTGAGATCATGACAATGATAGTAGCACCAGCTCCTCCTGAGACCATACCTGGTCTTCCTCCAAAAACAGCTGTTATAATCCCCATAAGAAAGGCAGCGTATAATCCTGTTAATGGATGTAAGCCAGCTAGTATGGCAAAAGACAGTGACTCTGGAATCATAGTCATAGCTACAGTTAGACCAGCTAGTATTTCACTTTGAATTCTGATATTTTGATTTTGTAAACCAAATAAGCGTTGTAACATTTAATAGGTGTTTAGAAGGTGTAAAAGTAAGGTATAAATGATAAAGTTATATTGATTGAAATAATAGAAATTATGTTTTAAAGTCAATGAAGGCGTGATATGCTTAGTATTATGTATCGTTGTAAATAATAGATAAAAATATACTTGTTAAAAAAAGATTAAAAAATAATGTAACATAATTATAGTTTTTGCTACTTATGATATAGAACCAAAAATGTGATTATGAAATTAGTTATTAAAAACTTGAACAAGACCTATAAAAATGGGGTTAAGGCAATAGATAATTTAGATTTAGAGATAGGAGCAGGGATGTTCGGTCTGCTAGGGCCTAACGGAGCTGGTAAGTCATCTCTGATGCGTACCATCGCTACTCTTCAAAAACCAGATAGTGGAACAATTCACTTCGGCGATATCAATATATTAGAACAACAAAGTGAGTTTAGAAAACTGTTGGGGTACTTACCACAAGATTTCGGTGTATATCCTAATATGTCAGCAGTAGATCTATTAGATTATTTCGCTCGATTAAAAGGGATATCAAAAGCTGCTGAAAGAAAGGAAATAGTAACGAAAGTATTAGAAGTAACGAATCTTTATGAGGTTCGTCGCAAAAGTGTGAGTGGATATTCAGGTGGTATGAAACAACGCTTTGGGATTGCTCAGTTGTTATTAAACGATCCAAAGTTAATCATAGTAGACGAACCTACAGCTGGACTAGATCCTGCCGAGAGACACCGCTTCTTAAATGTACTTAGAGAGATTGGTAATAATAATACAGTGATATTCTCGACTCATATCGTAGATGATGTAAATGAGCTATGTCATGAGATGGCTATTCTAAATGGAGGAAATCTATTAGAAAGAAGTACACCTAAGCAAGCTGAACAGAAATTGGAAGGTAAGATATGGACTAGAGAAACTACTCGTGAGGTGGCAGAAGAACTGAATAAGGAGCTTATGATCCTGTCTGGAAAGTATAATCAAGATAATAAGTTAAACATTAGAGTGTATTCAGAGGATTCGCTTACAGAAGCAGGTTTTGTATCAGTACAGCCAAGTTTAGAAGATGTTTATTTTGTGGCACTTAAAAACGGATAAACGATGTTTGGAACTATTTTTTCATTTGAAATAAAACGCTGGTTAAAGAACTGGGTATTTTATCTATATCTAGTATTATTCTTTTTGCTAGGTTTTTTAAGTATGGCTAGTGCCGTTGGAGTTTTTGATGTCGTGAAAGTAACGTCTAGTTCTCTAATGAAGTTTAATTCACCTTATGTATTGGCTAATTTTATAGAAGGTTTTAATAATTTACTTTATTTCTTATTTCCTTCTATTATCGGGGCTTCTATTTATAGAGATTTTCGTTATGAAGTACATCATATTCTATTCTCGTATCCTTTTTCTAAAAGAGAATATTTAGCAGGAAAATTCTTAAGTTCATTTTTAGTAACCTTATTAATTAGTTTAACGATAGGTATTGGTATATTCCTAGCGACGTTACTACCGTGGGCTAATCCTAATTTATTAGGAGAGAATGTGCTTTGGAGTTATGTACAGGTGTATTTATTGACCATTATTCCTAATATGATATTCTTTGGTAGTATTGTATTTGTTGTAGTGACAATGTCTAGAAGCGTGTATATCGGTTTTGTCTCTATGGTGATCTTATTGATTATACAAGGGATAATAGGAGGCTTAGGACATGATATGGATAATAAAGAGTTAGTTGCTTTATTAGATCCATCAGGAAGTTCGGCTTTAAGATATTATACTGAGTACTGGACAGTGGATGAAATAAACAATAATAATCTTCCTATAGAAAAGTGGTATCTATTAAATAGAGGAATTTGGTTAGCGGTATCTTTATTGTTCTTAGGAGGTCTTGCAAAGTTCTTTACATTTACACAGCAAGCATTTACTTTTAGTAGAAAGTCTAAGAAATCAGAACGCGTAACGAAGAATAATTTCGGAGGAATAGTACGTATTGAATTACCTAAGGTTAGCTATAACTTTTCATTAGGAACACAGTGGAGTAATATATTTAGTTTTGCTAAAGGAGAGATAAAATATCTAGCTAAGAATAAAGTGTTTATGATCCTTGTGGGATTAGGTGTTTTAATGATGTTGTTAGTCTCTTCTTCAGCGACTTCTTTATATGGAACCACAGTATATCCAATAACTCGCTTGATGTTAGGAATACCAGGATCTACATTTCAGTTGGTTATCATCATCATTACTTTCTTAGGAGCTGGGTTATTAGTACATAGAGGAAAGTTGTCAAGAATGGACTTATTAATAGATGCTACTCCAACTCCTAACTATGTATTCTTCTTTTCTAAGTTTATAAGTTTAATAGTAGTACAGTTATTCTTGTTATTAGTGATTATGATAGGAGGGATTATTGTACAAATACACAATGGTTATTACAACTTTGAGATAGGACTTTATTTTAAAGAGTTAATAGGAATAAGTTGGATATGGTATATGATTTGGGCAGGTTTAGCTATTGCGGTTCAAACTTATTTTAGAAACTATCTAGTAGGATTCTTTGTTTTATTTGTGTTCTTCTTATTTGGAGGACAATTGTCAAAGTTAGGTATTGAGCAACGTATCTTCTTTTTTAATAAACTACCAGGAACACCCTATTCTGATATGAATGGTTTTGGTTCTAACCTAAGTAGATATTATATCTATGCTCTTTATTGGGTAATGTTTATTACTTCATTAAGTGGATTGACATTATTGTTCTGGAGAAGAGGTATAGTGAATAATTTGAAAGAGAGATTATACTTTGCTAGAAAAAGAGCTAGCAAAGGTATAGTAAGTGTTATTGTACTTTTTGGTATAGGATTTTTTAGTTTAGGTGGATATCTGTACTATGAAAATACTGTATTGAATAAGTATACTTCAGACAAAGAAAATGAGCTATTAGGGGTAGAGTACGAAAAGACTTATAAAAAGTATGAGAATATGATTCTTCCTCGTATTACAGATATAAAAGTAGATTTTGATTTATATCCTGCACAAGGGGACTTTTTAGCAAAAGGACAGTATGTACTAGAGAACAAGAATGAGAAAGCAGTAGATAGCCTTTATGTAAACTATGTTAAAAGATATATTAATGTCATCACTGTTGATGGAGCAAAAGAAGTATTAAATGATACTGTAATTGGTATTAGATTATACAAATTAACTAAGCCTTTAGCTCATGGGGAGAAATTGGTGTTTAAGTTTGAAGTAAAGAATAAAGAAAATACCACTATTCGCAGTAATTCCTCTGTACTAGAGAATGGTACATTCATTAATAATGGTGAGTTGTTTCCTTCTTTTGGGTACATAAGTCGATTTGAGTTATCTGATGATGAGGTGCGTAAAAAGTATGGTCTAAAACCAAAAGAGCGCATGGCTGAGCAAACAGATAAGAAAGCATTACAAAATACATATATAAGTTCTGACTCAGATTGGGTAACATTTGAAACTACCGTAAGTACATCAGCAGATCAAATAGCAATAGCTCCTGGATACCTACAGAAAGAGTGGACAGAAGGGGATAGACGCTATTTCCATTATAAAATGGACCAGAAAATGCTGAATTTCTATGCTTATAATTCTGCTAGATATGAAGTGAAACGCGATAAATGGAATGATATTAATATAGAGATATATTACCATAAAGGGCATGAATATAATATCGATCGCATGGTAAATGGGGTGAAGAAGTCCCTAGCTTATTATGAGAAAGAATTTAGCCCATACCAACATAAACAAGTTCGTATTATTGAGTTTCCTAGTTCAATGGGAACTTTCGCTCAATCATTTGCGAATACAATACCCTTCTCAGAAGCTATTGGATTTATTGCTAAAGTAGATGAAGAGGCAGATAATAAGGTAGATTATCCATTCGCAGTAACTTCACATGAGGTAGCGCATCAATGGTGGGCTCATCAAGTGATAGGAGCTAATGTCCAAGGTGCAACGATGTTGTCTGAGAGTTTAGCTGAATATAGTTCTTTAAAAGTATTAGAAGCAGAATATGGAAAAGGACAGATGCGTAAGTTCTTGAAAGAAGCATTAGATAGATACTTAGGAGGACGTAGTGGTGAGAGTAAAAAAGAAAAAGCATTGATGTATAATGAAAACCAACAGTATATCCATTATCAAAAGGGCTCTTTAGTATTCTACGCGATGAGTGATTATCTGGGAGATAAGCAGCTTAATGATGTTTTAAAAGGATATATTAAAAAGGTAGCTTTTCAAGATGCTCCTTATACTACTGCATCTGAGTTAGTAGCGGATATTAAAGAGGCAACTCCTGATTCACTGAAATACTTAGTTAAGGATATGTTTGAGACAATTACTTTATATGACAATTATATAGATAAAGCAGAAGTAAAAAAGTTAGACAATGGTAAGTATGAAGTGAAAATTAAAGCTATCGTAAGTAAATATAGAGCTGATGATAAAGGAGAAAAGAGCTATACGGATGTAACGACTAAAGCTGGTTCTGATCTGAATACACGTGTCTACAAATCGGATAAAGGAGTAGAAATTAAATCACTACCATTAGCAGATTATATAGAAATAGGGGTTTTTGCACAAGAAGATGTGAAAGACAAGTCTAAAAACAGTAAAGAGAAAGTCTTATATCTGAAAAAAGTAAAAGTATCAGATATTATGAATGATTTTACTATTATAGTAGATGAGAAGCCAACAGAGGTTGGTATCGATCCATATAATAAGTTAATCGACACAAGATCTTATGATAATAGAAAAGGTGTAAATTAATATATAGGGAAGGGATTTAATTATCTCTTCCCTTTTTTTGACATAAAAAAAAAGAGACTGTACAATTGTACAATCTCTTTTTTTATAACTCTTAGAAAGTTGATTATCTTCTTCTTTCTTTGATTTTTGCTTTTTTACCAGTAAGCTCTCTGAAGTAGAAGATACGAGCTCTACGTACTTTACCTCTTTGATTAACTTCGATTTTTTCTAAAGCTGGCATGTTGATTGGGAAGATACGCTCTACACCTACGTTACCTGACATTTTACGGATAGTAAAAGTTTCAGTAGTACCTTGTCCTCTTCTTTGGATAACTACACCTTTAAAGAACTGAGTTCTTTTTTTGTCACCCTCTTTAATTTCGTAGTAAACAGTGATAGTATCTCCTGCGTTGAATTGAGGAAAATCTTTTTTTGCAACTAATTCGTCTTGAACGAATTTCATTAAATCTGCCATTGTAATAATGTATAAAAGTTATTTTTCAGAACAACATACACGGACCTCGCCAGAGGTTGGTCTAAAATCGAGTGCAAATATAAAAAATAAAACAGAATAATAACTAATTATTTTAAGTAAAAGCATAGTTGTTATTCTATTGATTTCTATTTCGTTATAATATAAATGTGCCTAATGTAAGAAGCTCTAGAGCTTCAAGTTTCTCTATAATGAATAAAGGTAATAAGTATATAGTGTGTGTGCTGTTATTATTTATGTTTTTAACTTTTTTTACATCACTAGGAGGATAACCATAAAATTTTTTAAAAACTGTACTAAAATGATTCTGTGATTTATAACCTAGATCTTCTGCTAGCTCCGAAATTGTAATATCTGAATTTTGTAATCGTTCTTTTGCTTTATTCATCTTGTGCTCATTTAGATACCCAAATACTGTTGAGCCAAAGAGTTCTTTAAAATACTTTTTCAATTTAAATTCATTTGTACCTACTTTTTTAGCAAGAGTTGATAGAGTATATGGATGTTTAATATTTTGAGTCAATAGTTTTCTAGCAGAGTGCATTCTTTCAATGTCTATATTGGATATATAAGATTTTGATTGGTCTTGATTGATGTATTCTAATTGTAGAAACAGTAACTCTATTATTTTATTTTCTAAATAAACTTGTTTGAATGAACCATCTCTTTGACAGGAGCATATATCCGTGATTACGGATTTCATTTCTGGAGAGATGATTTTGTTCTTTTTTATTAAATCGTCTAGTTTTAAAGTGCTAGGTAGTTCTTCAGCTTCAAAATCTATTAATAAATCTTGTTTTAGTTTTATTATAATCTCTTTAGGTATTAAAATGGAAATATAGCGAGTTTCTTGTTTTGAGGAATCTATTTTAAGCATATAGTTCTCTTTATTTACTTTTCTTATTAGATGATGAGAAAGTTGTTGTTCACCTTCAAGTAAGAACAGCATTAAAATACCTTTAGAGTTTGGAGATAGAGAAATGGTGATGGGGCTATTCAACATAAACTCATAGTAAGTTATAAAGTAACGCCCTACTTTTTGAGTTTTTTCTAGAAAGTAATCACCATCATTAACTGTGTACTCTATAATTGATTCTCCTTCTGTTTTCTTTGTTGTTTGTTGACCGCTTATTTTGTCTATATAGTTAGTAGTTAGTTGCATATAATAGAATGAAATTAAGATTGTAAATATAGATATTAATTAGATTTAATAAAAATAATCCTTGATGTGTATTTAATTATCCTTTTTTGAAAGATAAAAGGCTTAATGCTTAAAGTAATTTTGCATTACAGAATTAATAAGTGGTATACCTCTTATTAAAAATGGTTTTTATTAAAAAAAATATATTGAAAGGTGTTTAGAATCATTAGTATAAAAAAATATTGGGGTACAAAAAAGAGTGAAAAAGAAGTGCTAGGTAGTTATAGAAATAATACTTGGAGTAAATATGTTATTTATATTTTAATGCTACTTATACCTATGTTCATGGTTGCTCAAAAAGGAGTTTTATCAGGAGTAATAAAACTAAAAGATGGGAGACCTATAGCATATGCCGTTGTTAGCTTAGATAAAGGAAACTTGTATAGTGAGACAAATGATGAAGGAGAGTTCTCTATTCAAAATGTTGATTATGGTCAATATGTATTAGATGTGAAATCTATGGAAATAGTTGATTTTAAAGTAAAAATTGACTTTAAAGATTCTAAAAGTAATTTATTGGTTACAGTAGAAGAATCTAAAGGACACAATCTAGAAGAAATGCTTATTTCAGTCAAAACAGAGAAACGAGATCTTGAAACTAAAGGTTTTGCAGTGAGTGTTATAGAAATGAAAGAAGCATCTCTGATGTCTTTGCAAACGAATGAAATACTTGATAGAACTGCAGGAGTTAAAATAAGACAAGATGGAGGGTTAGGTTCTAGAGTAAATTATAATTTAAATGGTTTGTCTGGAAACGCGGTGAGGGTATTTATAGATGGAGTACCAGCAAGTAATTATGGTAGTTCATTTTCATTGAACAGTATTCCTCCAGCTTTGATAGAGCGTATAGAAGTATATAAGGGTGTAGTGCCTACTTATTTATCACAAGACGCTTTAGGAGGAGCTATCAATGTAGTATTAAAACAGAAAATGACTAATACTTTGAGTGCTAGTGGCTCTTTTGGCTCTTTTAATACACACCAGTATAATGTCAATGGAGGATATCGAAATGATAAAAATGGACTGACTGTTAGAGCTAATGCATTTTATAATTATAGTGATAATGATTATAAAGTCTATGGAGATCATATTAGGTATGTGGATTATCAAGGAAATGTAAGTTATCCAAAGAATGGAGCTAGGCGTTTTCACGATGGTTATAAATCTTATGGAACTAAAGTAGATGTAGGTTTCACAGATGTGAAATGGGCGGATAAATTTTTTATTGGAGGCATTGTTTCTGGAAATAGAAAAGAGATTCAGCATGGTATTACTATGGAGAATGTATACGGGGATAGAAATACTAAGAGAGAATCTTATGTAGCAACACTTAATTACGAAAAAAAGGATTTATTAGTAAAAGGATTAAAGGTAAAGCTAGATTTATCTTATAGTGATTTAACTAGACAAGTTATCGATACAGTTGGTAATATGTACGATTGGAGTGGAAATGTAATAAGAGATCCTTTAGGGAAACCACTGAAATATACAAGTGGTGCAGAAGTAGCGTCTCAAAAAACACTAGAAAAGAACAAAGATGAATCTTGGGTTGTTCGTGCAAATGTAGGGTATGAATTTATAACTAATCATAAGCTGAGTGTTAACTATTTCTATAACAGTTTTGAAAGAGGAATAACTGATGTTTTACAACCAGTAGCTGTTATGAGATTAGTTAATACAAGAGATTTGACTAAGGATATACTCTCGTTTAGCTATGAGAATAAACTTTTTGACAATAGGCTTCAAACCAATTTATTTTATAAACTATATCATCAGAAGGCAGTCTCTAATGAACCTTATAAAGACACGAATAAGCCATTAGTTGGTGATTTATATAAGACTAAGAAAATAAATAATGGTATTAATCATAATGGAGTGGGGGTAAGTGTGTCTTACAAATTGTTAGAACCATTGTACTTATTAGGTTCTGCAGAAAAGGCAATTCGCTTGCCAGAAGAATCTGAGCTTTTTGGAAGTAATGCAGATAATCTATTGCCTTCATTTAGTCTTGATCCTGAGAAAAGCACAAACTATAATATAGGGTTTATAGCAGGGCCATTTAATTTTAAAGACCATTCAATGAGCTTAAATGCTACTTACTTTTATCGAAATGTAAAAGGAATGATTAGGGAGAGTATTGACTCAAAAGGAATCTTTACTAGGTATGAAAATTTAGATGATGTATTAAGTAGAGGTTTTGATATAGAGTTAAACTATTCTTTTAGACAACGTTTAGCGTTCAATCTAGCACTATCTAAGTTTGATGTATTATTTAATAAGCAATTTGATAAAGATGGCAATCCATATTTATACTACAAAACGCAGATAAGAAATGAGCCTTCATTTAAACTAAATGCTAATCTGAGTTATAAGTTTAATAATGTTTTATCGAAAGGAGATTTCTTTTCTGTGAATTACAATGTTTACTATGTAAAGAAATTTTTGAGGAACTGGTCTAATGTAGGGGGAACTAATTTAGATGAAATACCTTCTCAATATCCTAATGACATTGGAGTGATATATCAGTTCTCTAATAAAAAAGCAACAGTAAGTTTTGATATGAAGAATATTTTTAATCAAAGGATATATGACAATTTTGGTTTGCAGAAACCAGGAAGAGCTTTTTATGGAAAAGTAACTTATTCAATTTTTTAATATATAATAAATACTATGAAACGTAAATTTTTTAAAAGCACATTATTATTTGCAGGGCTAGCATTAATGACAATAGGATGTTCATCTGATGATAATTCTAACCCAGATACAGGAGAGGAACTTAAAGGTAAGCAATTTCAATTAGCTTATGCTAGTGGATCGGGATCACAGTCAGCTACTTATTTACAAGGGGTAGATAAACTAACGGAAGGAGAAATAAGTTTTAGTAAAAAAGGATTCCAAATGCCTTCATCCCGAACTTCTCGAATATATGTATCAAAAGATGGAAAGTATGTATATAATTTAAATTATACTGTGGGAGATTTACGAAAATATGAACATAAAGGTGGACAAAATTACACTCAAGTAGGTCATATTGAATCTGCTCCTGTATTAGGGACAAAAACAGGTAGATTTACTAAAATTAATGAAGATATGGGGTCTGTTCATTATATAACTGCAGCGCCTCAACATGCTGGAGAAAATGGAGAAGGTGCTTATTTGGGACATAAAATTACAGCAAGTATTGCTCTTATAGATTTAAATAAATGGTCATTTTTGCCAGGAGCACAAAAAGAAATTAATGTTAAACTTAGTGACGAATTTACTAAAAAAGGATATTACATAAGTAGGATTGATTCGCCTGTATTAGTTGATAATAAACTTTATTATGGTGCTGCTGTTAGTCTTTATGATCCAAGTACTGGAAAAAGAAAACCTACAGATAAAACTTTTACTTTAGTTGTTGATAAAAATAATTTGTCTAAAACAGATGTAATCACAACAGATCATGTTGTAGGAAGTACTAATGGGTATCGTACGCCAACTTTATATGTAAATAACCAAAAAGAAGTTCTTCAAATGGTTAATGGAACTGATAAGACATATATTGCAAAAATTAAAGATGGTAAATATGATACTACATTTAAATTCGATTTAGGTAGTGCCTTAGGTGGAAAGAAAGTTTCTAGTAATGGATGGTTTTATATAGGAGATGGTATAGGTTATATGCCTTATGAGAAACTTGATGCACCAGAGATCGAAATGGGAGTAGACCCTAATGGTAAACCAACAACTACTCATGCATGGGGATTAGCACGTATAGACTTAAATAATAAAACTGCGGTGGATTTAGAAGTACCAGCTAACTTATGGTTGACACAATATCAGACATCAGTTGTAAGAGGAGGGAAGTTCTATATTGCTTTAGCACCTGTTTCAGGAAAAGGAAATGTTTACATTTATGATATTAAGTCAACAGCTAAAAAAGGACAATTAGGAGCAACAATAACAACTGGAGTAGATCAGTATTATATAGGTGTATATTAGGATAGAAAAGAATAAAATGTAAATCATTTTATCAATAAAAATAGGGATAATCAGTATGTGATTTATCCCTATTTTTATTAAGTATTTTAAGAAGTGGAGAGATAATTTAGTCTTCTCTCTCTAATAAATCTGGTCTTCTTGTCTTTGTGTGTTCATAAGCCATATCTTCTCTCCATTTATCTATAGCAGCGAAGTTTCCACTTAGTAACACATCTGGAACTTTCCATCCCTTATATTCAGATGGTCTAGTGTATATAGGAGGGGCTAATAAGTTATCTTGAAAGCTATCAGTCAATGCTGAAGTTTCATTAGAAAGTACTCCTGGAATAAGACGGATAATAGCATCGCATAAAATAGCTGCCCCTAGCTCTCCACCAGATAAGACATAATCTCCTATAGAGATTTCCTTTGTGATGAAATGGTCACGTACACGTTGGTCTACTCCTTTATAGTGTCCACATAGAATGATAATGTTTTTAAGCATAGACATTCCATTGGCCATTTGTTGATTTAAAGTTTCGCCATCAGGAGTCATATAGATTATTTCATCATATTCTCTTTCGGCTTTTAATGCAGTAATACATTTATCTATCGGTTCTACACTCATAACCATTCCTGCTCCACCACCGAATTGGTAGTCATCTACATTCTTATGCTTATTAGTACTATAATCACGTAAGTTGTGAAAATGTACTTCTACTAGTCCCTTCTCTATTGCTCTTTTTAGGATAGAAGCTTGAAAAGGGCTCTCTATTAATTCTGGTAAAACGGAAATAATGTCTATGCGCATAATTACTTTTGATATTTTGGCAAATGTACAATTGTATTCTGTAACCTACAAAATTGTATTAGTGGGCTTGGCTTTTTGAAAAAAGCTGAATGATTAAGACTCCTGTAATTATAAATGCAATTCCTATTAAAGCAGCAGTATCGAGTTTTTGTTTGTATAAAAAGTAAGCCGCTATAGTGACCAACACAATTCCAATCCCTGACCATAAAGCATATGCAATTCCAATAGGTATAGTACGTAAGGTCAAACTCAATAAATAAAAAGCACCTACATAACCAAGTAAAGTTATAGTGGTAGGAACAAGTTTAGTAAATCCTTCACTAGCTTTAAGAGTAGTTGTAGCTATAGTCTCTAAGAGTATAGCAAGAAGTAAGAATAATATATTCTTCATTTTTTAATGCAAAAGTAGCTTTTTATTAGGTCTATTAAAATTGTGTAAGGCAAAATACTTTATGATATATGATTTGAAAATTACTTTCTTAGAAGTAATGGATATAGATTATTGAAGCTAATAATGAATATTAGAAAAGAAGTTATTTGATAGTTATGAATTTAAATTAAAGAGATAGGCTATTGTAGTACTTCTAATTTTACTGTAATTATTATAATTTCTTATGTTATCTTAAGATTTCTACATCTGAATTAGTTTAAATTTGTATCTATGAGTTTATCAAAATCAAATGTGCTATTTATGGCAGCGATTACAGGTTTAATCGTTGCTAATTTATATTATTGTCAACCATTAATTCCTTTGATATCAGAAGAGTTTGGTGTGTCTGAAGCTTCAGCAGGAACACTTACCTATCTGACTCAGGCAGGGTATGCTGTAGGGATGTTTTTAATGATTCCTTTAGGAGACATGCTCGAAAGGAAAAAACAAATTATTATAACAACAATATTTGCTACTATTGCTTTAGCCCTAACTGCAATTGTACAAAATTTCTTTTTATTACAGATTATTAGCTTTGTCTTAGGAGCGACTTCTATTGTCCCTCAGTTAGTCTTGCCATTAGCTGCTAGTTTATCTTCTGATGAGCAACGCGGAAAAGTAATCGGAACAGTAGTGAGTGGATTACTTATAGGGATATTGTTTTCTAGAACGCTTAGTGGCTTTGTAGGTGTATGGTTAGGATGGCGAGGTATGTTTTGGATAGCTACTATAGTAAGTATTATTATCGTAATCATGATTCAAATTAGACTACCCTATAATAAACCTACCTTTAATGGAAAGGTCAAAGACTTATATAAATCTCTTTTTGTCTTAATAAAAGAACAACCTGTATTAAGGGACTCAACAGGAGTAACAGCTTTAGCTTTTGCTCAGTTTGGAACTTTTTGGACTACGATGGTATTACTTTTACACAATGAACCTTTCGGATATGACTCTGCTGTAATTGGGGCGTTCGGATTGATAGGTGCATGTGGTGCTTTTGCAGCTCCTTTAGTAGGAAAAATAGGGGGAGCAGGAGGAGCTAGAAAGTTGATACTATATGGCATATTCATGACATTCATAAGTTTTGTAATATTTTATTTTTCAAGTGCTTCAGTGATAGGGCTTATTATAGGTATTATTTTGATAGACTTAGGATTACAGACTATACATGTATCTAATCAAACGCGTATTTATTCTCTTTTACCTGAAGCTCGCAATAGATTAAATACTGTCTATATGTCATTTAGTTTCCTTGGAACTGCTTTTGGCTCGGCTTTTGGACTATATTTGTGGAAGTTTTTTGGATGGAGTGGAGTATGTATAGGAGGTATGTGTTTAGCATTATTATCTCTAGTAGTATATCTTGCTGCAAATAAGAAATCATAAAAGAAAGAATTAGTCTTAAGACTAAGTGAAGTAATTCAAAAACGATAAAAATTAGAACAATGGAAAACGGTATTTACGCTAAGTTCAACACATCAAAAGGAGCAATATTAGTAAAGCTTACAGAAGAATTAACACCTGGTACAGTTGGTAACTTCGTAGCTTTAGCAGAAGGTAATTTAGAAAATAGTGCACGTCCACAAGGAAAACCATACTATGACGGTCTTAAGTTTCACAGAGTTATTCCTGACTTTATGATCCAAGGAGGTTGTCCATTAGGTCAAGGTTCTGGAGGTCCAGGTTATAAATTTGATGATGAGTTCCACCCAGCTTTAAGACATGATGGTCCTGGTGTATTATCTATGGCTAATGCAGGTCCAGGTACTAACGGGTCTCAATTCTTTATTACGCATGTTGCTACACCTTGGTTAGATGGTAAACATACTGTTTTTGGTAAAGTTGTTGAAGGACAAGATATTGTAGATGCAGTAGCACAAGGAGATATTTTAGAGTCTGTAGAGATTGTAAGAGTAGGAGAGACTGCTGAGAAATGGAATGCTATTGAAGCTTTCAGAACTTTTGAAGGAGCTAGAGAGAAAAGAGAAGCTGAAGCTAAAAAAGCTGCTTTAGTAGAAGTAGAGAAATTATCTGCTGGTTTTGAAGAAACTCCAAGCGGATTAAGATATCAAATGATTGTTAAAGGTACAGGTAAGAAAGCAGAGAAAGGTAAAACTGTTTCTGTACACTACAAAGGTGCTTTAGCAAATGGACAAGAGTTTGATAGTTCTTATAAAAGAAAAAAACCTATTGAATTCCCATTAGGACAAGGTTATGTAATCGAAGGATGGGACGAAGGAATTGCTTTATTAAACGTTGGTGATAAAGCTAGATTCGTTATCCCTTCTTATTTAGGATATGGAGAAGCTGGTGCAGGTGGGGTTATTCCTCCAAATGCAACTTTAGTATTTGACGTAGAGTTAATGGACGTAAAATAATAAGTTATATAAAAACTCTCAACTTACAGTTGGGAGTTTTTTGTTTAAATGATTACATTTTATGAAAGAGGATTTCTTAGCTTGTTTAGAACGTATTCGACCATATGCACGTTATACTCCAATTATGGAGTCTGGTCAAATAGAAAACTTTTTAGGTAACGATTTGTACTTTAAGTGTGAGAATTTTCAACGTGCAGGTGCATTTAAGATGAGAGGTGCAGCCAATGCTATTCTTCAGTTGACAGAAGATCAGAGAGCAAAGGGAGTGATCACTCACTCTTCTGGTAATTTTGCGCAGGCTTTAGCTCTTGCTGCTAAATATCTTGGAGTGAAATGTTATATCGTAATGCCAAAAGATGCTCCTGATGTTAAGCGTAATGCAGTAATGGCTTATGGAGGAGAGATTATAGACTGCATTGCTACATTAGAGTCTAGAGAACGTATTTGCAATCAAGTGATAGAGGACACAGGAGCAACATTTATACATGCATCTAATAATATAGATGTTATTATGGGGCAAGGTACTGCCGCTATGGAATTGTTAGAAGCGTACCCTGACCTAGATGTTATTATCACTCCAGTAGGTGGAGGAGGCTTAATTGCAGGCACTGCATTAGCAGCAAAAGCTTTTGGTAAGGATACTATTGAAGTAATAGGAGGTGAACCTTTAGAAGCAGATGATGCCTATCGTTCTTTAATGAGTGGGCAGATTGAGTGTAATGAGACTACAGATACTATAGCTGATGGTTTGCGTACCCAATTAGGGGATATTACTTTTCCTATTATCAAAGACCATGTATCTAAAATTATACGTGTACGAGAAAATGAAATTATTAGTTCGATGCGATTGATATGGGAACGTATGAAGATTGTTGTAGAACCAAGTAGTGCTGTTGCTTTAGCAGTATTGATAAAAGAAAGACCTTCTTTTGCAGGAAAGAAAGTAGGGATTATTCTTTCTGGAGGTAATGTTGATTTGAATAATTTACCTTTTGAATAGATTATTACAAAAGGGTGTCAAACTAATGACACCCTTTTTTATATCGGTTTCTTTTTTAGTACAGGCAGTTTTATTTCTTTTCTACCGAAGTAAAGTCCAGCTACGATTAGTATACCTCCTAATATCTGTAAGAACCCTAATACTTCATCATCTAATAATCCCCAACAGAAAGCTACTAAAGGCATTAGTAGAGATACAGACGAGGCAAAACTAGCATTGGTCTCATGGATAAGTTTATAGTAATAGATATTAGCTAATGCACTACCAAATAAAGCCAATAAGAAGACAAAACCAAGTCCTTTCAATGCTTCAGGATGTTCACCGATAGTTTGAAAGAAGCCTGATGATGTTAATACAATTAAGGCAGGTATAAGTAAGACTAGTTCTATAAATGCTGTCCAGACAATAGGAGGAATATTACCCATGTATTTCTGAGTTAATAATCCACTATAAGCATACATTAAGGAAGCGATTACTAATAATAAATGATAGAACCACTCATCCGATACAAGACCTGTAGATTCAGGAGACTGTAATAATAAAATGACTCCAATAAAAGAGAGGATAACTCCTGTGACTTCTCCAAGGTGAGTTTTGTACTTAAAGAATAAAACACCTAATACAATTACGAATATCGACATTAAGGCATTTAATATTCCGGCTATAGAACTATCTAGGTGTACTTCTGCTATTGGGAATAAAAACATAGGAATAAAGCTTCCTACTAGAGCAGTAAGAAATAACCAGTGAAATGTTTTCTTAGGTAACTTTTTAATATGCTTTAGAGAAATAGGCAATAAGAATAAACCTGCAAAAGTAATTCTAAGTGCACCTACTTGTATAGGAGTAAAATATTCTAAACCTCGTTTGATAAGGATGAAAGACGATCCCCATATTAAGGAAAGGATAATGAGTGTTACCCAGTGTTTTGGTTTAAGTTTCAAGGCGTTTATTATTATGTTGTTTTGATAGGGCTAATATAAAAAAAGACCACAATAACTTTGTGGTCTTTTATATAAACGAAGCTTAGTCAGCTTATTATTTTACTTTTCTAGTATCTAAGTTACCGAAGTACATTTCTTGGAAACTTTTAATCACTCCGTGATCGATACGTTTGTAGAATGTTTTAGGATTAACTTCTTGAGTATTCTCATATCCACAAGCACTGATGAACTCTCCTAAAGCTTTCATTGTGTTTTTATGGAAGTTAGCAACACGCATTCTCTTATCTGTTACATCTAATCCTTTGTATAATGTCTCATCTTGAGTTGCAATACCTACTGGACAGTGACCACTATCACATTGTAAAGCTTGGATACATCCTAAAGCGAACATCATACCACGAGCACTATAACAAGCATCTGCACCTAAAGCCATTGTTTTAGCAATGTCAAAAGCAGAAATGATACGTCCTGATGCTAGTATTTTTATTTTATCTCTTAATCCGTTTTCGATTAATGTTTTATTAGCGAATACTAAAGCATCATTTAATGCCATACCCATGTAGTCAATAAACTCTAATGGCGCAGCTCCTGTTCCTCCTTCAGCCCCATCGATAGTGATAAAGTCAGGGTGAATACCAGTTTCTACCATTGCAGCTACGATATCTAAGAACTCATCTTTCTTACCAATACAGATTTTAAAACCAATTGGTTTACCATTTGATAGTTTTCTTAATCTAGCGATGAAGTGAACTAATTCAGTAGGGTTAGAGAAAGCTGTGTGTCCTGATGGAGAGTGTACTGTAGTGTGAGGAGTAATACTACGGATTTTAGAAATCTCTAGTGTATTTTTCTCAGCAGGTAAAAGACCTCCGTGACCAGGTTTAGCTCCTTGAGATAGTTTTAACTCAATCATTTTTACCTCTGGGTAGTTAGAACGCTCTTCGAATAAAGTATCGTCAAAGAAACCTTTTTCATTACGACATCCAAAGTATCCAGTACCGATTTGCCAAATTAAATCTCCTCCAGAACGGTGGTATTGACTAATACCTCCTTCTCCTGTATTGTGTGCAAAACCACCTATCTTAGCTCCTTCATTAAGAGCAGTAATAGCTTTTTTACTTAATGCACCATAACTCATCGCACTAATGTTGTAAACACTTGCACTATAAGGTTGGCTACATAAGTCGCTACCGATAGTAGTTCTAAAGTTTGTATCTGATATATGTTTAGGGTATACTGAGTGAGAAGCCCATTCGTAACCGATACGGTTAGGGTCATCTTGCATACCGAAAGAAACAGTTTGTTTCTCGTTTTTTGCTCTTTGATAAACAATAGAACGCTCACGTCTATTGAATGGTTTACCGTCTAATTCTCCTTCCCAAAAGTACTGACGCATCTCTGGTCTGATTGATTCAAACATATATCTGAATCGTGCAAAAATTGGGTAGTTTTTACGAATTGTATGTTTGTTTTGTATTTTGTCGATTATAGCAAGTGTTGCAAGAAAACCTGAAATAACGATATTTACTATACTAGCAGTTGATTGGTATAATACAAATGAAGTAATTGCGTAAATAAGGTAAAGGAAAACGACAGCCATCGTTAATTGTCCAAATGTAAACCGATTTAAAAATTTTTTGTGAAACATAAAATAGAATTTTAATGCAATCTTTTGTTGTTTAGTTTGTAATAGAATTAGCGTTTATTTTGTTATTCTTTTTCATAAGTTATTTTATGAAGATTGCCCTAATTTCTTAGTCTCAAATCAATCAATACCTTATGAAATTTACGAAGCAAAGGTAGCAAAGATTTTGAATTTACCTCGTTTTTGTAATTATAATTTTGTGAATATAAAGCCTTGAAAATATCATATTGATAATTTAATACTAAATTACTAGTAGTACTTTGAAAATATGCTATTTATCCTTTGATTATATACGCTTATTTCAATTTTAGATCTATTATCTTGTTCTTGTTTTTGAACTGTTCACTATATATACTTTGTTTCCCTGATGTAAAATAGGCTACAAAGCATACTACCGCTAGTAATATAGCATATTCTATGCCAAAAAGTTCTATGCCCATAAATGTACAAGCAAGCGGCGTTTTAGTAGCTCCAGCGAAAACAGCTACAAAACCTAATGCAGCCATTAGGCTTATTGGTAATCCTACATAAAGAGAGAGGTAACTACCTAGTGTCGCCCCTATAAAGAATAGAGGTGTAACTTCACCTCCTTTAAAGCCTGCCCCTAAGATTAATGTGGTGAAGACTATTTTTAGTATAAATACTTCCCAGTTCATTTGTATAGTGAAGGAGTCTACGATAGTTGGAACACCTAGTCCTAAGTAGCTTTCATTACCTATCGTATGGATTAAGAGTATAAAGAGTAGCGCTCCTATAAAAGGTCTTAGGGGAGGGTAGGTGATAGTTGTGGTAAATAGCTTTCCCCATTTTTGTAAAAACAGGATGAATAGATAAGCTGTTAGACCAAATACTACTCCTATTACTCCACATTTCAGTAACGTAGTTATAGTATGTGAGATAGGTATATCTACAGTGTATATGGTATGATGTATTCCCCAAGCGATACAAGTGTAATGACTTATATAAGCTGTCAGAATAACAGGTAATAGACTATTAAGTTTAAAATTTCTTAGGAGCATTAATTCGAATGCAAAGAAAATACCTGCTATTGGAGTTCCAAACACAGAGGCAAATCCAGCACTAACTCCCATCAGAAGAATAGTCTTTCTAGCTTCAGCACCTAGATGTAAGTATTTATTAAGTTGATCTGCTATAGTACCTCCCATTTGTACAGCAGTACCTTCACGACCAGCAGATCCTCCAAATAGATGAGTAACCCAAGTTCCTAATAGAACTAAAGGGAACATTCTAAATGGTATTGTCTTAGAAGGAGTGTGGTATTCTGATATGATTAGGTTATTCCCTTGATTAGCTTCTTTGCCATAGTAGTGATATAATAATCCTATTAAAAAACCACCAAGAGGTAAAACATATAATAAGTAAGTATGAGAGATTCTTAACTCTGTTACTTCTTCTAAGATATAAAGGAATAGGGCAGATATGCTACCTATTATTGTCCCAGAAAGGAGAATAGCAATGAACCATCTTATCAGTAGAGAAAAAGAAATATTTTTTGGATTAAAAGCTTGTTTAAAGCTTGAGAAATTTAAATGCATAGTCTATCATTCAGTTTTACGTTAGTATACTATTATGTTAGACGTCATCAGCATTCTATAGAGAAGCGGTTCGAGGCAGACATCATTGCCTATGATTTATAAGTCAAAGGTATAAAAAAAGTCCGAGTTGAATAACTCGAACCTATTTTATTTTGTGTGTTTCTATTAAATATCGTCAAAACTAACATCAGTAAATGAACTTACCTCATTCTCTGACTGATATTCTTTTTTGAAATCTTTTTGATGTCTCTCAGAAATAACTTCTTCTCCCTTGTGATCTACTACGAATTGAGTCATCTCATCTAATATCTCTCTAAAAGCACCGAAATCCTCTTTGTATAAATAGATTTTGTGTTTTTTAAAGTGAAAAGATCCATCTTCTTCCGTGAACTTTTTACTCTCAGTAATTGTTATGTAATAGTCATCTGCCTTTGTAGATCTAACATCAAAGAAATAAGTTCTTCTACCCGCTCTTAGTACTTTTGAAAAAATTTCTTCTTTTTCTAACATTTCGTTATCTCTCATAATTCCTTCTTATCAATTAATTGATTTGTTCATATAGCATTCAAAAGTCTAAAAAAAAACTTAATAAACCAACTATTTATAATAATTCTTTTTCATTTAATTGTTTTTGGTATAACTCTCTATAGTATCCTTCAGTATGAATAAGTTCGTTGTGTGTACCCTGTTCTACGATTTGACCGTGGTCTAGTACGATTATTTGGTCTGCATTCTTAGCAGAAGAAACTCTGTGTGTGACAATTAGTGTCGTGATTTCTTTGCTGTGTTCTTCTAGATTTTGCAGTATTTTCTCTTCAGTTTCTGTATCTACAGCAGATAATGCATCGTCTAAAATTAGAATAGGAGCATCCTTTATCAGTGCTCTAGCGATAGAAACACGTTGTTTCTGACCTCCGGATAGCGTAAGCCCTCTTTCTCCTAGCGTAGTGTTATATCCCTCATTGAATTGAGTGATATTATCGTGTACAACAGCCTTTTTAGCTACTTCGATGATTTCTTCTTCAGTAGCATCTTCTTTACCAAATCTAATATTGTTACTGATGGTATCAGAGAATAAGAAAGCATCTTGAGGTACTACAGCGATACTGTTTCTCAGATCCTTTAGATTACAGTCTTTGATAGGTGTGTTATCTATATAGATATTTCCGCTAGTGACATCGTACATTCTACTGATTAGCGTAAGTAGAGTAGACTTACCAGACCCCGTTTTACCTAATATAGCAAGTGTCTTTCCTTTTTCTAAAGTAAAAGAGACGTCTTTTAGAGCCTGTATACCTGTATCTTCATAAGTGTATGACACTTTGTCAAAGGTGATATTCCCTTCTACGTTAGTTGGGTTAGGATTCGTATTGTATATCTCAGGTTGTTCGTTTAAGAATTCATTGATACGCTTCTGAGAAGCTTCTGCTTCTTGGATCATTGAAGATACCCAGCCAATAGAAGCAATAGGCCATGTCAGCATATTAATGTACAGGATAAACTGAGCGATAATACCGATGTCTGGTATACTACCATTGAAGAACATTAAGGCTCCGACAGCGATCACTACTAAGTTACTTAACCCGATTAAGAAGATCATCAGAGGAGCTATTAAAGCACTAGACTTCGCTAAGTTTAAGTACTTGTCTTTACTCTCTTGTGTTAGTGTTCTAAACTCGTCTTGCTTTTCTTGTTCTATAGAATAAGCTTTGATTACTCTTATTCCAGAGAACATCTCTTGTGAGAAAGTAGTTAGTTTAGATAGATTAGCTTGGAAGATAGAACTTCTCTCATTGATCTGTTTACTTAATTTGTAGATAAAATATCCTAGCAATGGAAGTGGTACTAACGAATACAGGGTTAACTGTGGAGAGATTAAGTACATCTGTGTCAGTACTACAGCAAAACGGATTAATGTATTGATAGAGTACATTACAGCAGGTCCCACATACTGTCTTACCTTACCGACATCTTCACTGATGCGGTTCATTAAGTCTCCAGTTCTATTTCTTTTATAGAAACTCTGAGATAGCACCTCATAATGTTTAAAGACATCATTCTTTAAGTCAAACTCGATATGACGTGACATCACGATCAGTGTTTGTCTCATTAAGAAGGTTAGGAATCCTGCTATTAATGTAGTGATTAGTATCCACAGAATATTATTTAGTAGGATAGAGGTCACTTCCTCTTTGTCGAAGACAGTCATCTGTTCTAATGTACGGATAGAGTCCCCGACTAGTTTAGGGGTGTATAATGTAAATATCTGTGCTACTATAGTAATAATAACACCTATTAAGAAACGATATTTATATTTATAGAAATACTTATTTAATTGACTTAATGCGCTCATACTTGGGATAAATGCTATATAGAAGCATTTTTAATAATTGATAAAACTAGGCAAAAAAAGCTTGTCTAGCTTTGCAAAGATAAAGGATTATTAGAGATCCTAAATTTTAGAGTTTTAAATAAATTATTAAAATTCAAGTTAAATTATATAGTTCTATTAAATTTCTGATTTGATTAAAAGTATATTTTTATACCTTTGCCCTCGTTATACAAACAACATATAATTTATTTTTTTTAAAGTTCTTAAGTAGCATGTTAAACAGAAGACACATTCGTATAAAGGTTATGCAAACGCTTTATGCAATGCAACAAAGTAATTCTGAACAAATTCAGTCAGGAGAAAAGTTTCTAATCAATAGTATAGAGAATATACAAGACCTATACTTATTAATGATTACTACCTTAGTAGAGATTAGAAAAAAAGAAGTCGAGTATATCTCCTTAGCACAAAAAAAACATTTAGCTACTGCCGCAGAACGAAACCCAAGCAAGCGTTTTATCGAGAACAGAGTTTTAGACCTATTAGAAAACTCTACTTCTATATCTAATAAGATAGAGGAGAAGAAGATAACTACATGGCAAGTACACGATAACTATATCCAAATGTTATTGGACGAAGTGAAAGAGAGTACTTTCTTTAAAGCTTATATGGCTAAGAGTGAAGTAACTTTTGAAGACGATCGTCAGTTCGTATGTGACATCTTTACAGAAGTTATCGCTCCTAATGAGAAAATCTATGAGTTCTTAGAAGATAGTAAGTTAACTTGGTTAGACGATATTCCTGTGGTGAATACCATGATCCAAAAACAACTTCGCAAGTTAAAAGAAAGAGACGTACAGTTCATCGTACCTAAGGTTTATAAAGATTCAGAAGACCAGGAGTTTGCTATTAATCTTTACAGAAAGACGATTTTAAACTTTGCAGAGTTAACGAAAGAGTTTGAAGATAAAACACCTAACTGGGATCCTGAGCGTATTGCAGAATTAGACACGATTATCTTGAGAATGGCTATCTGTGAATTCTTAAAATTCAGCTCTATTCCAGTAAAAGTGACAATTAATGAATATTTAGAGATTGCAAAAGAGTATTCTACAGCAAAAAGTAGTATTTTTATCAATGGAGTATTAGATAATATCTCTAAAGTTTATAACGAGGAGAATAGACTTAATAAAATCGGTAAAGGATTGCTATAACCTTTCTAAACTAAGTAAAGAACTATGAGAAAAATTTTATTATTAACATTAGGGTTAGCTTTTACAGTAGTTTCTTGTAAAGAGAACAATGCTGCTTCTAGCTTGATTGACAGAGAGAATGCAGCTAAAGTAGAAGGTACTAGAACTAATGGAGAGTATCCTGAGATTGTTTTTGACAGAACAGTACATGATTTCGGTAATATTGCAAATAATGAATCTGTAACTACTGAGATCGAACTAAAGAATACAGGAAAAGCTGATTTAGTTATTATTAATGCTACAGCATCTTGTGGATGTACAGTTCCAGAATATCAAAAAACACCTATTAAGCCAGGAGAAACTTCAAAATTAACTGTTAAGTTTCAAACAGGGGCAGAAGGACAACAACAAAAAACAGTAACTTTGGTTACGAATACAAAAAAAGGAAATGAGACACTTACGATTAAAGCTAACGTAGGTCTTCGTAGTAATTAATAATCTATAAATAATACCAAATGGAAAATTTACAACAATTTTTACCTATAGTTTTAATGTTCGTGGTAATCTATTTCTTAATGATTCGCCCACAACAAAAGAAAATGAAACAAGAGAAAGCTTATGAAGCTAGTATTAAAGTAGGTGATCGTATTGTTACTAAGTCTGGAATTCACGGTAGAATCAATGAATTACACGAAACTACAGTAATTATCGAGACTATGGCTGGTAAGTTACAAATGGAGCGCTCTGCGATCTCTATGGAAATGAGTCAAAAATTAAATGAGAAAAAGTAATTCTCATTGCACTATAAAAAAAGCGTTATCAATATATTGATAACGCTTTTTTTATGTCTTTTTTTAGATGAAAATTACTTCTTAATCTTTTCGAAATAAGTAATCAAGTCTATTAACCTAGAAGAATAACCGATTTCGTTGTCATACCATCCTACTACTTTTACCATTTTGTCTAAGACAGAAGTGAGTTGAGAGTCGAATAGACACGAGTTTGTATTCCCTAAGATATCTACAGAGACTATAGGATCTGTAGTATAGGCTAAGATCCCTTTTAGCTCTCCTTCTGCTGCTTTTTTGAATGCAGCATTGATTTCCTCTATTTCTACTTTTCTTTTGACGATACAAGTAATGTCTGTCAATGATCCATCCGGTACAGGTACGCGTATACCACCCCCACCAATATTGCCTTCGTATTCAGGAAATATTTTAGTCAGTGCCTTCGCTGCTCCTGTAGTAGTAGGAACTATAGACTGAGCAGCCCCTCTAGCTCTTCTCAGATCTTTATGAGGTTGATCGTGTAGACTCTGGTCAGTAGTATAAGAGTGTACGGTAGTGATGTAAGCATGTTCTATACCACATAGCTCTTTAATTACTTTGACCATAGGAGCAGCATTATTAGTCGTACAGCTCGCATTAGAGATGATAAACTCTTCTCCTGTCAAGATATTGTGATTCACACCGAGTACGATAGTCTTGATGACATTGTCTTCTGGTGGTACAGATAAGATGACACGTTTAGCTCCTTGCTGGATATGTTGCTCTAATAGGGGATATGTTTTTCTACGTCCAGTAGCTTCTATGACATAGTCTATATCTAGCGTTTTCCAATCAAGACCTGATATCTCACTTTCTCTAAAGAATGCTATTTTCTTACCATCTACGATGATATGGTCCTTGTCATGACTTACCTCTTTATTCAGTATACCATGTATACTATCATATTTTAGTAGGTGAGACATGGTCTGCGTATCAGCCAGATCATTTATAGCAACTACCTCTATGGTAGGATGATCTAAAAGGAGTTTAAAAAGGTTACGGCCTATACGACCAAAACCATTTATTGCTATTTTTATTTTACTCATAAGTGTAAAAAGAAGAAGGTCGCGATATACGCGACCCTATTTATATTATAAAAGGTGTTTTTGTGCTCGGTAAGATGAGCGAACTAAGGCACCACTCTCTACGTGTCTGAATCCTAATTCTAGCCCTATCTTTTCGTATTTTTCGAATTGCTCAGGAGTGATAAACTCCTTCACAGGTAAGTGCTTTTTACTAGGCTGTAGATACTGTCCGATCGTTAATACGTCAAGGTTAACAGCTCTTAGATCATACATAGTTTGGATTACTTCTTCTTCCGTTTCTCCTAGTCCTAGCATGATACCAGATTTAGTTCTATTCACTCCTTTTTCTTTTAAGTATCTCAGTACTTCTAGGCTTCGATCATATTTAGCCTGAATACGTACCTCACGAGTCAGTCTTCTAACCGTCTCCATATTGTGAGAGACAATCTCTGGAGCTACTTCTATGATTCTATCTATATTTCTCTCTATTCCTTGGAAGTCTGGTATCAGGGTTTCCATTGTAGTACCAGGGCTGATTCTTCTCACTGCTTGTACAGTTTCTGCCCAGATAATAGATCCTCCATCTTTAATGTCATCTCTATCCACACTAGTGATTACAGCGTGTTTGATAGACATTAATTTGATCGAGCGCGCTACTTTCTCTGGTTCATCCCAGTCCACCGTCTCAGGACGTCCTGTCTTTACACCACAGAATCCACAAGAACGCGTACAGATATTTCCTAATATCATAAATGTAGCAGTTCCTTCTCCCCAGCATTCTCCCATATTAGGACAACTACCTGAAGTACAGATTGTGTTCAGTTTATATTTATCTACTAAACCTCTAAGTTCAGTGTACTTCTTTCCAGTGGGAAGTTTTACACGAAGCCACTTTGGTTTAGCTTTAGGTTCTATATTTGAGTCTAAGATTGTATCCATAGTATGAGTTTATGAAAGTACAAATATACTTAATCTTAAGAGTTATACATTATTAATATATGCTAAAAGTTATCATGTTGTCACTGATTCATAATCTGTGACTTTACACTAGTGTATTTCTGTTCGCTATGTCCTTCTGAGCTTGCGAAGAATCCCATCCTACACATCCGTTCTCGTTGTCCTTCTGAGCCTGCGAAGAATCCCATCCTACATATCCACTTTTATTTTTATTCTGCGCTTACTAAGAATCTCATCCTATAAATCTGCTCTTGATGTCATTTGGCTTGCACTTTCTAGGGGGTTGCTAGGAGTATCCTTGGGGTTTGCTTGCCTAGAAGGCCATTTTGTCGAAGGAATGTGCAAGAATACCCCTAGCAATGTGCTAGTATAGTAAGAGGAAATAGAAAAATTAGCTAGTGAGAACTATAAGGTGATGATGAGTATGTACTAACAGTAGTGTTACTAACCAGAACAATAAACTTTAAGACAAAAAAAATAAAAGTAGTGTTTGTATAATTTTGGCTGTTATTCCATTGAAAAATAACAAGACAGGCTAGAATATGATAGCCGTATAGTTTCTTTATTTTTTAAATAGTCTACGAAAAGGTTAGGAGATATTTTTTAGATTGATAAAAAAAGTAACGTTTTTTTGTATTAAGAGCAAGGAGTTTAGGGAACAGTTCTATTTAATTATTAAATGTGAATTATTTAAAATAAAAAGTTTATTACTGATGTAAATTTAGTTATTTGTAAAAAACACAGTAGAAATTTGTGTAAAATGCGGAGAAAATATATATTCGCTATTATTTATTTTACAACATAATGGAAGATCAAATTAGAGAGACACCTGCAGACAAGTGGATTGCAAAACCCATGAGTAGATTCATGAGCAAATCTACATCTGGTGGGGTAGTATTATTTTTAGCTGCTGTATTTGCTATTTTTATGGCAAATTCACAATGGGCAGATGCTTACATGAGTTTTTGGGATGATAACCATATTGGGTTTTCATTAAATGATATGACTTTAAACCACTCTTTAAAACATTGGGTGAATGATGGTCTGATGGCTATTTTCTTCTTTGTGGTTGGTTTAGAATTAAAACGTGAGTTAACTACTGGAGAATTATCATCTCCTAAGAAGGCGATGTTACCTATTATAGCTGCTATCGGTGGTATGGCTGTACCAGCTCTAGTATATACTGTATTTAATGGTGGAACAGATGCTGCGCATGGTTGGGGAATCCCGATGGCTACAGATATTGCCTTTGCATTAGGAGTATTATATTTATTAGGTGATAAAGTACCTACTTCGTTAAAAGTGTTTTTGACAGCTTTAGCGATTGCGGATGACTTAGGAGCGGTATTAGTTATCGCTATGTTCTATACAAGTGACTTATCTCTAGCTAATCTAGGTATGGGATTAGGGTTCTTCGGATTATTAGTAATCAGTAATCTAGTGGGAATTAGAAACACGATATATTACGCGATTATCGGTATCGGTGGAGTGTGGTTATGCTTCTTATTATCAGGAGTACACGCTACTATCGCAGCAGTATTAGCGGCATTCGCTATACCAAGTACAGCGAGAGTACACGAGTCATACTTCGTAACAAAATTAAACAAGTTAAGAGACCGTTTCAGCAAAATAGATCCAGACGATAAGATTCCTAACCTTACAGGAGATCAGATGGAATGTGTGCACGATATTAAAGATTTAGCTACAGACGCGTTACCAGCTTCTATTCGTTTAGAACACAGTATGCATAATTTCGTAGCGTTCTTTGTGATGCCAGTGTTTGCATTAGCTAATGCAGCTATTCCGATTAGTATCGGAGATGGTGGATTAAGTGCTGTGACATTAGGAGTAGCATTCGGTTTATTAGTAGGAAAAGTGTTAGGAGTATCTGGACTAACAGCGTTATTAATCAAACTTAAAGTAGTAGCAATGCCTAAGGGGATGACTTATCTTAACTTACTAGGATTAGGATTCTTAGCTGCTATTGGGTTCACGATGTCGTTATTCGTTACTGAATTAGCATTTGATATCAATCTACACCCTGAGTTTCCAGATCAAGCGAAATTAGGTATTCTAATTGCTTCAGGACTTGGTGGTATCATAGGATATGTACTACTATTTATGTGTGGTAAGAAAACGGGAGTTCAAGAAGAAGTTTAGTAATGATACTATAAAAATATAAAGCTCTGTAAATTAATTTTTACAGAGCTTTTTTATTGATTAAAATGTAGTAGATGGTACTTAACAAATACTATATTTGCAACTTAATTCAAAAACAGATATACAGAGTTACATGATTACAGTTAACGATATTTCAGTTCAGTTTGGTGGTACTACTTTATTTAGTGGTGTCAATTTTTCAATCAATGAAAACGACAAGATTGCCTTAATGGGAAAAAATGGGGCAGGAAAATCTACTTTATTAAAGATAGTAGCAGGAGTGAATAAACCTTCTACAGGGAATATCTCAGCACCAAAAGATGCTGTTATTGCTTATCTTCCACAGCATTTATTGACTGAAGATAACTGTACTGTAATGGAAGAAGCGTCTAAGGCGTATGCAAGTATCTTCTCTATGAAGAAAGAGATAGATGATATCAATGAGCAACTAACAGTGCGTACTGACTATGAGAGTGATGCTTATATGAAGCTAATCGAGCGTGTATCTGAGTTAAGTGAGAAGTTCTATTCTATCGAAGAGGTGAACTATGAAGCAGAGGTAGAGAAGATATTAAAAGGATTAGGTTTTACTAGAGAAGACTTTAATAGACCTACATCAGAGTTTAGTGGTGGATGGAGAATGCGTATCGAGTTGGCAAAAATCTTATTGCAAAAACCAGATTTGATTTTACTAGATGAGCCTACGAACCATATGGATATCGAAAGTATCGAATGGTTAGAAGACTTCTTAATCAACCAAGCTAAGGCGGTGATGGTTATCTCTCACGACCGTGCATTCGTAGATAATATTACCAATCGTACGATCGAAGTAACGATGGGTAAAATCTATGATTATAAAGCGAAGTATTCTGATTACTTAGTATTGCGTCAAGATAGACGTGCTCATCAGCTAAAAGCGTATGAGGAGCAACAAAAGATGATCGCAGAGACAACAGAGTTTATTGAACGTTTTAAAGGAACGTATTCTAAGACTTTACAAGTACAGTCTCGTGTAAAGATGCTTGAGAAACTTGAAATCATCGAAGTGGACGAAATTGATAATTCTGCACTTCGTTTGAAGTTTCCACCAGCAGCACGTTCAGGACAGTATCCTGTGGTAGTAAAAGAGATGTCAAAGTCTTATGGAGATCACGTTGTATTTAAAGATGCAAATATTGTAATAGAGAGAGGCCAGAAGGTTTCGTTTGTAGGAAAGAATGGTGAGGGTAAATCTACTATGATTAAAGCGATCATGAAAGAAATAGATTTTCAAGGTGAAGTTGAGATTGGACATAATGTACAGATTGGTTACTTCGCACAGAATCAAGCTTCTTTATTAGATGAAGATTTGACTATTTTCGAAACAGTAGATAGAATAGCAGAAGGAGATATCAGAACACAGATAAAAAATATCTTAGGAGCATTTATGTTCTCTGGTGATGATATTCATAAAAAAGTAAAAGTGTTATCAGGAGGAGAGAAAACTCGTTTAGCGATGGTGAAACTTCTGTTAGAACCTTATAATGTATTGATTCTGGATGAGCCAACGAACCACTTAGATATGAAAACGAAAGATATCATTAAAGAAGCTTTGCGCGACTTCGAAGGAACCGTGATTTTAGTGTCTCACGACCGTGATTTCTTAGATGGTCTTGCAGAGAAGGTATTTGAGTTTGGAAATAAACGAGTGAAAGAACACTTCGAAGATATCAAAGGATTCTTAGCACATAAGAAAATGGAGAACTTAAGAGAAATCGAAAAATAAAATCGTAAAAGAGCAGTCAGTAAGGATTGCTCTTTTTTTTGTACTCTAAAGTTTAGTTTGTGGATATTGATAGAGTGGCATATGTTTTGAGTTTTATTATTTTGATAAAATAGTTGTATTCTACATAGATACATAGTTTTAGATATAAGTAATGGGTTGATTACTACAGTGATGAGGTCAGTATTTTATATAGGGTCTCTGATGCAGATGTTTTATTCAATAAATAAGACTGCTATATAGTGTACAGCTTATTGCTAAAAAGAGCGTTTAATCATTTTTAATTGTATTAAAAAAGTTTAAATTTATAGGTAATTTTACGTAAAATATAATATTAGGAGTATAGTCTCTATATTTGCAATATATAAATAGAAAGTATGTTCATGAAGCGATTAGATTTAAGGGATTATTTCTCTGTAGTAGGAGGAGTATTATTCTTTATAGGTATGTCTAGTTCTGTGTATGCACAGGAGAGTCTGTCATTTACAGATGCGTATAATAAGATGTATCAAGATAATAGTCTTATTAAGGCAGTAGAGAAACAGGAAGAAGTACACCATTATAAATGGCAAGCTACTAAGGGGCTACGCTATCCTTCTGTGCGTGCTTTCGGAGGAGGACTATATCTTAGCAAATCGTTAGGAGTAGATCTAAATGGGTTGAAAAATGGAATAGGAGATTTTATTCATTTACCTAATCCAGATGTCTTAGGTAACTGGTCTAAGTCATTTAATAAAAAAGATATGGTTTTCGGTGGTTTTATGGCTACTTGGCCTCTTTATACAGGAGGAAAGATTAACGCAGCTATAAAGGCACATGAGATAGAGAGTAAAATAGGAGAGAAAGATTTAGAAAAAACGAAGAATAAGTTAATCACTGAATTAGCACAACGTTATTATTCAGTGAAGTTAGCTGAAGAAGCTGTGGCTGTAAGAAGAACAGTCTTAGAGGGGATGAATAAACATCTACACGATGCGACTAAGCTAGAGGAACACGGTATGATAGCAGCTGTAGAAAAGATGAGTGCTGATGTGGCTGTATCAGAAGCTAATAGACAGCTAGATGGAGCGCTAAAAGATGCTAAATTAGCAAGGTTAGCCTTAGCAAATACATTAGAAGTAGATGAAGTTACAGCTACGTTAGATAGTGATTTCTTTTCGATACCTCAGTTAGAGAACGTTGACTTCTTTCAAGGTTCTGCTGTAGAAAATTATCCAGAACTACAAAAATTAGTATTGCAAAAAGAGCTAGCTGATCAAGGGGTAAAAGTAAAGCAATCTGCTAATTATCCAACAGTATTTGGATTCGGACAAACAATATTAGCACATAATAACCCTATCTTAATAGGAGAGAAAGATAGTAAGCCGTGGGTAGTAGGGATAGGTGTTAGTTATACGTTATTCGAAGGATTTAAAAACAAGAATGAGATTAAAGCTGCTAAAGCAACTAGAGAAAGCGTAGAATTATTCGAAACAAAAGCGAAGAGTGATGTGAAGATGCTAGTAGCTAAGCTGTATCAAGATATTCAAAAACAAGAAGATCAGATTAAGAATCTTAATGTACAAGAGAAATTAGCAGTGGAGTATCTACGTGTTAGAACTAAAGCATTCTCAGAAGGTTTTGCAACATCAACAGAGGTAGTGGATGCTGAGATGAATTTGTCAGGAGTAAGATTAATGAAACTACAAGCCAATTATAATTATGCTATAGGGGTGGCATCCCTTTTCGAAGTAGCAGGATTAAGTCATGATTTTTTACAATACACAAAATAATATAAGCTTTAAAAGATGAAAAATAAAGTTGTAAGTGCAATGGTTGCTATCGTTATAGTGCTTTTAATTTTAATTATATCACTATGGTATATGAGTGCACCATCAGAATCCTATATTCAAGGACAGGTAGATGCTACACAGATTAATGTGGCTTCTAAGATACCTGGACGTGTAGAAGATATTTTAGTAAAGGAGGGACAACAAGTTAAAGCTGGGGAGTTATTATTAAAAATAAGCACTCCTGAGATAGATGCTAAACTACTACAGGCGGAATCAGCTAAACAGGCTGCACAAGCTATGGATGCTAAAGCTAATAAAGGAGCAAGAGGTGAAGAAGTCTCTGCGACTTATAATATGTGGCAACAAGCAAAAGCTGGAGCAGAGTTAGCAGAGAAGACTTATAATCGTGTAGAGAATTTATATAAAGAGAAAGTAGTACCAGCTCAAAAAAGAGATGAGGCATATACACAGTTTAAGGCTTCACAAGAAGTAGAGAAAGCGGCTTATGCTAAGTATCAAATGGTACAAAAAGGAGCTCGTGTAGAGGATAAAGCTGCAGCATTAGCTATGGTAGGACAAGCACAAGGTGCTGTAAATGAAGTGTTGTCTCTGAAAGGAGAAGGTGATGTAAAAGCTCCACAACAAGGAGAAGTATTGACTATCATGCCTAATAAAGGGGAAATAGTGAATTCTGGTTATCCTGTGGTCAATCTAGTAGATTTGTCAGATGTATGGGTATATTTCAATATCAAAGAAAATCTAATGCCTAAGTTTAAGATGGCAAGTAAGTTTATGGCTAAGTTTCCTGCTTTAGGGGATGAGATGGTAGAGCTAGAAGTACAGTATATCGCTGCTCAAGGAGACTATGCTACATGGACGGCTACGAAAACAAAAGGTGATTTTGATATGAAGACATTCTTAATTAAAGCTTACCCAACTAAGAAGGTAGAAGGTCTTAGACCAGGTATGAGTGCTTTAGTATTAGAAAGTAGTTTGAAATAAAGGGTGTAATGACTAAAACAGGTTTTTTATCTATATTTATTAGTGAATGTAAAAGGATGTTTACATCACCGCGGTTGCTTGTCTTGATGATAGGTGTGCCTATGATGCTATTCTATTTTTATTCATCACTGCTGAGTCAGGGGATTTCACGAGATCTCCCTGTTACGTTACTAGATTTAGATAAAAGTAAATTGTCTCGTCAGTTAGGACGTATGATCGATGCTACAGCTAGTATGGACATTGCTTATGAAGTAAGTGATGAGCTAGAAGGTCAACAGACAATTAGAAGAGGAGATTCTTTTGCTCTAATTATAATACCAAAGAATTTTCAGAAAAATGCTCAGAAAGGTGTTTATACTAATGTAGTGTGTTACTACAATGGGCAGTATTTATTACCAGCAGGATTAATACAAAGAGATTTCCAGATGGTAGCAGGTAATCTAGCTGCAGGGGCAAAGATCATGAGTTTACAACAGAGTGGACTGATGGCAGAACAGGCTGTGGCTACTGTAGTGCCTACAGGTACTAATAGCCATGTGCTGTATAATCCTTATACAAGTTATGGGTATTATCTGACACTTGCTTTTATGCCAATGTCATTTCAGATTATTATTATGGTCATCTCTATCTATGTTTTTGGATCTGTGTTGAGATATAATAAAGGGAAACAATTATTAGAACAGAGTAATGATAAAGTATTCGTAGCTGTGATAAGTAGAATATTACCTTATACGTTACTGTTCTGTTTAATGGGGTTCATGATGAATAGTTTACTTTATTACCGAATCGGAGTTCCTTTTAAAGGAAATTTCTTCGTTATAAATTTATTCTTTTGTTCTTTCGTAGTGGTATGTCAGAGTATGGCTTTCTTTATGGCTTCTATTATGTCTAGCCTTAGAACAGCACTGACTATAGGAGGGTCTTATGCAGCTCTAGCCTTTTCTTTTGCTGGATATACGTTTCCTCCAGAAGGGATGAGTGCATTCATAAGAGGGTTTAATTATATTTTTCCATTCCACTCTTATATGCGTTTTACAGTTGATTATGCTATTAAAGGATTTCAATATAATAATACACAACAGAATTACATCATAACGCTAGCTATATTTGTATGCGTAGGATTGTTGTGTATTCCGTTGTACTATAAAAAATTGAAGAAAGGAGGATACGATGTTTAAAGGTCTAATAGCTAACTTCGCTTTAATTACAGAAGCGTGTAAACGAGAGTTTAAACTAATCTTTTCGGATTCGGCTGTAGTGATGTCCTATATGCTATCTTTTATGTTAGTAGGATTCTTCTATTCTTATGTCTACTCACATGAGAACTTTGATGACTTACCTGTAGCAATTGTAGATCACGATCAGGCTAAGTTAGGGCAGCAGGTTAGTAGAATGATAGATGCTACACATCAGTTAAAGGTAGTATATCATACAAGTGATTTTGATGCAGCTAAGGAAGTATATGATAAAGGTGAAATTAGAGGTATTATAATGATACCAAAAGATTTTACTCGTGATATGCAAAAGGGAGAAGTCCCTTCTATCTCAGTATATGCAGATGCGTCTTATATGCTCTATTATAAGCAAACTATAGGAGCTGTGATGGTCTCTATGGGAACGTTCAATGCGCAAGTAGAAGTGAACAAGGCAATGGCTAAAAGCACACCAATGGATCAGGCTATTGCTACTAGACGTCCATTTAATGTCACAGCTGTACCTCTTTATAATATTAATGTTGGATATGCTACATTCGTTATCCCAGTAGTGTTTATTATTGCATTACAGACATTACAGTTAACAGGTATGGGGATTATGGGGGGGACACTTCGTCAGAATGGGATGTTTGCTCAGGTCTTTTCTTATGCTGAAAAAAGACGTTTTAGCAATGTCTTTTTAACTTTAGGAAGAGCCTTGACTTATTTGATTATATCAATGATATTACTTTTAGTAGGGGTGCTTATTATCATGCATGTTTATAATTTGCCCCAACGAGGAAATATATTTGAGATTATGATCTTTTTGATTCCTGTTATCTTGTCTATTACCTTTATGGGAATGACTTTAGTAAACTTCTTTAAGAGAAGAGAAGAGGCAATTATGAGTGTTACAGTATTCTCTATTCCAGCTCTAATGCTTAGTGGTACTTCATGGCCTACAATAGCCTTTCCTGCTTGGATAAAAGGTGTTTCTGTATTGGTACCAAGTACGTTAGGAGTAAAAGGATTTATATCTCTTACACAGTTCGGAGCATCACTGACAGAAATTAGCGATGTCTTTATTAAAATGTGGGGTATTTGTATTTTTTATTTTATCTTTGCGGTCTGGACCAACAGAAGGTTAAGACAAACGAAAACAACTAATTCAATATAGCTTTAGAGCTAATAAAATTAAAAAAGCAGAAGTATTTACTTCTGCTTTTTTTGTTCAGATATAAAGGGAAAATTTAATTCTTAATAGATAGTTTGTATATGCCTGATTCATTTTTGTCATTATCAGGATCTTCACATAGTAAGAACTCTAAGTTTTTTCCTTCTTGACTATATAAGGTTAATCCTTCGAATTTATGTGTGTTAATTATGGTTAGTGTCTTTTCTACTTTTAGTTTTTTGGTATCTATACGGCCTAGTATAGTTCCTTTTATTTCTCCATCAGCATAGGTTGATTGACCATCTTCTGCAGCAGCTAAGAAGTATATCTTGTCTTCTACTTTAATAGCGTCTGTAAAGCTAGTCTGTACTTTATTAAGTTTTGGTAATTTCATAGGAGTATAAGTGATTTGAAAATCATTTAGAATGTTGTTACCCTTTACAACGAATACTCCATTAGCACCTTTAGGTCCATTTCCTCGATTAAAAAAATACCATAGATCATTGTCAAAAATTACCCCTTCTATATTAAAGTCAGCATCACTTAGATTAGCAAAACTCTTCATAGAATCATATAGTATGTCTAGTTCGTTTTCTGAAAGGACTTCGTGTGTCAGTCCGTTTACTTCTACTAAGTTTATTCTATTCGGTTTAGAGCCAGAACCAAAAATATAGTAGTTTAACCCATCTGTAGTGATTGCTTCATAATCAGGTTTAATAGCTTTCTCTATATTCTCTTGACTTAGATTGTCACTTGATAAAGACGTTTTATAAAGATGATTATTCTGTAAACTATAGTGATAGAAGTAAGTAGAATTGTCAGAAATGATATGGAGTTGGTTGTCATCATACACTAAGCCAGATGCAGCTCCAATGCCTAATATCTGGAAAAGTAGTTCTAGTGCAATTTGTTTCATAGAATAAATGTTATGTAAAAGCGGAGTAAATTAAAATAAAATAGTAATTTAAGCTTAAAAATTTCTGAGAATGAATATAGAAGAAAAATATAGAATAGACAATAAAGTTGAGCTAGAAAAATTATCAACTGTACCAGATTTAAATCTATCTATGACCAAGGCATTTCGAAAAGTGGAAAAACTGAGTCGTAACTTAGGTAAATTTCAGGATGTGATGTATGCTCATAATCGTTATAGTGTACTTATCTGTATACAAGGAATGGATACAGCTGGGAAGGACAGTTTAATTAGAGAAGTTTTTAAGGCTTTTAACGCTAGAGGGGTAGTGGTGCAAAGTTTTAAGAAACCTACGTCTTATGAACTAGAGCATGATTATATCTGGAGGCATTATGTGACCTTGCCTGAGAGAGGAAAGTTTACTGTGTTTAATCGTAGTCATTATGAGAATGTATTGATTTCTAGAGTTCACCCACAAGTAGTTTTAAATGAAAGAATACCTGGTATTAATAAAGCAGAAGATATAACAGATGAGTTTTGGGACAAACGTTACGAAGAGATTAATAACTTTGAGAAACATATCAGTAATAATGGAGTAATAGTCTTGAAGTTCTTTTTGCACCTAAGTAAGAAGGAGCAGAAGAAAAGAATATTGCGTCGATTAGAAAAAGAGAAACACAATTGGAAGTTTGAACCTAGTGATATTAAAGAAAGAGAGTACTGGGATAACTATCAAAAGTATTATGAAGAGGCTATTAATAGGACTTCTACAGCAGAATGTCCATGGTATGTATTACCTGCTGATGATAAGGCTTATTGTCGTTATGTGTTTGCTAAAATACTAGAAGAAGTATTTAGTAAATATGACGATATCAAACTGCCTAAACTAGACCCTGAGATTCAAAAGGATCTGGATATGTATATTGAGAAATTAAAGAATGAAGAGTAAGATAATGATAAAGCCAATTCAATTATTGAATTGGCTTTATTGTTCAGTTATGTTTCTATTTCTATTTCTTTTTGCTTTTCTTTTTTAAAGAAAATCCGTAGGCTACACGGACAGCAAGTTGATCAGTGTTATAATCATTGTAATTTTCATAACGAAGACTTACATCTACATAGCGATTAGCAAAACCAATAGAGGGTGACCAAATAAAGGTATTTCCCATTCCTGAGTGCGTACCAATACCTACTCCTAATTCTCCCATAGCATAGATGTTTTTGTTTAAAAACTGTTTAAATCCTGCTTTTATTGGAACTAATCCTAAATCTCCTTCATCTCCATTAAATAAATGAGTATAACCTGAAGTTAAAGTAAACGAGGTTTTTTGACTAACGTCATATTGGATTCTTGCATCTACACCAAGTGCGGCATCATATTTAGAATCTAAAGGCATACCTCCGTTTAGACCAAAACCTACTCTAAATCCCTGAGGGTAATAAGGCTTGTCTTTCTTTTGAGCTGCAGCTGGCATTGCAACTAAAATAGCACTTAGTGCTAACACTGTAAGTGAAATTTTTTTAGTGAGTTTAATCATGAGGATTGTGTCTTTATTTTGTTGTTTGAGAAAAATATACTGCAATAAACTTGCCGTTTGAGAATATGTTTTTGTTTATTCGTGTAATTAAGAGAGTGAGTTTCCGTATACAGTAGTTATATTTGCACAAAATTTTTGTGAATGAATTTATCAGTATACTATAAAGAATTTGGGTATAATATACGTTTAGCTTATCCTATTATATTAGCAATGCTTGGTCATACAATTGTGGGGGTGATTGATAATATTATGGTGGGGAAAATCGGAGCTACAGAATTAGCAGCAGCTTCTTTAGCAAATAGTTTTGTTTTTATAGCAGTGGCTTTAGGTGTCGGATTTTCAACAGCTTTGACTCCATTAGTAGCTCATAGTGATGCAGAAAAAGATGTAGAAGGTGGAAGAAGTATTTTTATTAATGGGCTGGCATTATGTACTATTTTAGGAGTAGTGTTATTTAGTATTATCTTTTTTGCAAAGCCTCTATTAATGCACATGGGGCAGCCAGAGGAGGTAACGATCCTTGCTAAACCATTCTTAGATATTGTAGCTTTATCTTTGATTCCATTAGTAATGTATCAATCTTATAAGCAGTTTGCAGATGGTAAATCACAGACAAAAAATTCTATGTATGCAACGATAATTGCAAACTTAACTAATATAGTATTTAACTATTTGTTGATATATGGTGTGTGGATTTTCCCCGAATTGGGTATGCTAGGGGCAGCTTATGGTACACTTATTTCGCGTATTGTGATGATTATTTATATGCATTTCGCTTTGAAGAGACAAGAGATGTTTAAGCCTTTCTTATCACATATTAAGTTTCATGAAATCAAAAAGGAGATGTTACTGAAAATTACAAAAATTGGAGTTCCTTCAGGAATGATGAGTTTCTTTGAAGTAGCACTTTTTGTTGGAGCAGTATGGTTATCTGGAATGATAGGTACAGAGGCACAGGCCGCTAATCAGATCGCATTGAGTATGTCTTCGATGACTTTTATGTTTGCAAGTGGGCTAAGCGTAGCTGCGATGATTAGAGTAGGGAATCAAAGAGGATTAAAGGATTATGTGAAGTTAAGAGTAGTAGCGAGGTCTATTATCTTAATGGCAGTTATTATTTATACAGGCTTTGCAATTCTTTTTGTTTTATTCCATCAGTATATTCCAATGTTGTTTTTAGATAATAATGACATCGAAAATGCGGTAATGAATCAAGAAGTGATTAAATTAGCAGGCACGTTATTACTTGTAGCGGCAGTATTCCAAATATCAGATTGTATACAAGTAGTAACATTAGGAGCACTTAGAGGACTTCAAGATGTAAATATGCCTATGGGAATTACTTTTGTATCTTATTGGATTATTGGTTTTCCTATATCTATTTACCTTGGATTGTATACTAGTGTAGGAGCAGCTGGGATATGGATAGGTTTATTAGCAGGATTAACTACTGCTGCAATATGTCTATACTGGCGTTTTCATAAATTGTCAAACAGATTAATAAATAATAATTAGAATTAATATGGAGTTACCAAAATTCGTACTAGCTGATAATACTGAGTATCCAGAGGATATTTTTATTATACATTTAGAATTCCCTAGATTTATCATCAACTTAAATACTGATGAGGTAGAGTTCTTAGAAACAATAGAAGAGTCTGAAGAAGCTGAGATAGAAGCTGAGATGGAAGGATTGATCGTAAAAGCTGGTGAGTTTTACGAAAGAGAGATGGAGCGTTACGTAGATGACGAGGAACTAGACGAAGAAGATTAATATAGAACAAGCTAAATAGTTCAATACTATTTAGCTTGTGAGTTAAAATATAGATCTAAGATTTTATGAGCAGCTGCGAAAGGTGATAATTCACTGTTTTGCACTGCTTTTTTGTTTTCAGTAAGCATTGCTTTTATTTCTGGGTGATTGTAGAAGTTCATTAATATGTTTTCGTTTATAGTCTCCATCATCCAATATTGGTTTTGTTCTTGACGTCTGTTGTCGAAATAACCATTTTCTTTGGTCAATGTGGTGTATTGAGTGATGATGTCCCAAATTTCTTTTATTCCTGTGTTTTCAATAGCACTACAGGTACTTACTTTTGGTGTCCATCCAGAAGGCTTCTTAGGGAAAAGATGTAAGGCTCTATTGTAATCAAGTTTAGCCATATGAGCTCTTTTTATATTTTCACCATCTGCTTTATTGATAATAACAGCATCCGCCATTTCCATAATCCCTCTTTTGATTCCCTGAAGTTCATCACCAGCACCAGCTAGATTAAGTAATAAGAAGAAGTCTACCATACTCTGTACCGCAGTTTCGCTTTGTCCAACCCCCACTGTCTCTACTAGTATAGTGTCAAAACCGCAAGCTTCGCATAAGATTATACTTTCTCTTGTTTTTCTAGCTACACCACCCAAGCTGTCTCCAGAAGCTGATGGGCGTATAAAAGCATTCTCTTCTCGGACTAGTTCTTCCATACGTGTCTTATCTCCTAAGATACTTCCCTTAGTGATACTGCTACTAGGATCAATAGCTAATACAGCTACTTTTTTACCCATTTTAGTCAGTAAGAGACCGAAGGCTTCTATGAATGTACTTTTCCCAACTCCAGGTACACCTGTTATACCAATGCGGACAGATTTATTAGCATAAGGAAGACATCCTTGTACTATTTCGTCTGCTTGTGCGTGATGCAGTGGATTTAAACTCTCAATAAGTGTGATACCTTGACTTAAGGCTACTTTATCATTGTTAATGATTCTCTGAATAATTTCAACAGTAGATATCTTCTGTCTGCGTCTAGCTTGAAACTTAGCTATAGCATCTTGATCCGTAGTATTAGGTTGTTCAATACCTTCGTTTTCAGTTAACGCTGATTTATTATAATTATGCTGTGACATTTTTAAGAATCTATTGGGTTGGTGTAATGATAAAAGGTAAAAGTACTAAAAATAGGCATATTTCGAAATTTATTTGAACGGTTAGGACAGTATATGTACAACCTATTATATTTGGGCTTAACGAAAAATGACGTAATGAATACTAAACTTTTTGCACCCAAAACATTAGTAAACAAAATCAATGAACAAACAGTAAATCAAAAAACAGTCTTTCCAATTCTATTAGCAATAAGCTTTGGACACTTATGTAATGATTTTCTACAAGCTATAGTACCAGCGGTCTATCCTCTATTAAAGACTAACTATAACTTAACATTTGCACAAATCGGAATGATCACTTTTTGTTATCAAGTTTCTTCCTCTTTACTTCAACCTTTAGTAGGAACTTATACAGACAAACATCCAAAACCTTATTCACAAATGATTGGTATGATTTGTTCTATGCTTGGAGTGATTTTACTTAGTTACGCCCCTTCTTATGCAATGGTACTATGTGCTGTTATATTAATAGGAATAGGATCTTCTATATTCCATCCAGAGTCATCTAGGGTATCTTATGTAGCTTCAGGAGGGAAACGTAGTTTAGCACAATCTATTTTCCAGATTGGAGGTAACACAGGAACAGCTTTAGCACCATTATTAGTAGCTTGGGTTGTATTACCAAAAGGACAACAACATTTACTATGGTTCTTAGTTGTTGGTTTTATTGCTCAATTTGTATATGCTTTTATTGGTGGATGGTATAAAGATGTATTAAAGAGTCAAGTTGGTAAGAAGAAGAAAGTTATTCGTATTCCTGAACTTTCTAAGTTAAGAGTATGGACATCTATTGTAGTTTTATTATTACTTATCTTTTCTAAGTATTTCTATGTAGCTAGTATTTCTAGTTATTTTCAGTTTTATACAATGGATAAGTTTGGTATAAGTGAAGTACAAGCTCAGGTTTATCTTTTTTACTTCTTGTTAGCTGTGGCAGCAGGAACTTTAATAGGCGGTTTCTTTGGAGATAAGGTAGGACGTAAATATATTATTTGGTTCTCAGTATTAGGAGTAGCTCCGTTCACGATGTTACTACCTTATGCTTCTTTAGAGTGGACAGGTATATTAATTGTGATTATCGGTTTAATCCTATCCTCAGCATTCCCATCTATATTAGTGTATGCACAAGAGCTATTACCACGTAAAATAGGGATGGTATCAGGTTTGTTTTATGGCTTTGCTTTTGGTATGGGAGGTTTAGGATCTGCTGTTTTAGGATGGTGGGCTGATCGTACTTCTATTGAGAATATCTATATGATTTGTGCCTATTTACCTTTAATAGGGATTATAGCAGCTTTGTTACCAAATATGAAAAAAGTCAAATTTAGAGAAGAGGAGTAGTATCTATTAATTTAAAGTTTATCTTTAAGAGAATCAACCTTTAAACTAGATAGTATGAGAGTAGCGTATATTACACTATCAATAAGTATATTATTTATTTCTTGTGGAACAAAAGATAAATTGACTTCAGATAAAGACAAGTATAAAAAAGAGTATGAGCAAGCTCTAGTTAGTTATAATAAAAATAATGAGCCTCAGATTTATAATAACTCTAATGCTCCTGTATTAGAAGCTGAAAAACCTCTTACCTTAAAGTAAGGTTATATAAAAAAAGCGAGTAAACACAAATGTTTACTCGCTTTTTTTTAGTTATACTTATTTATTATAATATCTTTCCTGATAAGAACATTGCTGCTATAGAGAAGTAGATTATTAATCCAGAAACGTCTACTAGTGTAGCAACAAACGGAGCTGATGCAGTAGCAGGGTCCATTCCAAACTTTCTTAGTATAAATGGTATTAACGAACCTGATAAGGTACCCCATAACACAATGAATAGTAAAGAGACTGATACACTTAGTCCGATAGCAATCCAATGCTCTCCGTAGTCATAGATACCTGCTTCTTGCCAAATAAAGATTCTCACGAAACCTATAATTCCTAAGATACCTCCTAGCATAACTCCTGAGGCAACCTCTTTTCGCATTACATACCACCAATCACTTAACTTTAGCTCTCCTAATGCCATAGCGCGTATAATAAGAGAAGCTGCTTGTGAACCTGAGTTACCTCCACTAGATATGATTAAAGGAACGAATAGTGCTAAGACAACTGCCTTTTCTATTTCATCTTCAAAATGTCCCATGGCTGAAGCGGTTAACATTTCTCCTAAAAATAATATAATTAACCAACCAGCTCTTTTTCGTACTAATTCGAATAGTGGTGTATGTGTATAAGATAAATCTAACTCTTCCATACCCCCGAACTTTTGGATATCTTCGGTATCTCTATCTTTAATAGCATCTAAGATATCATCGAAGGTTACTATACCCACAAGTACTCCGCTTTCAGTAATAATCGGTAGTGCAGAACGATCGTATTTCTCGAATATATCAAAAGCATCTTCTGTTTTTGTAGTACTTGTAATAGAAGCAAATGTATTGTCTATTAAGTCTGCTATTAGTGTATTTTCGTCTGCTAGAACTAATTCACCTAGTTTTAAGTCATCAATTAATCTATTGTGATCATCTACTACATAGATATAGTTTAATGTTTCGGCTTTTTTACCATACACCTTGATATGATCTAAAACTTGTCTAACTGTTTTGTTAGCCTTTGTTTGTATGTATAAAGGAGTCATTAAACGAGCAATACTATCTTCTTTATATCCTATTAAGTTAAGTGCAATTTGCTTTTCTTTATCATTTAATAAGTTGATAGAGTATTTAATTAATTCATCTGGGAAATCTTCTAATAACTCTGTACGGTCATCGGGTTCTAAGTTATTAAGTACATCTGCATAATCTTCTCTAGTCATGCTACGTACTATTTCCTCTTGAATATTAATATCTAAAAAGGAGAATACTTCAACTTTTAAGTCAGGTGAAAGCTTTAGAAACGCAAGGTTTCTATCGGTTCTTTTCATCTCTGTAATTGCTTCAGCAATATCTGCTGGGTGCATGTCTTTAAAAGTCATAGATCGAAGCTTATTAAGTAGTTAGTATAATATTTTCTTAAAAACTATGCAAAGGTAATCTATACAAAGTGTACTTTAAAATTTCTAATGATTTTTTAATAAAATAAACTTCTCTTAATATTTTATCTATTTAAATTAAAGGTTATCAATAGCATTGTCTAAAATTTGTGAATCTAAGCTTTTCTTAGCCTTGGCGCCCATGTCTTTTAATTTTTGCACAGAAGTTATCAAGTTTCCTTTTCCTTCACTTAATTTATTGAAGGCATTGTCATATTCATTTCTTGATTCATCTATCTTCTTTCCTACTTTTTGTAAGTCTGTAACTAGTCCAACAAATTTATCATATAGCAAGCCTGCTTGTCTAGCTATTTCATAAGCGTTTTCTTGTTGCTTGCGTTGACTCCACATTGTTTCTATTGTGCGTAATGTTGCTAATAGAGTAGAAGGGGTTACTATGACGATGTTTTTTTCAAAAGCCTTAGTGTATAGTGTATTATCTGCGTTAATTGCTATCGAGAAGGCTGTCTCTATAGGGATAAATAGCAATACAAAATCAGGACTTGTACCTCTGTATAGTTCGTGGTAATTCTTTTCAGATAATCCTTCTATATGTCTTTTTAAAGAAATTAAGTGCTCTTGTAGATAGCGTTTTTGTTCTTCGATATCTACAGTATTGATATACTGTTCATAAGCAACTAAGGATACTTTAGAGTCGACTACCATATGTCTATTGTCAGGTAAGTAGATTACAACATCGGGTTGTAGTCTATTACCTTCTTCAGAAGTGTAGCTTTGTTGAGTTTCATATTCTCTACCTTTTTCTAAACCAGATTTTTCAAGTACACTTTCTAGAATCATCTCTCCCCAGTTTCCTTGCATTTTATTATCCCCTTTTAGTGCTTTTGTTAGATTAAGGGTTTCTTGACTCATTTTTTGGTTTAGTTGTTGTAACCCAAATATCTGTTGACGCAATGCAGCATGATGATCAATACTTTCTTTATGTGTTTGTTCTACTTTTTGTTCGAAGTGTTGTATTTTCTCTTGTAGAGGTGATAATAGCGTTTCTAAGCTAGCTTTGTTTTGTTTAGTGAACTTATCACTTTTCTCCTCTAATATTCGATTAGCGAGGTTCTCAAACTCTTTTGTGAACTTCTCTTGAAGATTAGCAGTCTCTTGTTGTTGTGATTCTAATCGTTCTTGTAAATTAATGTATTCTGTATCGCGAATAGATATACGTGCTATTAGTTCCTGATTATCTAATCGGATAATCTCTAAGTTTTCTTCTATTGTTTTCTTTTCGCTTTTTAGTTGATCTATCAGTTTATCTTTAAAGTCGTTGTCTGCTTGTAGTCTAATAAGATCTCCAGATGAGGTAGTTTCTTTTTTACCTGATTTACCAATAAAAAAAGCAACGATAATTAGAATAGCTAATAAGCCTATTAATATTTCTTGTGACATGTTTTTTGACAATGAAGTTAGATAGTCAAAAGTAGTAAATAATGTCTGTATAACAGAGTGTAGTATTGCTATGGATTTTAGCAAAACTATATTATGGATTTTAGTGTTTGTAATTTAGGTTTTTGTATTGTTAAATGTTATATCTTTAATATCAGGCTATAATTTTAAAGATATTTATTATGAGAAACTTTTTATGTGTATGGTTATTATTTATGACCTCAAGTTTATTTGCTAATTCTTTTGTTTTTATTCATGTTAATGATACACTTATACAGAGTGATATTAAGCAAGAATCGAAAAGCAAAAAGAAAAGAGATTTAAAAGAAAAACTAACTCAGATGGATGGATATATTGCTTGTAATTTTACACAAGTGGATGAAACACAGTCTATAGCAGATGGGAATGTTTTTATGAGCCCTGAAGCTATGACAAGTCTTAAAAAGTTTGTAATGAAAGATCGAAATGTATTACTTAGCTCTATTTTTATAATTTCAGCTTATGACTCTATAGAATTTGGAGAGTATGAGGTATGTGCAGGAGGTATTTATTATAAATATTATAATAGTAGAGTAGATAAAAGAGAAGGATACTCTAGAAATAAATAAAAAAAGCCCACTTTTATCAAGTGGGCTTTTTTAGTATTATCTACTTAAGTACATTTTTCTACGAGAATAGATTTCATAGAATTGATCGTCTCTTAAGTTTTCGATAAACAAGATACTTTCTCCTGTAGATTTCATTTCAGGTCCTAATGCTTTATTTACATTTTTGAACTTGTTGAAAGAGAATACTGGAGTTTTGATTGCGTATCCGTTTAATTGTGGATTAAAGTCAAAATCAGTTACCTTGTTGTGTCCTAGCATTACCTTAGTAGCGTAGTTTACATAAGGTTCTCCATACGCTTTAGCGATGAATGGAACTGTTCTAGATGCTCTAGGGTTAGCTTCGATGATATATACAATATCATCTTTGATAGCAAACTGAATGTTGATTAAACCAACTGTTTTTAAAGCTACAGCAATTTTTCTTGTGTGGTCTTTAATTTGGTTTAACACATATTCACCTAAGTTAAATGGAGGTAACATAGCGTGGCTATCACCAGAGTGAACTCCACATGGTTCTATATGCTCCATAATACCGATGATGTGTACATTCTCACCGTCACAGATAGCATCTGCTTCAGCTTCAATAGCTCCTGCTAGATAGTGGTCAAGTAATAATGAGTTACCAGGAATAGAGTTCAGTAATTCGATTACGTGTTCCTCTAATTCTTTTTTGTTGATAACGATCTTCATTCCTTGTCCTCCTAATACATAAGAAGGTCTTACTAGTAGAGGGAAGTCTAATTGATCTGCTAGTTTATTAGCTTGTTCAGCTGTCTTAGCAACACCGAATTGAGGGAATGGGATATCTAATTGCTCTAATAATTCAGAGAAACGTCCTCTGTCTTCTGCTAAGTCTAATGCGTCAAAACTAGTTCCTAAGATCTTAATACCATTCTTCTCTAGTTTTTCAGCTAGTTTAAGAGCTGTTTGACCACCTAACTGCACGATTACACCTTCTGGTTTCTCGTGTTGGATGATGTCATAGATATGCTCCCAGAATACCGGTTCGAAGTATAATTTGTTCGCTGTATCAAAGTCAGTAGATACTGTCTCTGGGTTACAGTTAATCATGATTGTTTCATAACCACACTCTTCAGCTGCCAATACTCCGTGTACACATGAGTAATCGAATTCGATACCTTGACCGATACGGTTAGGTCCTGAACCTAGTACCACTACCTTTTTCTTATCTGTTACGATGCTTTCGTTAGAGACATAACGTGTACCGTCAGGTCTTTCGATTTCAGCCTCGAACGTAGAGTAGTAGTAAGGAGTCTTAGCAGGGAATTCTGCAGCACAAGTATCTACTAATTTAAACACACGTTGAATGTTCATTGTATCACGTAAGTCGTGTACTTTACTCTCAAGTGTATTTAGCATATGAGCGATTTGTCTATCGGCAAAACCTTTTTGTTTTGCTTCTAGTAATAAATCTTTAGGTAGAGTTTCAAGTGTATATTTAGAAATCTCTTTTTCTAACATATATAGTTCTTCGTATTGTTTTAAGAACCACATGTCGATTTTAGTGATTTCGTGTATTCTACTTAATGGAATACCGTGTTGGATTGCATCATAGATTACGAAAACTCTATCCCAACTTGCGTGAGTAAGTTTATCGATAATTTGATCATAGTTAGTGTATCCTTTACCGTCAGCTCCTAGACCATTACGTTTAATCTCTAATGATTGAGTTGCTTTGTGTAAAGCTTCTTGGAATGAACGTCCGATACCCATAACCTCACCTACAGATTTCATTTGAAGACCTAATGTTCTATCAGCGCCTTCAAATTTGTCAAAGTTCCAACGAGGTATTTTAACGATTACATAGTCTAAAGTCGGCTCGAATAAAGCAGATGTAGATTTAGTAATTTGGTTTTGTAATTCATCAAGTGTATATCCTAATGCAAGTTTAGTTGCAATCTTAGCGATAGGGTAACCAGTCGCTTTAGAAGCTAATGCAGAAGAACGAGATACACGAGGGTTGATCTCAATAGCTACGATATCTTCTTTTTCGTCTGGTGATACAGCGAACTGTACGTTACATCCTCCAGCGAAGTTACCGATACTACGCATCATCTTGATCGATAGATCACGCATTCTCTGGAATGTTCTATCTGATAATGTCATAGCAGGAGCTACTGTGATACTATCTCCTGTGTGGATACCCATAGGGTCCATATTCTCGATAGTACAGATGATTACTACGTTATCATTTTTGTCGCGTAATAATTCTAATTCGTATTCTTTCCATCCCAATAAAGCTTTGTCAATTAAAACTTCGTGGATAGGAGAAGCTTCTAATCCATAAGTTAATAAATCGTCGAAGTCTTCTTCTTTGTGAACGAAAGCTGCTCCAGTACCTCCTAAGGTAAATGAAGGACGAATAACTAATGGGAAACCAAATTTTTGAGCGATCTCTTTTCCTTCTAAGAATGAGGTAGCTGTACTTGCAGGAGCTGCAGGAACATCTATTTTTTCTAGAAGTTGTTTGAACTGCTCACGATCTTCAGTGATGTTAATAGCGTTGATATCAACACCGATTAGGCGAACTCCGAAGTCTGCCCATATACCTTTCTCATCGCATTCTAAACATAAGTTTAGTGCTGTCTGACCACCCATAGTAGGTAATACAGCATCAATCTCAGGATGAGCTACAAGAATCTCAATAATAGATCTTGCTGTCAGTGGTTTTAAGTAAATATGATCTGCCATAGATGGGTCAGTCATAATTGTCGCAGGATTAGAGTTAATCAAAATAACTTTAATTCCTTCTTCTCTTAAAGATCTTGCTGATTGTGAACCTGAGTAATCGAATTCACAAGCCTGTCCGATAATGATTGGTCCAGAACCAATGATTAATACAGTTTTGATAGAATTGTCTTTGGGCATTTTAATTGTGTTGTTATGTTAAATACTTCGTTGTGAGTGAAGTAAGTTTAGTGTTGTTGTGTGTGATAGATGATATGTTTTACGACAAAGTATAAAAAAAGGCGTTACGAATAATAGTAACACCTTTATTTATGTTTGAATCAAACATTATTTTTTATGTCTTGTTTCACAAGAAACAGTCAATTTATGTCTTCCTTTAGCTCTTCTAGCAGCTAATACTTTTCTACCGTTAGGAGTAGACATTCTATCCATGAAACCATGTTTGTTTCTTCTTTTTCTATTCGATGGTTGAAACGTTCTTTTGCTCATTGCTTTTATCTTTAAATCTTAATTTTACTAATCTAACTGGTTTATTTGAATTAGCTGTTGCTTAAAAACCGAGTGCAAATATATAAAAGTCTTTTTACTCTTACAAAACGTTTTTGAAAAATATTTTCATTCTTTTCATGATTAGATTTTTTAAGTGATTGTTTTCTACTTTAACAACTTCAAATCTATCCAATCTAATATTTCTTTATCTTTTGTAGTATCGAATTTTCTTGCATAAAGAAAATTGTCTGAAGCTGTTTTTAAAAACTCCTTATCTTCGATTGTAAAAGTAACTGGTAGAGGAACATTCGTTCTATCCCAATCTATATATGTTAGTAAAGATTCGACTTTAATATCGATATCATCTTTCATAACTTGTACTAATAGAGTTTGAAAAAAATATTCATCAGAACAAAACGATACTTTAAAGAAATTATAAAATTCATCATAATTAGAATTGTATAAATCTACTATTTTTTGCAATGTATCATATCTCAATGACCACCATTGAGAGCCTTTGTAAAACGTTATAGATGGATTGAGTTTTTTTTCTGTAAAAAAATACTTTAAGTATTTAAATTTAAAGCACCTTTTAAGTAGTGATTTGTATATACCTGTAAAGTTATGTTTTTTAAAAATTACATAATCACCTCTTTTATCACTTCTGTTAACTTTGTAACCTTTGAAGTTTAAGTAAGGGCGGTAATGTTTTTCTTTAGCTACAAAAAATTCAATGAAATCTTTTGATATATTCTCAGAGTAAAATTTTGTTATCTCTTTCGCGTTTTTTAGGGGGTAATCTTGTCCACTAATTAAGACTATTCTATCTTCTGGTTGTACAGGAAATAGTTTTAAATTTTGTATTAGATTAAGTGTTGCTTGAACTTGTGAAAAATCTCCCCAAATACAGTTAACTCTGTTCTCTATGAAATGTATGTTTTTTTTATAACTAATTTCTTTAAATATATCGATAGAAGTTTTAGAATCAATGTGAATTAGAAAAAAAACTTGATCATCTGTCAATTGACTTATCATACGTTTTAACTGTGATGGATTTGTATGAGCTTGTACTAAATAATATATTTTCATATTGAAACAATAAAAAATTATAACTTCGTATTGAAGTAAATGAAATCAATATGAAGCTGTTATTGAAGAGAGTTAACTTATCTTTCGTTTTTGATTAGAAATAATAATGAAGACAAAAGATTTTACTTAATTATACTTTTTTAAACTAAAACAAATATAGTATAGTTTTGAAATAAAATATCTTTTATGATAATATAATAATTATATTTTATCTGATGCGAATTATAAATATACAGGAGATAATCTGTTTTGTAATACTAAGTCTTATAGATTTGGTCTAAATGACTATAGTTATGTGGTTGACTCTGTGGGGGATAGTGGCGGTTGAGAATGATAAAACATATTATTATACTTGGGTAGGAAGTGATAAGCGAAAGCCGAAAGTACAACCAGAAATGGGAGAACATGGACAGTATATGCTGAATAAGATGAAAGCTTTTACCACTATGCAGACGGTAAAGATATACGAAGATATACAAGCTCATCAAATGAGCAGAACAAAATAATAAAGAGCTCCATTAAGGAGCTCTTTTCTGTTTATATAATCGTTGATTTGTGATACGGGATATTATCTTGATATCGATATCCTGTTCTGTATCGAATATGGTTACAGATATAGTCACCGATATCAGATGTAATAAATTTAGAAGTCTTGTCTAAGTCAGTAGTTAATACTCCTGCATTGATACAGTGTAGTACTGCATCCTCTATAGCTTCAGCAGCTTCGTGTTCGCCTAAATGTTCTAGCATCATAGCTCCACTTAATATGGAAGCAATAGGATTAGCGATTCCTAGTCCTTTTGCCTGTGGATAAGAACCGTGAATAGGCTCGAATAAAGCGCTTTCTTCTCCGATAGATGCAGAAGGCAATAAGCCAATAGAGCCACCGATAACACTAGCTTCATCAGAAATAATGTCTCCAAACATATTTTCTGTTAGAATAACGTCAAACTGTTTTGGGTTTAAGATTAATTGCATAGCCGCGTTATCTACAAACATAAAGTCTAGTTCAACTTCTGGGAACTCCATAGCAATGGTCTTCACTACTTTTCTCCACAGCCTAGAAGTTTCTAATACGTTTGCTTTATCTATAAGTGTCACTTTATTATTACGTTGTTTAGCAGTTTTAAAAGCTAGACGAGCGATACTTTCTATTTCTTCTTGATGATACGAGCAGATATCTACTGCTGACTTGCCGTCAGCAGAAGTGCTTTTGTCTCCGAAGTAGATACCGCTAATTAATTCTCTATAAATTACCATATCAGTTCCCTGAATGATGCTTTCTTTTAAAGGGCTTTTATTGATCAGCTTTTGATACGCTTTTACAGGACGTACATTAGCATAAAGGCCTAATTCTTTTCTAAGAGCAAGTAACCCTTGCTCAGGGCGTATCTTCGCAGACGGATCATTATCGTATTTAGGATCCCCAATCGCGCCAAAAAGCACAGCATCCGAAGCCTTGCATTTAGCTAATGTTTCCTGTGGCAAAGGATTGTTTGTTTCGTCTATAGCAATAGCTCCGATTAGTGCTTCGTGATATTGTAATTGGAACACATAGGTCTGTGCCGCTGCGTTTAATACTTTTATTGTCTCGTGGATTACCTCAGGGCCTATACCGTCTCCCGATAATACCGCTATATTGTATTTGTTCATCATGTCTAGTACGATTTAGTTTGTTCAAAGGATTTTATTGCATCCTTTTTAGCAATTAAGAAGTCTATGTCGTCATATCCATTTAGCAAACAGATCTTTTTATACGGATCTAGTTCATAGTGCTCTTTTTGATTATTGACTGTAATAGACTGTTGTTCCACATCCACATCTATCTCTACATTAGGGTTATTTTGTACTTCATTAAATAAGTAAGAGAGATACTCCTTACTTACCATAATAGGAAGTACACCATTGTTTAAAGCATTCGTTTTAAAGATATCTGCAAAGTAACTACTCACAATCACTTTAAAACCATAATCAGATAAAGCCCATGCTGCGTGTTCTCTACTACTTCCACACCCAAAATTATTACCAGCGATTAATATTTCACCAGCGTATTTAGGGTTGTTTAGAGAGAAGTCTTTTTTCTCACTACCATCATTGTTATATCTCCAGTCTCTAAATAGATTATCACCGAAGCCTTCTCTGTTTATACTTTTTAAGAAACGAGCAGGTATGATCTGATCTGTATCTATATTCTCTATAGCTAATGGAGTAGCGGTAGATGTTATCTTAGTTAAGGCTTGCATATTCATTCATTTTAGAGTAAGTAATCTTTCCTTCTACAGCTACGATAGCTGCTGTTAATGGGCTTGCTAATAAGGTACGAGCTCCTTGTCCTTGTCTTCCTTCGAAGTTTCTATTTGAAGTAGAAACACAGAATTCGCCTGATGGTATCTTGTCTTCATTCATCGCTAGACAAGCAGAACAGCCTGGTTGTCTAATTATAAAACCAGCTTCTTGGAACACTATATCTAGTCCTTCTTCTTTAATCTGAGCGACTACTTTTTGTGAACCAGGTACTATTAGAGCATTGATGTCTTTAGAGATTTGCTTTCCTTTAATATAAGAAGCAGCTACTCTAAAGTCTTCTATTCTCGCATTCGTACAACTACCTATAAATACGTGTTTAATCGGTATCGTATCAATAGCCTGACCAGGTAATAATCCCATATAATTAAGAGCTTTCTCTTCTGATTCATTTTTATTGAATGGAATGAACGTATCTATGTCTATTCCCATACTTGGGTTAGTACCATAAGTAATCATCGGCTTGATATCCTCAGCATTGAAGTGATATTCACAGTCAAATTTCGCATCCTTATCTGTTGGTAACGTTGACCAATACGCTACTTTTTGATTCCACTCTTCTCCTTGAGGAGCAAAGGTTTTATTTTTTACATAGTCAAAAGTAGTTTTGTCAGGAGCTATCATTCCTCCACGAGCTCCCATCTCTATACTCATATTGCAGACCGTCATTCTCCCTTCCATACTCATCTCTTCAAATACGTTACCAGCATATTCACAGAAGTATCCTGTACCTGCATCTGTACCTACCTGAGAGATGATGTATAAGATCACATCTTTTGGCTGTACATGAGCATTAAGCTTACCATTTACAGTGATACGCATAGTCTTTGGTTTATTCATTAAGATACATTGACTAGCGAATACTTGCGCTACTTGGCTCGTCCCGATACCAAAGGCAATAGTTCCGAATGCGCCATGAGTAGAAGTATGACTGTCTCCACAGACCATACTCATACCTGGCTGAGTAATACCAAGTTCGGGTGCGATAATATGCACTATTCCTTGGTATGGGTGTCCTAAATCATAGTAAGTAATGTTGTTTTCCTTACAGTTAATTGCTAATTGTTCTACTTGCTGTTTTGATAAAGGATCTTTTATTGGTAATTCTTGATTTAGAGTAGGTACATTGTGATCCACTGTAGCGATGATTTGTTGAGGTCTAAAGACAGGAATATCTCTCTTCTTTAGTTCATCAAAGGCTTGTGGACTCGTTACCTCATGAATTAGATGTTTATCTATATATAATATATCCGGACCGTTCTCAATACTTTCTACGACATGGGCATCCCATACCTTGTCAAATAATGTTTTTGGTGTTTTACTCATTTTCTTTGTTTGTTTAGGCGTGTTTAATAATCTGGTTCTGTGTGTACATATTCATAATGGCAAATAAGTCTACTTCGGTTACTTCTTTTTTAGTATCTGCTACGCCTAAGAAATATTCGTATAAGGTATCTAATTCGGTTTTAGTAACGTCATATCCGATATTCTTGAAGCGGTACGCTAAGGCAGATCTACCACTACGTGCTGTTAGAATAATAGAAGAGGCATCTACACCTACATCTTTAGGGTCTATAATCTCATAAGTGTCTCTTCGTTTAATCACTCCATCTTGATGAATACCAGAACTGTGAGCAAAGGCATTCGCACCTACGATAGCTTTATTCGGTTGGACTACCATGCCCATCGTAGAAGAAGTCAACTGGCTTAAGTGGTTTAACAACGTCGTATTAATATCGGTATGAAAGCCTAAATTCTCATGTTGTTTTAAGATCATGACCACTTCCTCTAGAGCAGTATTACCTGCGCGTTCACCTATACCATTGATCGTACATTCTATCTGTCTAGCTCCATTGATTATTCCAGCGATAGAATTAGCAGTAGCCATACCTAGATCATTGTGACAATGGCATGATAAGATGACGTTTTCTATTCCTTTGACATGATCTCTTAGGTATTTGATTTTGGTTCCATAATCTGTAGGTAGACAGTATCCCGTAGTATCTGGGATATTGATCACTGTCACCCCTGCTTGGATTACTGCCTCACATACTTTCGCTAGATAAGCATTATCAGTTCTACCAGCATCCTCAGCGTAGAACTCTACATCATGCACATATTTTTTAGCATAAACTACAGCTTCTGCAGCACGATCTATAATAGCCTCTTGTGTTGAGTTAAACTTGTATTTTATATGTGAGTCAGATGTACCGATACCTGTGTGTATTCTTGGTTTTTGTGCAAACTCTAATGCTTTAGCTGCCGAATCTATATCTTTTGTATTCGCACGAGTAAGTGCACATATTTTAGCGTTTTTAACGATTTTACTAATCGCCTGAACAGCCTCAAAGTCACCAGGACTAGAAATAGGAAAACCTGCCTCAATCACATCAACACCTAATTCATCGAGTTGCTGAGCAATAGTTAACTTTTGTTGTTTATCTAGTTTACAACCAGGTACTTGTTCTCCGTCTCTTAATGTGGTGTCAAAAATCTCAATCTTTTCAGTTTTCATATTTTTATGTTTTTAAATAACTTTAGACAAAAGTGTATAAAAGCTTTTTGTTAACTTTATCAAAAAAACAAAAACTACAATGTTAAAAAACTAATTTCAATATCTAAGTTGTTGTTTTTGAGTTTGTTAAAATATTTTTTATTACAATGTCAAATTGGGGAAAAGACTGGTTATTTATATTGATAAAATCTTTGACAAGGTCAGAGAAACGTCAATTTACTTTATATGTGAATAGGTTGCAGAATAATGCAGATGCTAAATTCATCTCACTATTTAATGCGATGGATAAGATGGAGGAGTATGATGAGCAAGTTATTCTCAAACAAAAAATAACGAGTAAGCAGCAATTATCCAACTTAAAAGCAAATCTGTATAAAGCTATTTTGGCTAGCCTTCGTATGAATCCTAGTAAGAAAAACGTAAGAATACAGATACGTGAACAATTAGATTTTGCAACTATCTTATATCAAAAAGGGTTGCATAAACAAGGATTAAAGATATTAGACAAGGCGAAACAAATCGCTTTAGATGTAGAGGAGAAAAGCCTAGCTCTAGAGATTATAGAACTAGAAAAGGTAATCGAATCTCAGTATATCACTCGTAGTATTACGGGGCGTGCAGACGAGCTTATCGCACAGTCTAATGACCTGATTATACAGAACTATTATGCGACTAAGTTATCTAATCTATCACTGAAGTTCTATAACGAGATGCTTACCTCAGGGTATGCTAAAAGTGAGGAGGATAAGCAAGAACTAATTACCCGATTTAGTGATCAGCTCTTAGATATAGATGTGAAGGTGCTTAACTTTAGAGAGAAGTTGTGGTACTTTAAAGCACATGTGTGGCTATGTTTTCTAATCCAAGATTATCACAATGCTTATAAATATGCTAAGCTATGGGTAACGCTATTCTATGAGCATCCTAAGATGATACAGAGTCATCCTATATGGTATTTAAAAGGGAATTCTTATTTATTTAAAATTTTATTGTTGTTTAAATCAGTGGATAAATATATCTATTGGAATGCTAAGTTAGAAGAACAATTGGCTTTAGAGAGTTTCCCTCAGTCTATGAATATAGATTCTCAGCGATTCTTATTGCAGTTTAGTAATAAGCTGAATATAGAGTTTATACAACAGACTTATAATGGCAGTTTACTTTTTGTCAAGCAATTACAGCGTGGTATTAATGAATATCGAAATATGATCGATGAGCATCACTTCCATATTCTGTATTTTAAAGTAGCCTCATTGTATTTTGGGTACAAGAAGTATGAAGATTCACTTGCTTATACAGCGCGCATTTTGAACAAATCTGACTATTCTGTACAAGAAGATTTACTATTCCACACCCGCATCTTATCTCTAATGGCACAGTATGAGTCAGGGCAAGATCAGTATTATGAAGATTTTATTAAAGCCAATAGAACCTTGATGAAAAAAATGAAAAATAAAACACAGATACACGATACCTTTATGAGGCTATTCGAAGGGCTATTAGGGGCATCGGCTAAAGATCAGAAGGTTGTTTTAGAGCGATTTGTAAAAGAAACTGAAGAGCTCTATACAAATAGATTTTATGTGAGAAGTATTCTCTATATAGATGTCCTAAATTGGGCAAAAAAGAAAATAGCTTAGTTTAAATATATCGACTTATGCAATGATAAAAGCCACATAGACTTCTTAGTTTATGTGGCTTTGTTTGATTAAAATATGTTGGATGTTTCAAAAGAATTACTATCTTCGCCACAGTATTAGAAAATAATACAGTATTAATTCCATAGAAATAGGTTATACTTAGTTGTATATGAAAAGGGAATCGTGTGAGAATCACGAACTGTCGCGCAACTGTAAGTAACTCATTAATTTTTTATCCAAGTGATCCACTGTTATTACTTAAGTAATGGGAAGGACGATAAAAAATAGTTACAAGTCAGGAGACCTGCCTAATTCTGTTTATAGACTATGCTTTCGCGGTTTAGAGCTTTATGTCAAGTTGGAATGTGTTTATTATTTAATCCATGAGATTATAGTCTATATAATCTAGGATAAGCACATTGTATCTTTTCATTTAATTCCAAATCATTTTCTCGAATAGCAGTTTGATAGATTTCTATCTAGTCTATAGTATTGTCTGAATACTGTAGGATTAACGAATATAACTATGTTAATAGAAGCAGAGATAGAAGAACGCAAATCGAAGGCAATCACTAGTGTCTTTAAGGTAGTATTTCCAGATACTACTAATCATCATAACACGATGTTCGGTGGACGAGTTATCATGATGATGACAGAGACAGCATTTATGACTGCTACTCGTTTTTGTAGAAAGAACTTTGTGATTGTTAGCAGTGATAAGATTGACTTCAGCAAGCCGATACCAGCAGGCTCATTAGTAGAGATGGTAGGCGAGGTAGAGTCTATCGGTACTACGAGTATTCGCATCCGTGTCAATGTGTATAGAGAGAAGATGAGAGAGGATGAACGCATCCAGGTAGTGACAGGAGTATTTACACTCGTAGCATTAAATGATAATTTCAAACCGATATCTATATTAGACTAGGTTTTATACAAGTAAATTTTGTAAGCATCTTACATTTTTTAGTTTTTGGTAGGGGGATAGACAGGTTAGTGTCTATCCCCATTTTTTTGACTCTTTTTAACCCAGAATCAGTGATAGACAGATAAACGAAAAGTAATTATACAAAATAGCTCTGAATTAGTGATACAAGCATACTATAGTATGGTTTTAGAGCTAATGAAAGAGATATGAAGTAGAATTGCTTTGTAGTATTTGGCTAACGCTTATTCTGGGTTTAATCTAGTCTTTGAGATCTAAACATTGGTTTCATTATAGCTATCTAACTCCATTTATAAACCTTTTATAAGAGGTATAATCTTAAAAATAATAAACTCATTTTTTTACTTTTTGATTCAAAAATTGACCTTTTATAACGAGTTTTTATAGAGTATACTTCCTTTTTTTTGATAATTAGCTCTGTAAAGACCTATAATGAGCTCTTTTTGAAAAAAAGATGTTATTTTTTTTAGTAACTAGTTTTATTTAATGTATTGATTAACAGTGTTTTGTTTGCTTTTTGTGTAGAATGAATACTTTCTTTATATCCCTTAAAGCCTTATAAACAGTAGTTTGACTGCAATTCCTTCGACAGTTGGTGGATAATAATCCGTATTTAGTGGGCAAAAGAGGTCGTTAGTCGAAGAAGTATCCTTTTATTGACCATGTATTCTCCTTGGATATAAGGTTAAAATAAATTTGAGAAATAGTGAATCTGTCAGATAATGTCTAGGATTTTGGAAATGGACTTTATAGTTTTAGATTCACTTGTAAAAAACCAATAAACATCACGCATGAGAGGATTATTAAACATTGTATTAGCAGTGGTATTAGCTACTACAACTATGACTGTATATGGTCAAAAAAAGAAAAGAAATGTAAAGCAGTATAATAGTGCTGAGGTATATCGTGCTAATGATGTTATTCAAGATCTATTAAAAACGGGAAGAGATACGGTTTTTACGAGGCATTATTTAAGCAGCTTCTTAGTAGACTCTACACGTTTATGGAAAGAGGAAGTAACGTATACAGGAGAAAAACTGGACGATAATAAATATAAAATGTCTGCCCAGAGTATGCTTAAAGAAAAGAATTCGGGTGAGCTAAAGCTAAATACCGAAAGTGAGAAGGTATATCATAAGAATAAATCAGATGCTGTTTATGTATTGAATAAAAGATATCTAGTGGATGGATTAGTAGAAGAAATAGTTCATCAGAATAAACAATATGTTGTCAAATGTATAGATAAGGAAGGGAACGTGTTGAATGAAACAGGATGCCTTCGCTACTCTCAGACACCTTTCCCAGTTGAAAAAACAGAAAAGTTTCAACGCAATCTACAAAAAACAATAACTAATCTAGTAAGTAAGAGTAAAGGTAGACTACCCCGTTATATCATATTGGCTATTGAAGCAGATTATGAGAGTCAGCGTTGGAATCTAGCTTTAGACTTTCCTAAAGAGTATAAGTTAGGCTCTGATATGCATACAAGTCTAGTAGCTGCTATAGCACATGTATTAAATAATGAGAAACTAGAAGAATATCATTTTGATAAAGATATTAATGGTAATTATTATAATAGAACTATGTTTATCCCATTATCTTTTAGATGATAAGAATAGTTAGAGATGAAAGGACTCTAGAGTATTGAAAATATAATGTTTTGAAGAAGGAATGATCTAAGAGAATAGTAATAGTTATCTAGGTGATAGGTCGTTTAGGACAAGAGTAATCTTAAATAGAAAGTATTTATACAATAAAGTAGGTGAAAAATACTTTTATAGTTATATGTAATTAAATTATAGAATAAAGAAATAGATATGATAATGAGACAAATGCAATTAAATAGAATAACGGCTTTAATACTTTTTTTAATTTCAGTATTAGGATATGGTCAGGGGGGACCAGCCTCTGATGCGCTTATAATTAATAGGCAGCTTTTAAGTGGATATGATATTGTAAAAGAGTTAAATAAGCAAGAGAAAGATACATTGTTTACTAGATACTTTAACAGTATTAATGCTGTAGATTCTGTATCTACGTGGGACAGAGTAGTGAAGTATACAGGGAAAAGCCTAAAGGATAATCAGTATTTACTAATGACTAAGACTTATAAGCTTGATATAGAAACAAGAAAATTAGTTAAAGAGGAAGAAAGCAAAAGAACTTTATTAGATAAGAAAGGAAAGAAGCAGGTCTACATAAGAAAGCAATTCTTAAAAGGGGGGCTAGTAGAAGAGTATAAGAGTGATAAAGGGAAGGAGACTATTAGCTGTTATGATAAAAATGGAGCTAAGTTAAACGATAAGGGATGTCTACTATATACTTATTCTAAATTTCCAAGACATAAGTTTGAGGCTTTCTACGAAGATGTAAAACAGAGAATACAAAATCATTTGTATACTTCTACAGGAAGAGTACCTTCTTACATCTTACTGAATATAGAAGCTGATTATTTAAGTAAGAAATGGTTTGTAACATTTTCTTTTCCTGAAGACTATAAGGTGAGTAATCATTTGTACTCAGGATTAGTGATTAACACTCTTAATGCTCTAAATAGTTTAAAAATAGAAGAGTATCACTTTAATAAGGATTTATACGGTAATTTCTATAATCGTAGCTATACTATTCCTTTTACATTTATAGCTCACCATGGATAGTTATAGTGTGTTAAATGATGGAATGTAAGTTTTGTATGAAATATTAATAATAAGTTAAAGTTTTATCCGTTTTGTCAGATAACGTCTAGGATATACGGAGTATACTTTCTACTTTTGATTTTATATGTAAAATATTAAATCAAACCTCAATGAAAGTATTATTTAAATCAATGCTATTATTTGTAGCTATAGTTATATCTTCACTTGGTTATAGTCAGACTACACCAGGCGGAAGTGCCCTTAGACAGAGTCGAATGAAATTTACGGGGAATGATATTATTAAGAGTATTCTAAAAAAGAATGAGAATATAACTTTTACACGCTATTTCAACGGTGGATTTGAGGTTGATTCTACTCGTTCTTGGACAAATAGAGTGGTCTATACAGGTAGTGTATTAGCTGATAATAAGTATGAGTTTAAATCAAAAATATATAAGAGAGATTTAAATACTAAAGAAGAAACTCTTTATATGGATAGGGTTGTAACCTATCTTAATAAAAAAGAAAAGGGTTCTACACTTGTTACTAAGCAATTTTTGTTGGATGGATTGATAGAAGAGATTACAACTGTAAATAAAGAAAAAGTGATTAAATGCTATTCTAAAGATGGAAAAGTTATTAATACTGATGGTTGTTTGTTATATACTAGATTTAAGTTTCCAAAGGATAAAATGATAGATTTATCTGAAAAAGTGAAGGCAAAAATAACTAATACTATTTATACTAAGAATGGTTCTGTGCCTAATTATATATTAGTAAATATTGAATCTGATTATAAAGCTCAAAAGTGGAATCTGGCATTAGATTTTCCTAGAAATTATAGTTCAGATAATGCTATGTATACTGAATTAGTGACAGATATTATGTATGCTTTAAAAAATGAAAAGTTAGAAGATTATCATTTTAATAGAGATATTAATGGAAATTACTATAATAGCAATTTGATTGTTCCAATTACTTTTAATAAAGCAGTGAATAAAAGATAAGATATTAACTTGGTATAATATGATTGGCGATATAAACTAATTGAGTGTAACATTCAATAGGGAAGAGATAGAAATGAATACGCTCTGATGACTAGTCATCAGAGCGTATTTTTTATACTATTTAGAGTTGTTGCTAAAGAAATAATAAATCACATATAACCATCCGAGAAAGAAATGGACAATGGCCCAAAGAATAGATTTATTTCTCGTCCAAGATAGGAATACTGCGATAAGCGAACCTAGTGTAAGTCCACCTCCCCATATCTTGATGGAGGGACTATCTGCAAAGGCTGAGGTCGTGATAAGGATCATGGCCGTGATCCAAAATGCATGAGATTTGTTCATAATGATTTTGTTTTTTGTGTTAATTACCTATAAAGTTAATAAAAAATATTTTTTATAACTAATTGTAATTTAGAGTTGTAATGGAAATAAGGATTGTATTACAACGAAAGGTCAAAAACAAAAAGCTCAAGAATCCTTGAGCTAGTAGAGTAATATATCGATTTATGGCTATGGTGATAAATGAAAAAAGCTACTCATAGAGAGTAGCTTTATATGTTGCTTAGTGCTTATGCAAGAATGCTTGTCTTTGTAAAAGAGTTTCTTCACTTTCGACATGGTTGTCGTCAGGAATACAACAATCTACTGGACAAACTGCCGCACACTGAGGTTCTTCGTGGAATCCTTTACACTCTGTACACTTAGAAGGTACGATGTAGTAGAACTCATCAGAAACAGGTTCTTGAGCTGCTTCAGCATCAACTTCAGTACCATCAGGTAAAACTACCTTACCTGTTAAGGCTGTACCGTCTTTATATCTCCAGTCATCTGCTCCTTCATATATCGCTGTGTTAGGACATTCAGGTTCGCAAGCTCCACAATTTATGCATTCGTCTGTTATAATGATTGCCATAGCTTATATTTTGTTTTATATGTATTAACTTTGTATGCAAATTTACACCCAAAACAATTCACAAACAAGTCAATATGAATTTAGATGTTAAAAAAAATGCATTTGTTAAGTTAGGTCAATTTTTGAGCCAATTCGCTGCAAATGAATTTGTAAAAAACAATGATGTATGTCATAATGATGAATTTTTTTCAAAGTTTGAAGAGCTGATTCACAGCTCAGTAAACTACAATGGATGGTTCACATTAGAACAAGTAGTGATCTCGATCAACTCTTGGGCAAGTGCGTTGACACAAGATAATTTAGAAAAGTGGACTTCAAAATATGATTTTTCTACTGAGCCTAATAAGCGAGTAGGATTGATTTTAGCAGGTAATATTCCTTTAGTAGGATTTCACGATTTTATCAGTGTATTGATTTCGGGTAATATTGCTAAGGTAAAAATGTCTTCTAATGACCAAAAATTACTTCCTTTTTTAGCGAATTACTTAGTAGCTGTAGAGCCTGGATTTGCTAGTCGTTTTGATTTTATTGAAGGGAAGATGGAAGGATTTGATGCAGTGATAGCTACAGGAAGTAATAATACAGCTCGTTATTTTGATTATTACTTTAATAGTGTTCCTAATATCATTCGCAAGAATAGAAACTCTGTTGCTGTCTTAGATGGTACAGAGAGTCATGAGGATATGGTGGCTTTAGGTAAAGATGTGTTTACATACTACGGCTTAGGATGCCGTAATGTATCTAAGATATTCGTACCAGAAGGTTATGTATTTGATAGTTTTTATCAAGGTATGTTTGAGTACAAAGATGTTATAGAATATGAGAAATATTCTAATAACTATGATTATAATAAAGCTGTATTCTTAATGAGTGAGTTTAAGATTCTAGATAATGGATTCTTAACTGTGAAAGAGGATAAGGGATATGCTTCACCTATATCGTCTGTATTCTATGAATACTATACTGATATTAATGAGGTAAAAGCGAGACTAGCTGAGGATGTGGATAAGATACAATGTATCGTGTCTAATAATCTAGTAGATGGCAGTATTGCTTTTGGACAGACACAAGAACCACAGTTATGGGATTATGCTGATAATGTGGATACTATTGAATTTTTGTTAGGATTGTAATGATTAGAGATGGCACGGATTATAAATCCGCGCCAACTGATATACGGAACAGGTTACAAACCACACCAGCATTAGTAGAGACGCAATATTTTGCGTGTCACAGTTAATGTTTATAGAACATGGCACGGATTATAGATCCGTGCACACTGATATACGGTACAGGTTATAAATCTGTGACAGCAAGTAGAAACGCAATATTTTGCGTGTCACAGTAAGTAAAGGCACGGATTACAAATCCGCGTCAACTGATATAAGGCACAGGTTACAAACCACATCAGCATTAGTAGAGACGCAATATTTTGCGTGTCACTGTAAATGTTTACAGAACAAGGTACGGATTACAAATCCGCGCCAACTGATAGATTAATTTTAGGATTATAGACTGAACAATTTCACGATATCACAAAAAAACGACATTACAAAAAAACGATTTCACAGTTTCACAAATTCACAGTTTCACAGAAAAAACAAAAAAACATGATTAAAGTACATAATTTCTGTGCAGGGCCATGTCTATTACCAGATGAGGTATATAAAGGAGCTGCAGATGCTGTATTGGATTTTAATGGAAGTGGATTATCTCTACTTTCGATTTCTCATCGAAGTAAGGAGTTTATAGCTGTACTAGAAGAAGCACAGCATTTGGCTCTATCTCTATTGGGACTAGAAGGAAAGGGGTATTCAGCTCTATTCTTACAAGGAGGAGCAAGTATGGAATTCTTAAGGGTTCCATATAATCTAATGCAGAAACGAGCAGGATATATCGATACAGGTAATTGGTCTTCTAAGGCTATAGCACAGGCAGAAACATTCGGTCAAGTTGAGGTATTAGCTACTTCTAAGGATAGAAAATATGCTTATATCCCAGAAGATATCGTTATTCCTTCGGGGCTAGATTATGTGCATTATACTTCTAATAATACAATATATGGTACGCAGTTTAGCGATGTGCCTAAGGCAGACTGTCCGATAGTCTGTGATATGAGTTCGGATATTTATTCGAGAGTATATGACTGTGATAAAATAGACCTAATCTATGCTGGGGCACAAAAGAATATAGGCCCAGCAGGGTTAAGTGTTGTTTTAGTAAAAGATAGTATTCTTGGTAAGTCAGGTCGTATGATACCTCAAATGATGGATTATGCTGAGCATATCGATAAAGGTAGTTTATATCACACAGCTAATGTGTTTGCTATATACACGAGTTTATTAAACTTGAGATGGTTACAACGTTTAGGAGGTGTCGAGGCTATCGAAAAGATTAATAATCAAAAAGCAGCTACTCTATATCGTGCTATAGATGAGTTAGATTATGTAGTAGGACTAGCTGATGTCGCATATCGATCAAAGATGAATGTGACTTTTGATTTTAAAGATGAGACAATGAGAAGTGTCTTCTATACATTGTGTATGGAGGCGAATATCACCAATATAAAAGGTCATCGAGTAGCTGGAGGATATCGCGCTTCTCTGTATAATGCCTTGAAGCAAGAGAGTGTGGATGCTCTAGTAGAAGTGTTACATACGATGAAATCAAAGATTTAATAAAGAACCAAATAACACAGATGAGAATATTAGCGAATGATGGTATCCCAGAAGAAGTAAAGAACGACTTAGAGGGATTGGGATTTGAAGTAAAAGAGGTTCGGGTAGCTCACGAACAGTTAGTTAATTATACAAGTAAGAATGAGATAGAGATTCTGTTGTTACAACAGGGAACTTTATTGAATAAAAAAATGATAGATGAGATGTCCCATCTAAAAGCTATTGTTTTTGCAGGTACTTCGATAGACTTAGATAGTATAGATTATATCCAAAGTTGTGGTATTAAGGTAATATGGGCAGAAGAAGCATTGTCTAATGCTACTGCAGAGTTAGTATTTGCACATTTGTTTTCGGGATGTCGTTTGTTACAAGAGTCGAACCGCAATATGCCTCTAGAAGGCGATGCTAGTTTTAAATCTCTACAGCAGTCTTATAGCAATGGGATAGAATTAGCAGGTAAGACACTTGGAATTATTGGGTTAAATACAGCAGGAGAGAAGGTGGCTCAAAAAGCGTTGGCTTTAGGAATGAATGTGTTGTATACAGATGCCTCAGTACCTGAGATTAAAGCTGACTTTGTATTGCCAAATGGAATACACTTTAGAGTAGATTTGGCTTCTACAGATATGCATAGATTATTACATGATTCTCATTTTATCACTATTCATACTAAGCATTATCAAAAGTATATCTTAGATAAAGAGGCATTTAGTCATGCTCATAACTTGATAGGAGTGATTAACTGTGCTTATCCAGAAGCGATTAACGAAGTAGATTTAGTGGATGTAGTAAATGCTGAAACGGTATTGTTTGCTGGGATTGATCGATTCGAAGAGGAGCCTCATCCCGCTATTCAAGTATTGATGCAACCTGCCTTTTCTTTATCTCCTAATATTAATGCTTCTACTGATGAAAGTAAAGTGTTAATATGGGATGAAATTTTTGAGAAAATGCAAGTATTGCGAAAATAATAAGTAGTTTTATACATCTAAAAAATAAAACTATGTTAGAGCAAATTACAAAATTAGTAGAACAGATTAGTTCTAGTGAAGTGGCTAAAGGTGGGATCACGTCAGATCTTACAAGTGCAGTTACTAAAGAAACAGGAGACAGTATTATCAATGGATTAAAGGATAGTGTTAGCTCTGGAGATATTAGTGGATTGACTAATTTATTATCAGGTCAAGCTTCTAATATTGCATCTAATCCTATCGTAACAGGTATGATAGGTAACCTTATCAGTGGATTAGTTGGTAAATTAGGTTTATCAGAAGGTGTAGCTGGAAGTTTTGCTAATGGTGTAGTACCGCAAGTGGTATCAGCTATAGTAGCTAAAATACAAGGAGGAGAATCAGGTTTTGATATGTCTACAATCCTAAGTGGACTAGGACAAGGAGGAGCACAAGATATGCTAGGGTCTTTACTAGGAGGAAAAGAAGGATTAGGAGGAGCAATCGATAAATTAAAAGGATTGTTCTAGTCGTTATAACGCATTAATATAGAGGCGATTATTCATACAATGAATAATCGCCTTTTTTTATTATTTAGATTTATTAAAAATAAATACTCGCATAACTTGATTTTATGTTAAGTTTTACTATATATTTGCACTTATATAAAATTAGTCTAAATAATAATTAATATATTGTTGTTGGTAATATGTTGATTATTAGATTTTTATTTTTTTGTTGCTAATCATAGTTAATTATGGAATATCTAAATAGCTGTTAAATATTTATGGTCTAAGTAAACACTTATATGTGATTTATAAACTAGTTAAATATTCAATGCATAGTAATCAAAAGGTGTTGTGTCAAGTTCTTTATTGCCTTTTGAGAAATACAATCTTAAATGAAAAAATATATACTACTTACGTTCTTATTCTCTTTTAACCTTTTATGTCATGCTCAACAACTGGCTTATTCTATAAAAGGAAAAGTGTTAGATGAAAAAAATGTACCAATAGCTTATGCAACCATTGTTGGTATCGAATCTAATCAGTCTACTCAAACTGATGAAAGAGGAAACTTTGAGTTAAAAGTTCCAAATAAAAAAGAGACCATAGAAGTTAGTTTTATGGGATACAACTCTTTTAAAAGCAATATTACTTTTGATCAAGAAACTACTAAAGTACTGTCAGTAAAATTAAAAGAACAACAACAGCAATTAAGTGAAATTAATATTAAAGCTAAGAGTGCTAGTGAAAAAGTAAGGCAAAGTGCTTATACTGTCAACGCTGTAGAAGTAAAAGCTTTAGCCAATACAGTATCTGATGTCAATCAGATTTTAAACCGAAGTGCTGGAGTACGTGTGCGAGAAGAAGGGGGACTTGGTTCTAACTTTAATTTTGCTCTAAACGGCTTTAGTGGAAATCAGATCAAATTCTACTTAGATGGAGTTCCATTAGAGGGAGTAGGATCTTCTTTCCAACTAAACAATATCCCTGTAAATATGATAGAACGCATAGAGATCTATAAAGGGGTAGTTCCTATTAGTTTAGGAGGGGATGCTCTAGGAGGTGCTCTAAATATTATCACTAAGAATACTAAGAGCAAATATTTAGATGCTACAGTTTCTTATGGATCTTTTAATACTGTGCGTTCATCTGTCAATATGGGAATGACTACAGATAAAGGATATAAGTTTCAATTAAATGCTTATCAAAACTATTCAGACAATGATTATAAAGTGAATGTAGATGTTCACAATTTTGAAACAGGAGTACTTACGCCAAAGAGAGTTCGTCGATTCCACGATCGTTATCACAATGAAGGAATTGTCCTAAAAGGAGGTATGGTGAATAAGTGGTATGCTGATGAGTTACTATTTGGGATTACGTTAGGAAAGAATTACAATCAGATCCAGACTGGGAATAGAATGGAAGATGTCTATGGCGGTCGTTTTACTAAAGGGGACTTAATATTACCAAGTTTTAGTTATACAAAGAAAGATTTCTTAGTAGAAAATCTGAATGTTTCTGTAAATGCTAATTATAATCTAGGTAGTGAACAATCTGTAGATACAATGAATAGATTGTATAACTGGGATGGAGATTATATTATAAAAAATACTTTAAAGAAAGAAGGAGGGGAGATAGAGAGAAGAAGATTTAAGTACAAAAATAATAATGGATCAGTAATCGCTAATGCAAATTATGCACTAAGTGAGCATCATCTGTTTGCGGTAAACTATAATCTATCTTTATTTAATAGAAAAGGAGAGGATTTATTAGACGCTACGTTAAAGAATAATAATCTACCTAAGAAATCTAATAAGGCTATATTAGGTTTTAGTTACCAGTATACGCATAATGAAAAGTGGAACGCGATAGCATTTCTAAAGAAGTACTTCCAATATAATTACTCAGAACGCTATTATAACGAGACTTACTTCACACAAGACAATAGACAGAACTTTACTGGATATGGAATAGCTACAGCTTATAATATACTGCCAGACTTACAAGTAAAAGGGTCTTTTGAACATAGCATACGTATGCCAGAAGCATATGAGATGTTTGGGGATGAGGTAAACTTAGCTTCTAATTATAATCTAAAACCAGAGTCTAGTAATAACTTTAATGTAGGACTTCAATATGGATTTACTATTAATGAAGTAAACCAATTCAAGGTAGAGACTAATTTCTTATATCGAAAAGCTAAAGATTATATAAAGGAGGAAGTTAATACAGGACAAGGTACTGCAGCTCAAAAAGTAAATAGAAATATCGGTGGGGTATTAGTAAAATCATTTGATGGAGAGATAAAATATAGCTACAAAGATTTCTTCTCTGTGATGGCTAATATTACTTATCAGGATATTCTAAATGATATGAAGTATGAGAATAATTCTGAGGAAGTGAGTGCTTTATATAGAGATAGAGTGGCTAATATCCCTTATCTATATGGAAATGGGATGGTGTCATTCAATTTTAAAGAAGTATTTGGATCTAAGAATAGTTTGCGTCTAGACTATAATATGATGTATGTACAGAAATATTATTTATATGCTCCTAGTGCTGGTATCGCTAAGTATAAGAGATATATACCAGAGCAATTCTCACAAGATATCAGTTTGCATTATGCTATTCGTGATGGAAGATATAATGTGGCAGTAGAGGTGAAGAATCTAGCTAATAAGACATTGTATGACAACTTCAGTTTACAAAAGCCAAGTCGTTCAGTGACTTTAAAACTGAGATATAATTTATAAAAAACATAATTAAATATAATATGAATATCATAAAAAAAACACTAAGTCTATTATCACTTGTATTAATAGCATCATGTAGTAGTGATGACAACTCATCATCAGAAAAACCAACAACTCCTGAAGAAGGTAAAAAAGCTAGTTCTTATGTATTTGTGATTAACTCCTTGACAGGACAAGAAGGAGGAACAAAATATATAGCAACCGCATCGTCATTAACAGAAGGTGTTATAAAAATAGATAAGAACAATGGTATCGAAACTGATTCTTATTCATTCTTCGTACAAAACAATCAATTAATGGCTGCTGTATATGGATTCAGTGGACAAAGCCCATTGACATTCTATAGTTTAAATGCTAAGAATGAAATAGTAGAGGGAACTAAACTAGCGACTGAAACAATAGGTAGTTATGGAAATATTGGAAAAACTGATGTAGTTAGTGCTACATTAGGAGGAAATCTGTTTGCTATAAATACTGAGTTAAAACAAATGACTCATAAAGGAGCTGTTGATTTTGATAAATTAAAATATAAAGATGAAGAAGCTGGAGGGCGTAATTTAACTGGGGTGTTTGCGGTAGGAACAGATAAATTATATATTCCTTATTCTGTGTCGCCAAAAGAAGGAGATACAAAATATAGAGACAATACATTTATTGCAGTAGTAGATTATCCAAGTCTTAAAGTTAGTAAAACCATTATAGATGATAGAACTGGGTTAATAGGAAGCTGGTTTGGGATGAATGGTATTCAACAAGTGGAAGATGGATCTGTATATGCATGGTCTCCTGCTGAGAAGTCTAAGAACCCTTCTGCTTTTATTAAAATCAAAAACCATGAGATAGATAAAGGATACTTCTTTGATGTACAAAAAGCATCAGGAGGACATAAGTTATCTCGTGCAGAGTACATTGGAGGTAATGATTTCTTAGTGAGCTTCTTTGTAGATAAGAATATTCAAAGCACTTGGTCTGGTGTGACTAAGTTAGCAATCGTAAATGTATCTACTCAATCTATTAGATGGATAGACACTATTGCTGATCATGAACAAATGCCATATAAACAAAAGATATATGTAGAGAAGGATAAGAAAACAGTACACTATGTAGCTCCAATAGAGAAAACAAATCGTTTCCAAGTATACAATATTGATGTTGCAACAGGTATTGCTAAAAAAGGTATTACAATCGAAAATGCAAATGACGTTACAGCTATCTCTAAATTAGAGTCTGTACAATAGTAGCATTTAAAATAAATTAGTTAGTTAGCGTGTTTTGAATTAGGCAAATTCAGAGTATAATAAGTTGTTGAAGCAGTAATCACGGAAATGTGATTACTGTTTTTTTGTTTATCTTGTATTGTAAAATTATTGACTTAATAAAATGAGTATATCAGTTATCATTAGTGATTTTATCCATTATATACGACAACCTCATACTGAAGTATTAGATATTAGCAAGAAAGAGAAAGTAAGAAGAAGCTTGGTATTAGTTGTTTTTACATTAATAGTGATAACAGTTTATATATTCAGTATTAATAAAATAGTTCCATTACCTAAGACAGCTAGATTACTTGATTTTATAGCTGACAAAGGACTGTTAGTAGCTATGTTGTTTATTGTATTATTAGGACCTTTAGCAGAGGAGGTTGCTTTTAGATTAGCTCTAAGGTTTAAGAGTTGGTATTTGTTGTTAAGTACTCCTCTTACATTAGTATATAGCCTTTGGATCTTGTATAGGTTTAATCTGAGTATAGCCTTCATAGTAGGAGGGGTATTCTACGTGATACTGTGTGCCTATCTTTATCTACATAGAAATAATATAGTGATACTTAAAGAGAGACATGAGAAGTATTTTGGGTATGTGTTTTACAGTTACACATTTTTGTTTATGATTATGCATATTAGTAACTTTTATACGATTAATACTGAAGTACTGGTATATAGCCCTTTGTTGTTTCTTCCTCAGTTCATAGGAGGACTTCTACTCGGATATATACGGATGAGATTTGGTTTTGGTTATAATTGTATGATACATATAATCTATAATACTATTCTTATGTTATTATTGTATGGGACTGGTGTTATTAAATAGATAGGTATTCTTAGAAGGTTACATTAAGTGAAGAGGATTTAACTATAAATGATTAATGTGTTTTAAATAAAAATTACAATATGTTAATTTGTAATTTTTATCTTTGAATAATAGACTTTAAAATATTGAGTTATGAATAGTATACATTGGCATACCAAAGTTTTTGATGAGTTGACAGTGAGTGAATTATATGATATTATGCGTTTACGTACAGATGTATTTGTGGTAGAACAAAACTGTCCTTATCCTGAATTAGATGGTAAGGATAAGAAATGTTTACACATTTATGCAACGAAGTTAGATCAAGTCGTTGCTTGCGCTCGTATTGTCCCTCCTGGGCTTAGTTATCCAGAAATAGCTATAGGAAGAGTAGCTGTCCACGCAGACTATCGCAAGGATGGTTATGGTCGTATCTTAATGCAATATGCTATAGATAAGATAGAAGAGGAGTTTGGAGCTCAAGATATTCAGATAGGTGCTCAGAGTTATTTGAAGAACTTTTATGGTTCATTTGGTTTTGAACCTTCTTCTGAAGAGTATTTAGAAGATGGTATTCCACATGTGGATATGATTAGAAAAGAATCAGAATATACTAAATAGATAAAATGCCTTAACAGGATGATGTTAAGGCATTTTTATTATACTTTTTTCTGTTTCCATTTACCTCGCCTAAATAAAATAAAGGCAAGAATAGCGATTACTAATTCGGCAGAAGGGATAGCGATAAATGCTCCTGTAGAACCCAAATTAAAATGATAAGTCATTAAATAAGCAAAAGGTATCTGAAATAACCAGAACCCTACAATATTTATTATTGTTGGGGTAACAGTATCTCCAGCTCCATTAAAGGCATTCATCAAGGTCATTCCTGCTCCATAAGCTATAAAACCAATAGCTCCTATATACATTGCTTCTTTAGCGACTGTTTTAATAGCTTCATCGGTTGTAAAGAAGGAAGCTAAAATTTCGGCCATACTAAAGAATATAATCGTGACAATAGCCATATAGAAGACATTGTATTTTAAAGTTGCAATCACTGATTTATATGCCCTGTCGGGATTGTTATCTCCTAAGTTTTGACCAACTAAAGTAGAAGCCGCATTGCTCAATCCCCATGCGGGAAGAATAAAAAATACAAGAAGGCGTAAACATGTCAAGAAACCTGACGAGCCTATTTCTCCTCCGCTTTGCGCTACTATGCGTGCAAGAATAACCCAACTACAAGTGGATATCATATACTGTACCATACCTGGTACTGCGATTTTAATGATATTCCAGGTCATATCCCATTGTATTTTGAAGTACTTTAGTTTTAACTGAATAAGAGAGTCTTTTTTAGACAGATAATACAACTGATACACTACCCCCATACTACGTCCTATAGCTGTAGAGTAAGCAGCTCCTTCTAATCCCATTTCTGGAAATATCCACCATCCTCTAACCATAATAGGGCATAGGATGATATTGATGATATTACCAAAACCAAGACTTTTCATGGCTATGGCCGCATTACCTGCGCCTCTAAATATTCCATTAATAAGGAATAAGAGCATGATGGATACACAGCTGACTAATAAGATTCTGGTATATCCGTATCCATATTCTGCTGAAGCTTCTGATGCTCCCATCCACAGTAACCAATCTTTTGCATAAATAAAACCAAGTATACTTAATACAATGGTGATTAATATTGAAAGTGTGATGGCTTGTGCTGCATTTTGCGCTGCCTTTTCTTTATCTTTTTCACCTATACGCCTTGCTACGATAGCTGTGGCAGCCATACTAATCCCTATACATATAGCGTAAATAATAGATAGTAGAGACTCTGTTAGCCCGACACTTTGTATAGCGTAGGCACTCTCTTTTAAATGACCAACAAAATATAAGTCAACTAAAGCAAACACTGACTCCATTAGCATCTCAAACATCATAGGAATAGCTAGTAGAAAAACAGCTTTATTAATAGACATATTCGTCAAGTCAAAGTTTTCATTAGAAAAGGATTGCTTGATTAAAGAAAATATATTGTTTTTTGATTTAAATGTTGTTGTTGACATATTTAATGAATTGCCTAAGGGTATTTAAGGACTCAAAGATAAGTTGATTATGTAATTAAGATATAGGTTAGTACCTTTTTTATTCCAATGGTATTTATAAATAGACTCTGTTATTTATGTTTTTTTTGTTTTTAAGTAATTGAAAATAAGTGTGTTATTTTGTTTTATATAATCATTTTATATTTAAACTATTTAAATAGTTGTAAAACTAAATAAATAGTTGTTAGTTTGGATAACTATTTATTAGTGATGATAAGTTAGTTTTTGTTGTTAATGATTTGAATATATTTATTGATTTTTGATTATTAGTGTTATATTTATTTAATATAGCCGTTCTGAAAATAATATAGATGTTAAATAATTTAAATCATAGTTAGTATAAACCATAAATAACTATAGAATATGATTAAAGCAATGTATGTATCAGTTGTAGCATTATGTAGTGTAACGTTAATTAATGCACAGGAGAAAATAGATGTAATGAGGTATGAGTATCAACTAACCTTACCAAGTACAAATGCTACTGGAGATGAAGAGGCATTACAGAGTAGCACTGAAATTGTTTATTTAGATATAAAAGGAAGCGAGTCTAGATGTGCTAGTGAGGGGGATATTAAAAGGGAAGAGACTTTGATGGAATATTCTACTGGGGCTAAGAAAGATGCTGATTTTGCTGTGCGTATGCAGGCTTTAAGCCAATTTAAGAGTAGAGTAAAATGGACAATATATAAAAATGGAGCAGAATTAAATACTTATGCTTCTTCAGGTATAGAGTCGTACAATGTAGGAGAAACTAATGATCTAGTGAAATGGAATATTTCTGGAGATATAGAAGATTATAATGGTATGAAAGTACAGAAAGCAATAGGAGAGTTGAGCGGACGTACTTGGACTGTGTGGTTTACTCAAGATATCCCATTGATAGACGGACCGTATAAGTTTAAGAATCTACCTGGATTTGTAGTCAAAGCAGAGGATAGTACAGGAGACTACAAGTTTGAGTTCTTAAAGAGTGAGAGAGCTACTACTGATTTTTGGTTATCAAATAGACAAGAGAAGGCGATGAAAATAGATAAGAAACAATGGGATAAGATTAGAAATATGAATGCTAATAAAAGTTTCTCTCAGATTATGAACGAAAGAGGAGGTACAGCTACTTTTAAAATGGTAGATGAAAAAGGGAAGGATATAACCGATGAGATGACTAAAAAGAAGATGGGAAAAGAAAGTAAGCCTATAGAGTTCTATTAGTATAAAGTGATTAAGTAATGAAGAAGTATTTATTTAGTATTACAGTTACTGTTTTAACTGTTTTAGGAGCAGTAGCTCAGGAGAAAATAGAGGTCATGAGATATGAGTATGAGGCAACGTTTAAACCATCTATTAAGTCAGACGAAATGTTTACAGAGTCTGTATTCTTAGATGTATGGGATACTTCTTCTCGTTTTTATTCTAAAGGATATGCTACTAGGGTAGAAAGCTTAGCTAATCCTAAGAATAGGGGGCTAATAGGTAAGTCTGTTAGTATGCCTAATGAACGAACTGAGTTTGAGGCAGTATTGGTAAAAGAAAGTAATAAGCTATTCTATTTACAGATGTTAACTGGTACATTACTTAAAATAGAAAGCCCACTTAATGAGGTCAAATGGAGTATTTCTGAGGATATAGAGGTGTATGAAGGGATGAAAGTACAGAAAGCAATAGGAGAATTAAATGGACGTATATGGACAGTATGGTTCACTTCTGAAATACCTATTATAGAAGGGCCTTATAAGTTTAAGAACCTGCCTGGGTTTGTAGTCAAAGCACAGGATGATAAAGCAGACTATACTTTTGAATTTAGAAAAAGTGAGAAAGCCCAAATATCAGTAGATTTCAACGAATACGAAATAGCAGGGCTTTACAAAACTACTGAGTTAATAAAGATAAGAGAGGTTAAAGCTAATATGACTATAAAACAAGGTTTGGCAGCTCAAAGAATAATTTTTGATGAACCTGATACAATAGAAAATCAACAGGAGATGAATCGAAAGAGGGGAGATGATACGAACTATCTTGAATGGTTAAAAAAGTAAGGTTATGAAGAAGTATTTATTTAGTATTACAGTTACTGTTTTAACTGTTTTAGGAGTAGTAGCTCAGGAGAAAATAGAGGTCATGCGATATGAATATGAGGCAACGTTTAAACCATCTATTAAGTCAGACGAAATGTTTACAGAGTCTGTATTCTTAGATGTATGGGATACTTCTTCACGTTTTTATTCTAAAGGATATGCTACTAGGGTAGAACGTTTAGCTAAAAAAGAGAATAGCGGACTAATAGGTAAGTCGTTTAGTATGGCTGGTGAACAGACACGGCTTGAAGCGGTATTAGTAAAGGAAGCTAATAAACTATTTTATGTACAGAATGTGAGTGGTACTATGTTGAAGATAGAAAGTCCAGTTAATCAGGTCAAATGGAATATAGATGATACTGTAGAGGAGTTTGAAGGTATGAAGGTACAGAAAGCTATAGGTGAACTGAATGGGCGTAATTGGACAGTATGGTTTACTTCTGAAATTCCTATCATAGAAGGGCCATATAAGTTTAAGAACTTGCCTGGATTTGTAGTCAAAGCACAGGATGATAAGGAAGATTATGTTTTTGAGTTCAGAAAGAGTGAGAAAGTAGAAATACCAGTAGACTTCAACGAATATAAACAGGCTGGATTGTATAAAACTAGTGAGTTAGTCAAGCTAAGAGAGGTTAAGGCGAATATGACAGTTAAGCAGAATTTAGATAGTCAAGGTATGATTGTTTATTTTGAAGATACTGTTGAGAATCAACAGATGTTAAATAAGAAAGTGGGAAATAGTAGTAATTACCTTGAATGGTTAAAAAAGTAAATTTATGAAGTATTTAATAGGATGTGTTGTACTATTTTTATTTTCTATTCATAGTATGGCTCAAGAGAAAAAAGACTTTATGCGTTATGAGTACTCATTGACTTTTAAGCCTTATGATGTAAAAGTAATGCCTGATAGTCTTCCTATTACAGAGAAGTTTTATCTAGATATAGACGGAGAAAACTCTATGTTCTATGATGAGTTTACTTACCAAGAATTTGTTGCTGACTTAGAAAAGGTAGAAATAGATATTCCAAATTCTCAAGTGCCTTGGATGGTTGCTAAAGACTCAGGGAACATTATTCTTTATGAGATGATTAATTCGTTAGAAGCTTATAAAGTAAAACAGCCTCTTAATCTTATTCAATGGACTATCTCAAGTGAGATAGAAGATTATCGCGGTATGAAAGTACAGAAGGCAACTGGAGAACTAAGTGGACGTAATTGGACAGTATGGTTTACTACTGAGATACCTATAATAGAAGGCCCTTATAAGTTTAAGAATCTGCCAGGTTTTGTAGTAAAAGCAGAGGATAAAAATAAAGACTATGTATTTGAGTTTACTGAGAGTATGAGAGTACATAATTACTGGATTGAATTAAAGGAATTAGATTTTTTCAAGGAAGTAACAGGTAAACAATTAAATCGATTAAAAACATTAAACGCCAATAAAACTTATATGCAACTCATGCAAGAAAGAGGGGGGAAGTTAATGAATGATGATAAAGAACCTTCTGATTTTATGACTAAGAAATTTGGCAAAGAGCCTAACCCTATAGAGCTTTATTAGTAATTAATCTAAACGACCTTATTAACGATGAAATATGTAATATATATACTTTTTTTTATGATAGTACTGCCTTTACAGGCACAAGTAGTTCTAAAGGGAAAAGTAAATGGTGAGAATAAACAAGCATTATCTAATGTCATTGTTTCTATACTTAATCCAGAGACTAATGCTGTAATAGCTTATGAGATGACGGATAGCAAAGGGACTTATCAGATACCTATCAAGTCTTCTCTAACAACACTAAAGATCAAGGCATCTATAGTGAACTACAGTGTATTTGAAAAAGTGATTGAGAATAAGTCTCAGGATATTCAAATTCAGTTAGTAGATGAGTTTACACAATTAGAAGAAATATTCGTTAAAGCTTCTCCTATTACTCAACACAATGATACTCTAGTATTTGATCTTAGCAAATTTGCAGGGAAGAATGATAGAGTACTAGAAGATGTGATAAAGAAGATGCCAGGAATGGAGGTGAAGAGTAATGGAGAAATAGAATATCAAGGTAAGCCTCTAAATAAGTTTTATGTAGAAGGGAAAGACTTGATGCAAGGAAGATATGGTGCTATTACTAAAGCCTTGCCTAATCTTCATGTTAGCAAGCTAGAGGTAATAGAAAACCATCAGCCGATTAAGATGCTAGAGGGAAAAGTACCTTCAGAGAGTCCTGCTATTAATATTAGATTAAAGAATAAAATAAGTTTAAGTGGTAGTGCTAAGATAGGAGTAGGTGGTGATCCCTTTTTATGGAATAGTACTATATCTCCGATGTTTTTTAGTAAAGGATTACAGTACTTAGTAAGTTATGATACTAATAATACAGGAGAAGACCTTACTAATAAATTTAGAGCATTTGGCTCTTTTGGTTCTTTTGATGTTTATAATTATACGAAGAGTACAGGCCAGGCGCTGTCTATGAGTACAACGTCTGCTCCTGGTATTGCTAAATCACGTTATTTAGACAATAGATCTCATTATGTTTCTGCTAACTTCTTAGTGAAGTTTACAGATAAGATAGAGATGAATACGAATGCTTTTTATAACAATGATGAGGTTAAGCAATCAGGAGCACAATCTACAGAGATTAGAAACTTAGACGCAAATGGCAATGTCAGTGATGTAATTAGATATAGTAGAAAAGATGAGAACAGATACTTTAAAGAAGCATTTAACTCTAAGTTTACGATTACGAAGAATACAAAAGACAATTACTTAAAAGATTATATAACGATTAATGTAAGTAGAAATAAAGAAAGAGGACTATTATTACAGAATAACGATCCTATTAATCAGAGTGTATTATCTCCTTCTTTTAGCTTACAGAATTCATTGAGTACCCTAGTACCAGTAGGTAGTAATAAGTTTGCTAACTTTAAGTCTATTATTGACTTTACAAGAGATAAACAAGATTATGATGTGGTAGCGAATGGCAATGTGAACTTCCCAGATCAAGATTTGAAGAAATACGATTTATTAAATCAGTCATTCTTAGACAATACTTTCTATACACAGAATGCTTTATCACTTTCGTGGAAGTACAGAAAGTGGACTTTTACAGAAGAGTATAGTTTATTGTATGAGAATAAGCGTTTTGAGACAGACTTATACGGATATAATACTCAGTCTGTTTGGCTAGGGGATAATTATCAGAATGATTTGACTTACAATAGATTTGTAAATCGTTTAAATTCTAGTGTTAATTTTAAGGGAGTGTCATGGGATATGACATTTACTGTGCCTATTATATGGTCATCTATGAAGTTAGATGATAAGTCTATAGATACGAAGACTACAAAGAATGCAGTAGATTTCTCACCATCATTATACCTGTCATATAAGATTAATAATATGTGGACATTAAGAGGAGGAAGTAACTTGAGTACTAGTTATACCCCTCTTGACCAACTGTACAGTCACTATATTTTTAGTGGACTAAACTTTACAGCATATAAGGCGAAGATAGAAGACACACAGAGTATTTTTTCTTGGTTTAGGTTTGAGTTTAAAAATCCTTTTAATGGAATATTCTTTAATGGGTCTTTAAATAATAACTACCAAGAGAGAAAGATTATATTATCACAGACAATTGATGAGAATGGACAGTCTGTTTTAGAAGCTTTAGAGCAAAAGAACATTTCAAATAATCAAAGTGCTAATATTAACCTAGGTAAGTTCTTTAGTGAGTATAGCTCTAATATTAAAGGAAGTTTCTCAGTTAATAAAGGTAAGTCAGAGATATTAGTAAATGAGTATCTAAGAGATGTGAATACCTATAACTATAATTATGGATTACAATTGACGAATAATTATTTTGATTGGTTAAACTTTACTTATGATTTTAATTATATGGAGACAGAGCGAAAGGATATGAAGCAGTCAACACATTCTTATGGCAACTCACATAATCTGCGTATAGACCTTATCCCTTTTAAATCACATAGTTTTATTTGGAAGCTAGATTATAAAGAAAATGTATTTAATAATCAGAAGTTTACTAATCGATTTATGGATGTTATGTACCGCTTTAAGTGGAATAAGAAGAAGATAGACTTTGACTTCGAGTGGAATAATATACTGAATACAAAAGAATACGAACAAGTAGTAATCAATAGTATACAGACATCAACAACTAACTTTAAACTAAGACCTTCACAATTCTTAGTATCAGTGCGATTTAATTTTTAAATAGAATATAAAAAAACCTCCAATCTTTAATAATTAAGATTGGAGGTTTTCTTTTGTGGTAAAGTGATATTATAAAAACTATTTATTGAAATTTTCTAAATCACGTACATTCTTTTGAACACTCACAGCAGCGAAAAGTGATAATAAATAAGAGATAGCATAGAACCCTTTCTCACTTAAAGTCATTTCTGCATTGATTAGCCCAATAGTTAGTAATGTTATACTTGCTAAGGTACCAATCCATCCTAATGTATAGAAAATAGGGGTAACAGGTACACCTTCTATCTTATCTCTTACACTCTTTTGTAAAGCAACTACTGCAAATAACCCAAATAAAATAAGGGTAAAGTAAAAACCTTTCTCACTTAATAAAATCTCTGCATTCCACAGACCTATACAATAACTAGTAATACCAAGTCCTAAAGCTATCCATGCAACTAATGTATATATCGCTGAAGGTTTAAATCTCTCTAGATTAATAGTGTCATTTTGTAAGTGTGCTCTATTAGTAGTACTAGATGACGTTGTATTTCTTGTTTCTGTTTTTTCTTCTTCTATCATATTTTTTGTATTAAAGAAGTAAATATATGTATAAATTTTTATAAAATTTAATATTGTATTTTTATTTTATTATGTATTGTGTTGTTTAATTGTTTGTTGTTTGTGCTTTTTATATGAATACTAATAAGGTTGTGTTGTTTTTAGTGATTGTCTTTATTGCTTTTTTATCTTTGTCAGATGTTAGAAATCCTTTACCAAGACGAGTATATAGTAGCGATTAATAAGCCACGTGATTTATTAGTACACAAATCTTTTATAGCAAGTGATATTCAGGAGTATGCTATTCAGATCTTAAGAGATCAGATAGGGCAGTATGTTTATCCAGTACATCGCTTAGACAGAAAGACATCAGGCGTATTATTGTTTGCTTTGGATAAAGAGATTCTAAAACAGCTTAATGATGACTTTGCTACCCGTAGTGTAGAGAAGAAGTATATCGCTATCGTGAGAGGATATACGATAGATGAAGAGACAATTGATTATGCTTTGACCAATGACAATGGTCAAGTACAAGAAGCAAAAACATATTACAAAACCTTGCAGAGAGTAGAGGTAGAAATGCCATTTGGTAAGCACTTGACTTCTCGTTATTCCTTGGTAGAAGCTTATCCTGAGACAGGAAGACAACACCAATTGCGCAAGCATTTTAAACATATCTTTCACCCTATTCTAGGGAGTCGCCCACATGGCTGTAATAAGCAGAATAAGCTTTGGCTTGACAGACATGGATTAGGAGCGATGTTATTACATGCTTTAGAACTGAAATTTACACACCCTGTTACAAAGGAAGTCATAGAACTTAGAGCAACTATCGATGAGCAGTATCGTAAGTATAACGCTGTACTGGACTTTGACTTAGAACAGTATTATTAGGTTGGCAGTTAACGGTGTATATTACGTCCACTACATAAAGTAAATACGCAATATCTTGCGTGTCACAGTAAATAAGATAATAGTGTTATAAAGACTCAAAGTCAGTAGACTTTGCGTAGCGAGAGTACAAACCATCCCAACATAAAGTAGAGATGCAATATCTTGCGTGTCACAGTAAATTAGATAATAGTGTTATAAAGGCTCAAAGTCAGGAGACTTTGCGCAGCGAGAGTACAAACCACCCCAACATAAAGTAGAGACGCATATCTTGCGTGTCACAGTAAATAAGATAATAGTGTTATAAAGCCTCAAAGTCAGGAGACTTTGTGCAACGAGATATTCTTCATCACACCTTGACACCATCACAAAAAAACGATTTCACGATTTCAAAAAGACACTACTCATATCTCAATGCTTCTACAGGATCTAGCTTAGCAGCTTTCATCGCAGGGTATAGCCCTGATATTATCGCAACAACGAAGGTAGTAGTAAAAGCAGCTATGATAGCTGTCCACGGCACTGTAAAACTAAAGCTCATGACTTGGGCTAAAGCATAAGCTGTCAGGATACCAAGTAAGGTGCCTAATAGCCCACCTAACTGACCGATGATGATTGTTTCAGTAAAGAACTGTATTGCTATTGTTTTCTTTTTAGCACCTAGAGATTTGCGAACACCTATCTCACGAGTACGTTCAGTGACAGATACGAGCATGATATTCATCAGTGCTATAGACGATCCTAGTATTGTGATTAGACCGATTACCCAGGCTGCTACATTCAGCATATTCACCTGTTTCATCATAGAGCGTATCAAATCATCACTGCGTTCGATACCAAAATTAGAAGGTTGAGCAGGAGTTAGTTTTCTGATATTTCTAAAGTCTATAGTAGCCTGATCTATGGCTTGATTAAGTAAGTTATCTTGTAATAGACCTATCTTGATATCATAATTACCATGTGCACTATTAAATATAGAACGAGCAATCTTTATCGGGATAAAGATTCGTTGGTCTTCATTTTGACCAAAAGTACTTCCTTGCTCTTTCAGCATCCCTATTATTCTAAATTTGTACCCTCGGATAGAGATAACCTGACTTATCGGATTCTGATCTTTAAACATCTTTTTAGAAAAGTCAGAACCGATAACACACACAAAGTGATCATTAGCAATATCAGTATAACTGAAGTTTCTACCCTCCGTGACAGTTAATCCACTATTGGATAAGTAGTTCTCATCACATCCGATAATAGGGATTTCAGGATCTGTTTTCATGAAGTCATTTTTGACTTCGATATTCGAGGCAGCGTTAAAAGACAGAGACACATTAGCGAAAGGAAACAAAAACTCTCTTTTAAATGCCTGTGCTTCACTATAGGTAATAACAGGATTAACTTTTTGTACAGACTTATTCTTAGCCATTCTGTCTGCGACATCGTATCTCAATATCGTAAATGTATTTGCTCCCATAGAGGCAAAGTCATCTAATATTGTATTGCGTAGAGCAGAGACTACAGCTAATATTCCTACTAATGCCCATATACCGATCGCTATGATAAACACAGTGATACAAGTACGGAGTATCTGACTCTTAATACTTGTCAAGGCGATTCTCATGTTTTCGATTCCGATTTTAAACATATAGTGGTAGGAGTAATTAATATAGTTGCTAGAAGTAAAAATACACAAAAAAAGTTTAAACCTCACAGTTATCCTCTTTTCTTAAAATAAGTGACAAATACTCATACTTACCCCTCTGATTCAATAGGAGGATTTTAAAAAAAGTAGTAGTTTTGTCTAATAATAATACATAAAAATTAATTAGAGATGGCAAAGAAACCTGGAATTCCAAAAGGTACAAGAGACTTTTCTCCAACAGAAGTAGCAAGAAGACAATACATCATGCAGACTATCCGACATGGATTTGAGAAATTTGGATTCCATCCCATCGAGACTCCTTCTTTCGAAAACCTTGATACACTACTTGGTAAGTATGGCGAAGAGGGTGATCGTTTAATTTTTAAGATTTTAAACTCAGGGGATTACTTAAGTAAAGTAGATGAGACTGCATTAGAGAGCAAGAATAGTTTAAAACTAACGAATCAAATCTCTGAGAAGGCATTGCGTTATGACTTGACTGTGCCTTTTGCTCGTTATGTAGTAATGCACCAGAATGAGTTAGACTTCCCTTTTAAACGTTACCAAATGCAGCCTGTATGGCGTGCAGACCGTCCACAGAAAGGTAGATATAGAGAGTTCTATCAGTGTGATGCTGATGTGATCGGATCTAAATCACTGTGGCAAGAGGTAGAGTTCGTTACACTATATGATAGAGTATTCACTGCATTAGGAGTAAATGGAGTAACTATAAAACTAAACAATAGAAAGATATTAGCAGGTATTGCTGAGGTGATTGATGCAAGTGATAAGTTAATTGACTTTACTGTAGCTCTTGATAAACTAGATAAGATAGGGGAAGATGGAGTAAAAGCAGAAATGATCGAAAAAGGTATTGCTGCAGAGTCTATTGAAAAAGTAAAAGCATTGTTTAACTTCACAGGTACTTTTGAAGAGAAATTAGCGAAACTACGTGTAATGTTAGCTTCATCAGAAGAAGGATTAAAAGGAGTAGAAGAGTTAGCATTCGTAGGAAGAGAAGTAGCGCTTATCGGGCTACAGACAGCGAAATTAAACTTAGATGTGACTTTAGCTAGAGGACTTAATTACTATACAGGAGCGATCTTTGAGATTGGAGCACCTGAGACAGTACAGCTTGGTTCTATAGGTGGAGGTGGTCGTTATGATGACCTTACAGGTATCTTCGGGCTTAAAGATATGAGCGGGGTAGGTATTTCATTCGGTTTAGACCGTATCTATTTAGTGATGGAAGAGTTAAATCTATTCCCAGAGACAGTAAGTGCATCTTCTAAAGCGATGTTCTTAAATATGGGAGAAGAAGAGATGAGCTATGGAGTACAAGCAGTGATGAAGCTAAGAGATGCTGGTATCCGTACAGAAGTTTACCCTGATAAAGCTAAAGTAGGTAAGCAATTCCAGTTCGCAGATAAGAAAGGAATTCCTTATGCAGTGTTAGTAGGATCTCAAGAAATGGCAGATCAGAAATATACACTAAAGGAATTAGCATCAGGTGAGCAGGAGGTATTATCATTAGAAGAGCTGATTGCTAAATTAAAATAACGAATAGTTTATTTTGAAATATAGAAGGTATGTGTTTACTTACACATACCTTTTTTTATGCCTATGAAGAAGAAGCTAAGAACACTAAGAGTAGATAACTCGGAGTACCTATATAGTATAGGAGGTACTTATATCGCTGATACAGAGGAGAGCATTTTCATTATGCGCATCTTTGTAGATAAGTATAGTAAGTATGCTTTATTCGTCCACTTCCGTGTGTTAGATGATTATTATGTAGGTAATCCACTTAATCATGGTGTGCTATTATATAATACAGCGTTAGAAAAAGAAATAGTAGTGAATTTAAATCGACCATTATTTATCCGTTTAGCCTTAGATTATGGATTAGAACAAGGGTGGAGGCCAACAAAAGAAAGACTAGAGTTAGATGGTTTAGATCTATTAGTACAGCATGGTTATCAGATCGATAAGCTATTAAAAAAGACTTATAGCAAATAAGGTGATAATACTCATCTTTTAATTGTTGTAATTCCGTAATTTTAAACTTGCAATACATTAATAATATTTCAATAAGATATGGGAAGTAAAAAACTAGGTAATAACCCGAAGATGATGATGTTTAGATTGTTATTTGAACAGAAGCCATCTATAGACCTACAAGCAGTATTAGAAGAATTAAAACAAGTGTTTCCTAATGTAACCTTTGCAAAAGAGGCTAATGTGTTTACTTTCCCTGATTGTGAAGTAGAGTTCGAAGAGGGTATTGTGCCTGCGCAGTGTGTCGTGATGCATGCAGAGGATGACAGTGTTAAGAAGATTGACCAGAAATATACAGAACAGAATTGGCATTGGGAAGAGGGAGCAGAGGTATTGAAGAATTGTCAATATGAAGTGTTAGTGACTGATTTTTTGAGTAGAAGTTTAGAGCCTCGCATACGTATTGTATTAATGCAGCAGATGCTTTTTGCGATGGCTAAAGTAGCTCAGCCTACTATCATTGTTTCTGAGCACGGTGAGAAGTTGATTGATCCAGAAGTATTTATGAGAGACTGTCTAGATCCTAACTACGTTGCATTAGACTTAATGATCAATGTTCGTTTATATAATGTGAATCAGCCAGAGTATGGAAGTTTGTTAATGGATACAGTAGGGTTACATGCGTTAGGTATTTCTGATTTTCAGTTTTTCTTTGATGATGATACGATAGTGAATGAGGTAGCAGGTCGTCTATGGGACTATGCTTATTATTTAATGGAAGCAGGGGATGTCATAGAAGATGGAAATACAATAGAAGGGTTTGAGCCAGGAAGCAAATGGACTTGTCATAAGGAGTTCTCTTCGTCTCAACCTAGAAGAACAGTGATCAATGTAGTGATGAGTTAGTCAGAAAAGTAGACACTTACAATAGAATATATATAATTGAACCCTGAGGAGTAATAGTTTTTAAAAGATTATTGCTCCTTTTTTGTTTACACAGAGGAGTAGTATGATAGAGAGATCCTAGGTATTATAGTACATTGAGGACTAAACTTGTTTTTTTATGAATAAATAGTAGGCGATATAGAGGAATCTATAATAGATAGTATTTATGATAAATAGTACCTATGATAGAATAAAATCTATCATTAGTAAAGACTGACTTGCCGTTGAGTGGTATAATATATTTGTGATGTAAAGAAAAAATCTAAACAACAAATATTAATTTTATGCTTAAACGTAGTTTTTTGATATCTGCATTAGTAGTATCATCATTTATTCAAGCTCAAGTTTTGACTACGAATACAGGTAGCCCTGTAGGAAGTAATCAACATTCTAAAACCATTGGTAATAATGGACAAGTATTATTAGAAGACATCCATTTAATAGAGAAGTTAGCTGCTTTTGACAGAGAGCGTATTCCTGAGAGAGTAGTACACGCTCGTGGAGCTGGAGCTTTCGGAGAGTTTGTAGCGAGTGCTGATTTTTCGGATGTGACGATGGCAGACTTTTTATCACAAGCAGGTAAGACAACGCCTGTGATGGTACGATTCTCTACTGTGACACATCAGCAAGGATCACCAGAGACGTATAGAGACCCACGTGGTTTTGCGGTAAAGTTCTATACAGAGCAAGGTAACTATGACTTAGTCGGAAATAACCTTCCGGTATTCTTTATCAGAGATGCGATTAAGTTCCCTGATATGGTACACGCTTTTAAACCGTCTCCTTTGACTAATGGGGCATCAGATCCGAATAGAGTATTTGACTTCTTTTCTAATTTGCCAGAATCTACTCATATGTTTACTTGGCTGTTCTCTGATTATGGTATACCAGCTAACTTTAGACAGATGGAAGGGAATGGAGTACACGCGTATAAATGGGTGAATGATAAAGGAGAAGTAACGTATGTAAAGTATAAATGGGTACCTCGTCAGGAGATTAAAAACCTGACACAAGAAGAGGCTAACGCTATCCAAGCAACTTCAGTAGAGCATGCGACTTTAGACTTATATCACGCAATAGATAGAGGTGATTATCCTATCTGGGACTTATATGTACAGATGTTAAAGAGAGAAGACTTTGATGCCTTAGACTTTAATCCTGTAGATGTAACGAAGATTTGGCCAGCTGAGATAGCGAAGTCTGTAAAAGTAGGTACAATGACATTAAAGGCTAATCCTACGAACTACTTCCAACAGGTAGAACAAGCTGCCTTTGCACCTAGTACATTAGTGCCTGGTATAGAGCCTTCTGAGGATAAACTGTTACAAGGAAGATTATTCTCTTATGCAGATACACAACGTCACCGTTTAACAGGGAATTTCCAACAAATACCTGTTAATGCACCTAAGAATACAGCGACTACTTATAACCAGAATGGGTATATGTCTACACGTGTACAGTCTGGTGATGTGAACTATCAGCCATCTACTAATAAACCTGAAGTAGTAGATAATGCTAAGTTTATGTACTCTAAGTCTGAGTTCTTTAAACCTGTTAGTACTACACAGCATGTGATAGATAAGGAGAATAACTTTAAACAAGCTGGTGATCTATATCGCTCGTTCTCTAAAAAAGACCAAGATAATTTAATCAAGAATTTGAGTGGAGCATTTAAGACGATTAAGAATAAGGTGATTGTACATAAGATGATTGCTTATTTTTATCAAGCTGATAAAGAATATGGTACGCGCTTATTAAAAGCAGTAGATATGAAACTAGATGAGATAAAACCTTATTTAGCTCAATAATAGATATAGTATAAACAAGGATTCAGCATAGATACATTATCTACTCTATATGGCCCCACATCATATTTTATCAAGAGTATAGAAGAACAGATTTAGGTACAAGCTTATATTTTTATATTATTTACTTTCTACCATTGTTCTGTACCTAGATTTGCTTCTATGGATATGTATTTGTGTTGAATCTATTTTTAGTGTTAGTGATGAAACAATGGATGATAGTAGGACTGTTGTTATGTAGTGTTCAGATTAGTTTTGGACAAGATATATTTACAGCCGCAAGAGAGAATAATACAGAGGAGGTAAAGCAGTTGGTCAGTCAAAAGATAGATTTAAATCAAGTCAATGATCGTTCTTTTACTCCCTTAACGATAGCAGTGTATAACGATAGTAAGGAGGTAGTGAAGGTACTACTAGAAGCAGGAGTAGACCTAGAGAAACAAGATGCTATGGGCAATACAGCCTTGATAGGAGCTGTGTTTAAAAAGAATTTGACTTTGGTTAATTGGTTATTAGAGTCAGGTGCAGATGTCAATAGAAGGAATAGTAATGATGCTAATCCTCTTATTTTTGCAGTAACTTTTGGGACTACTGATATTGTAGGTGCTTTACTAAAGGCAGGTGCAGATAAGACAGTAAAAGATAATAGAGGAAAGACAGCATTAGACCATGCCGTATTACAAGATAATAAAGAGATGATCTCACTCTTACAGTAAAGAATAAGGATCTAAATATAAGCGAACAATTACTTTTTAAATAGTAGAAAAGTAATTGTTCGCTTTTTTATTTTTAGTTGTATTTTTATCATTCGTATTAGAATAAAAAAAGTAAGGAGATATGGAAGTGAGTAGTGTTGATTTTCAAAGTTTTATAGATAATTATTCTTCGTCTGATAGTGAGTGGTTAGCCCTAGATTGGAACGGAAAGTATGGAGCTAAGTTTAAAGATGATAATTACCTTTTTAGAATTCAGATAGCAGAGTTAGTTTGTCAGCAATTAGATACTGTAGATTTGCCTCTATTAAGAGAGTTATTTATCCATATCGGGACAGCGTCTAAACTTAATTTTTCAGTGTATAATAAGTTTCATTTATTAGCACAGACTTTATTAGAAAGAGGAGGGAAAGAGTATTTATTTGATTATCTATGTGCAGCTCATATTTCTTTTGATACTTTTTTGAGTACAGCTAATATAGAATTGAGTCAAGAGAGAATAGAAGAATTATTAGTGCACTTCGATTATTTAAAAGAAACGGAGTCAGATCTAGAAGTACAGAAACTACTGTCAGAGCATATGCGTGATAGATTAGAAAGATTAAAAAAGAAAATAAAAATATGAAAAGAATATTAGCAGTTTTATTCCTAGTGATGGGATTAAGTGGGTATAGTCAGGAGAGTAATCTGTCTGATGCTTCGGTAGAACGAATAAAATCCTTAATCACTTTGTTTGAGAATGAAGATAGAGAAGGTATTGCCAAGAGAATAGTCTATCCTTTGAAGCGAGAATACCCTTTGCCACCAGTGACTTCCGAGTTCGAATTTGTGAGTCGTTTTGAAGAGTTTTTTGTACCCGAGTTTTCAGCTAAGATAGCGAACTCTGTAATAGAAGAATACAGTCATATGGGATGGCGCGGTATTATGTTTGACTTGGGTAGAATGTGGCTGACAGAGAGCGGAGATATTTATCGCATTATCGATCAGACTGAGCTAGAGAAGAAGATAAGAGAAGAAATGATTCAGGCAGATAAGAAGAGATTGCACAGAAGTGTGAATAAGTTCTTAGAACCATATGCTATTATTAAAACAGGACAGGATATCTGGCGTATAGATAGAAAAGATGAGAAAGTAATGCGCTTAACAATATGGAACGACGGTAAGCTAGTATCTGATGTCCCTGACCTGATTCTAGAAGGAACTGAAGATATACAAGGTACAATGGGTAATAGAGTATTGTATTTTAAAGATAAAAAAGCGAATAACATGATCACGATCTTAATGGATAATCCTGAGTCAGAAGTAGCACATGAAGTAACTATCATTACAATAGATAGTGAAGGAAATGAAGTAAGCCTAAAAGGACAATCTGATAATTAGATCCTAAACCATCTAATATAATGAAGCTGTAACAGAGATGTTACAGCTTTTTTTGTTCTGTAGTATTAGCTTTATAGTAAACTAAGTTTAGTCTAATAGCAGATATTTCGATATTGTTTATGGTTTAAGTAGGTATTGCCTCCGTTTTTTTACTTGATTTAACGGACACACTACGGACTCATAACGGACTCACTACGGACTCACCTCAACTCATTTTAAGAGGAGATAGGAAGCAGAGTAGTGTAAAATAGGTATAAAGATTACAATAAATTAGCCTAGTTATATTACAAGTGTAATATAATTATAGCAAGGAAGTAATAATATAAATAAGTAGTCCTACTAGTCCTCCCACTAGAGTACCGTTGATACGGATATACTGTAAGTCTTTACCTACTTCTAGTTCTAGTTTATCACTTAGTTCGCGACCATCCCAGCTATCTACAGTATTTCTGATTAGTTGCCCTACTTCTTTTGTGTTTTTAAGAGCTACTTTATAGATGGTGTGTTGTATCCACTTATTGATCTTGATTTTATTCTCTTCGTTATTCTCTAAGTCTAGGGCTATTTTAGACAGGCTATTAGAGATGTACTTGCGCAGTACTGAGTTATTGTCCTCTAGTTGTACGAGTAGATTTTCCTTCGTAGAGCACCATAGATCTTGCATATACGTATGAATAGTATCATCAGTAATGAATTGACCTATGATTTCATCAAACTTAGCTTTCCACATAGGAGAAGCTTCTATATCTACAGCGAGCATTTCTAACCTTAGGGTAATCTCTTTTCTTATTTTGTGATGAGGGTCTTTTTCTATATCACTTAAGAAGGTATTGATACCACTGATAAGTTGATTCGTCACCGCTTTACCTCCGATAAGCCCTAAGATAGGTTTTTTCTCTACGACATTGTCATATATTTCTTGGCGGTGTTCTTCTACATAGAGTTGTGCCTTAGGCAAGATAATATCTAATAATCTGTTGTGTTCATTCTTTTCGATAGCATAGGTGACTCCTTGTGATACAAAGCTTTGAATATTAATAGCCGCGATGCCTTCTTTCGCTTTTGAAGTCATCAGTGCGATGATTGTTTCATCTTCTAGTTCAGCGAGTATTCGTTTGGCAAGTGAAGTAATCTCATGCTCTAAAATGATTTGATTATTAGGTTTGTTTAACCAAGTAGAAATCATATTCGCTAAATCAACTTTCTCCACATAAGGTCTGATATTCTCTGACGTCAAGAAGTTATCTGTGACAAAGTCTCCTAGGTTATCTCCAATCTTGTTTTTGCTATTGACAATAAGATTAGTATGCGGAATGGGCATGCCCATCGGATGTCTAAAAAGAGCTGTCACTGCAAACCAGTCTGCTAGTGCCCCGACCATCGCAGCTTCTGAGAATGCCTTGACATATCCCATCCACGAAGCAGGTGAATGTCTGATGGCATATACCATAGAGATATAGAGGATAGCCATAAGTATAAATAGACCAGTAGCTATGCGTTTATGCTTTTGTAACTGTTTTTTCTTTTCATTCATAGTGCTGTATTTATAGCTAATGTAATGAAAAAAGAGAGCTTAGAAGCTCTCTTTTATGGTAAATGTCATTAATTCGTATGTCTTTGGATGTCTAAAAGTGATACTTTCTGCATGTAGGTATAGTCTATCTGCTTTGGTACCATATAGGTCATCACCTACTATAGGTGTGTTTAGTCCTTTTGGGTGTGAGGCATGCATACGCAGCTGATGTGTACGCCCTGTGATAGGATAGAAGTACACTTTTGTCTTGCCATCTTTTCGTTCTATCACTTCGTATCTAGTCTTGGCATACTTGCCATATTCATAGCATACCATCTGTCTAGGTCTATCGTCAAAGTCTATTCTCAACGGTAGTTCTATAATCCCTTCGTCTTCTGCTATGATACCATCAAGTATAGCGACATATCTCTTCTCTAAGCTCTTCTTTATAAACTGGCTCTGTAGTGCTTTATGAGAGTCTTTATCCTTAGCAATGATTAAGATACCTGATGTAGGCATGTCTAATCGGTGTACGATAAGAGGCCCTGTAGCATTAGGGTAGCGAAGTTTCATACGTTCATATACAGAGTCTAGTATATAAATACCAGGTACAGATAAGAAGTCTTCAGGCTTATTGACAATAGCAAAGTACTCATCCTCATAGACTACCTCAATAGGTCTATTAAGAGCAGGGTTGATTAGTAGTGGGTTATCATCTACTTCTAAGCCTTCTAGCATATGTCCTAAAATAGGCTCACACTTACTGCGACAAGAAGGGTAGAAGTGCTGATGCTTGCGAATCTCTGACTTCGGAGACTCTCCCCACCAGAATTCTCCTAAGGCAATAGGCGTATAATTATGCTCATAGGCGTATTGCATCAGTTTAGGAGCGGCACAGTCTCCTGCAGCAGCAGGTGGCTGTTGTAATACTGTCTTTTCGAAGATCTCTAATAAGCTTTGTTCCTCTCCTTTGTAATTTAAGAATTTGTAAGAAGCGAATAGTTTTTGCTGTAGTCCATTAGACTTTTGTTTGCGTTCTTCTTTTAGGTTATTTAGCTCCTCTTCTATACTTGTCGTGATATCTCTAGTCGTAGTGATTTGCTCTTGCCAATATTCTGTCAGTACGCGCAACTCATATTTATCTCTTAAGCTCTGTTTGACTAAATCATCATTTAAAAGCTGAAATTCTTCAGGAGAGAGTATAGCTTCTTGTTCTTTTCGGATGGCTTTTCGCTCGTTTTTTTGTTTTTTATGCTGTGCTTTCTTCTCTTCGATGGCTGTTTTTTCTTCAGCTATCTGTTGTTTCAATAAAGCTTTGGCATTGCTATATACAGTATCTGCTTCTAGTTTTTCTATTTTGGCATTGATAGCATTAATAGCTTTTACCTCTACATCTTCTCTTGCAAAAAAGCCGTCTTCATTCCACAGGTCAAAGATTAGAGGTACATATCCCTCTAGGTCTGTATGACTGCCTAGCTTACCAGAGAAGCCTGCTAAGTAGCCTAGTTCTCCTTTTTCATTTTTTACTACTAGTACACCAAACATCTTACCTGTAGGTAGGCAATTCTCATCCCCTGTGTCAAATAGCGGTGCTATAAGAGGATGTGTACTTAGTTCACGTTGTAACTCTTCTGCTGCTAGTACGGTTAGGGGATGAGGTTCGTAATAAAAAGGGAAAGTAAACTTAGTCGGCAGTGCTATAGACTGCACATCACTGGTAAACTTTCTGAAGATAGCTTTAGGCTGAGACATGTAATTCTAATTTTTAGACTGCAAAATTAAGGATAAAAGGGAGATGGGAAAGAGCATTGTTTTAAAATCTTATAATTCATATTTAGCTATTTCAAAAAGTATTTGATAATTATTAAAAGATGTAAAACTATTTTTGTAGTTTAGTAACTAATTAATTAGTTATTTAGACAAGGTAAAATATCTTGTTATATAAAGAATAGCAAAGATGAAAAAAATATTGAATTTAATGTATCTGTTTTTTATAGTAGTAAATAATATGTCTGCTCAGAGTACAAAAGGCTTTCCTAAGATAGAAACAGAGATTATAGGACAATCTAAGTTGTCTGTGTATTATCAATTAGAAGATAACTCAACAAGTAAAAAGAAATCAGGAGAAACAGTGTTACAGATACTTGATTCTAAGAGTAAGTATTTTGATGTAGTTGAATCAGATGCTATCGCTTATAATAATGCAGCACTTACGGGAGAGTTGAATAAGGATAATATAGCTGAAGGTCTGAAGGTGTTTGGTAAATATGTTTATAAAGGTGTAATACTGAAAGATTTTTCAACATCTAAAGTAGTGGTAAATGATTTGATAGGAGGTAAGAGATTTGAATATGAGGAAAGTATTCCTAAGATAGAATGGAAAATAGGAAAGGAACAGAAAGAAATTTTAGGTTATCAATGTACTAAAGCTACTGCTAAGTTTAGAGGGCGTGATTATGTAGTGTGGTACACAGATGATTTGCCTATTAGTGATGGTCCATTTTTATTTACTGGATTACCAGGTTTGATATTAGAAGTAAGAGACACTAAGAATGCCTATGCTTTTATAGCTAATAGAATTGAGAATAAGAATGAGGAGGTATTTTTAACTATTCATCCTAAAGTAACGAAGACAGATAGAGGATCATTTAGAAGAGGAGATAAGAATGATCATCTTGATCCAGGAGCTTCATTACAAGGAAAGATTTATACAGAACCAGGAAAAGTGACTAATATAAGTGGAATGAAATCAATACCCTATAATCCGATAGAGTTAGAGTAATGTTTGTGTTTGTTGTGTATTTGTTAAGTAATTGTTTTTATTTATTTGTTTTTTATGAGATTTATTTTTTTGGATATTGTTTGTTAACTTTATTTAACATAACTTTAATTTGTAAGTTCTTTGGTGCACAAGAAGGATTTTAGTTTTAACCAAATAAATTTAAAATTATGAAGAAAACAATGAAAGCCATTTTAGTAGTGGCAGTTTTAGTAGTGAGTACGGTAGCATTTGCAGCTGCAGAAGGATGGATTACTGTACATGATAATTGTGGAGGTACTTTTTATTTAAAGGCAGATATGTATCCTGATGGAGATGCGGCATTAAAAGCTGCAGAAAAATATAATAAATTACGATGTCAATAGTTGATTTTTTTTATTGAAGATTTTAGTTATTTATAACTGCTAATTAGATTAATAATTTTTAAAACCAAGGAATATAGTACTATACTCCTTGGTTTTTATAAGTATAATACAAATTATGAAAAATATTTTTATTTTAATAGTTATAGTTTTTAGTACTGTAAACAAAGTTAAAGGACAAAAGTCAAAAGGCTTTCCTAAGATAGAGACAGAGATTATAGGACAATCTAAGTTGTCTGTGTATTATCAATTAAATGATAACTCTACAAATCAGAAGAAATCAGGAGAAACAGTGTTACAGATACTTGATTCTAAGAGTAAATATGTAGATGTAACTGAAGATAAAATGATTGATTATAATAATAAGCACTTTTTAGGAACAGTCAGTAATGAAAATTTTGGAGAAGCATTAAAGTTGTTAAAACAATATGTTTTTTCAGGCACGATAATAAAAGACTTTGAAAAGTCAAAAGTAATTATTCATAGAGATATTTCAGGTTATAAGTTTCAATATGAGGAAGGTATTCCTAAGATAGAGTGGAAAATAGGAAAGGAACAGAAAGAAATCTTAGGGTATCAATGTACTAAAGCTACTGCTAAGTTTAGAGGGCGTGACTATATTGCCTGGTATGCTAGTGAGTTGCCGATTAGTGATGGTCCATTCTTATTTACTGGATTACCAGGTTTGATATTAGAAGTAAGAGATACTAAGAATGAGTACGTTTTTATGGCTAATGGTGTAGAGCGCAAAAATGAAGATGTATATATAGCCTTATATCCTAAAGTAACGAAGACAGATAGAGAATCATTTAGAAGAGGAGATAAGAATGATCATCTTGACCCAGGAGCTTCATTACAAGGAAAGATTTATACAGAACCAGGAAAAATGGCTAATACAAGTGGTATGAAGTCAATACCCTATAATCCGATAGAGTTAGAGTAAAATGAGCATTAAGAGTATAAATAGCGAGAGAATTAGTCTGAGATTGTTTAATCAATTTTGGACTATATTTTTATTGCTGTTTACTCAGTTATGTTTTAGTCAAGGTAGTATTGTGAAGGGGAGAGTTATTAATGGAGAGAGTGACGAACCTATAGAAGGAGTTATCTGTAAGGTATACGATAGTACCGATGAGATGATAACTTATGCATTAAGTACTAAGTCTGGCGAAGTGTTGATAAAGAGTGATGAAACACCAGCATATATTATATTTTCCTATTTAGGGTTTCAGAATGAGAGAGTGGAGTATATTTCGTTTATAAAGAGTAAAGAGGTAAAACTGTTTAGCAAGGCGATAGAGATAGAGGAGATCGTGATTAAAAGTCAGGCTATAACCCAAGAAGGAGATACGCTTAACTACAGTGTCACTCCCTTTAAAGGAAAAGAGGATCGCTATCTGAAAGATGTCTTAAAGAAGCTACCTGGTATTACAGTAAATACGACAGGAGCTATTACTTATCAAGGGAAGCCTATTAATAAGTTTTATATGGAAGGGCTTGACTTGCTAGGTAATCAATATACAATAGCATCTAATAACTTACCTATCGATGCTGTACAGTCTGTACAAGTGATAGAGAATAATCAACATATCAAAACACTAAAAGGAGTTGAATTTAGTGAGAATGCGGCTTTAAATATCAAGTTTAAAGACGAGTATAAACAAAAGCCTTTTGGTGAGGTTAAGACTGCTTTCGGCGGATCACCTCTGTTGAGCAGCAATAAAGTATTCGCTACTTTAATAGCCAAGAACAGTCAAACTTTAGTGACTGCGAAGTCTGATAATACAGGTGTTAATATAGAAGTAGATACAAGAGAACAGATTGACTTTACAGATTTGTTTTCTTTTGATATGCCACTCAAGCAATACATCGGTAACACGAGTATTCGTAGAATACCGATGGATGAGAAACGATACTTGTTTAATGAAACGTATTTAGGATCTATCAACCATCTAAAGAAACTTGCTAAGGAGGCTACATTGCGTTTTAAGGTTGACATTACAAAAGATCACAAACAACAAGATAGTTACTATATTTCTAACTACGATTTAATGAATGGTGAAGTATTGACATTAAACGAGGATAGGAATGTTGCACTTAGTAATACTAGATTAAATGCTTCTGTGAACTATGAAAAGAATAGCACAGCTGTCTATTTTAAGAATGAACTGAAGACCATCTTTAATTGGCAGAGAAGCAATGAAAGTTTGCTGCAGGGCTTAGATCAGTTTACTAATCATGTTAAACAGGATAATGTGACTATTCAGAATCGCTTTGCGTATATATTTGGAACGGATAATAATAAGTATACGATCGATGCATTCATAAAATATGTAGATCAGCCAGAGCGTATGACTTTAAATACGCTTAAAGGAACTGATAAGGTGTCTAGTATGGATAGGCAGAAGGTAGATAATAAGCATTTATTGTTTAAAGCCCAATCTGGCAAGACGATGAGAGTGTGGTCTAATCCACTGTCTTTTAATGTAGAGTTGTACTATAATAATGATGAGTTAAAGACTAGATTAGAGACAGATAAGAAATATAGTTTTTTAGATCAATATCTACATGATAATAGTGTAAGATTTAAGAAATATGGGACTACATTAACGACGAGTTATACATATTATTTAAAAGAAGGTAATTTACGTATTAACATACCTCTAAAATATGAACAACACAGTGTATCTGACAGAATAGGAGTTGAGAATGAAGAGAAAGGTAACTTCTTAATAACACCTTCAGTTTCGTTTAATTATAATTTGAATCAGTTGTGGAAGTTTAATGCGAATACTTCTTATACAGAGTCTGTAAGTCAGATAGATAATTATTATCAAGGAGTGGTGATGGCTACCTATAGAGATTTTATGACTTATGGTAACTTGCCACAGAAGTATAAGTCTATGCGTTATGAGGTAGGTTTAGATCATCGCAATCTATTGACTTCTGTATTCTTTAATTTGAATATAGGGTACCAACCTTCTAAGATTAATGTAGCTAATCAAGGATATTATGATAAGGATTATACGTGGAGCAATAAAGTAGCGCAAGATATAAAGATGGATAAGTTATATCTAAATACGAGAGTGTCTAAGTTATTTAGTGAGTTAAAGACGACATTAGCTTTAAGTACTTCTTATGAGTATTATAAAAGTGATATATGGCAACAGAATACGTTGTTTACAAACTACAGTAATCAGTGGACTGTAGGTTTTGAGGCTTTTGTAAAGAAATTAGATTGGATGTCTATACAGTATATCATTAGTGACAATATATTTTGGGAGAACAATCAATTTAGAAATACTGATAAGTTACACAATATCACTCAACAAGTGAATTTGTCTTTCTTTACTTTAAAGAATGTACAATTACAGCTCAGTGGAGAGCATAACTATAATGATATGGGAGGTAAGGAGAGTTATAAAAACTTCTTTATAGATGCTACAGCATCATATAAGTTGAAGCAAGTGGAGTTCACAGCATTGTTACAGAACTTACTTGATAAAAAAGAGTATTCGTATACGAGTTATAATGGGTTAAATAGCAGCTCCTTAAAGATACCTATTCGAGGTAGAAGTGTTCTTATAGGAGCTACATTTAGTTTTTAATATTGTTTTACTTATCAGCCTCTTTCATCACTTGCACTATTTTCATTACAGCCTGTTGTGCATTGGCAGTACCGCTGTTTGCCATAATGATATAGGCAGTATTCGTAATTCCATCTATCTGTGTATAGGTAAAGAATGTACCATCAGAACCAGCGTGGTCATATAGCTTAGTAGTTTCATTGATAAGATTCCCCCAGCCTATAGCATATTTGCTTTGACTATTAAATAAGAAGTCATAAGTACTTGCTTTAAGGGCGTTGTTTTGACCTGCAAGACCTTGTAGATTGAGTTGGATGTATTTGATATAATTCTCTATATTCATACTTAAGTCACCAGCAGGTTCTATAAGGGTTAATGCATAGTTATAAGTAGGAGGTACAGATTCTAGTACATCATACTGTAGGGCATGTCCCCAAGGTTGGTTTTCTAGATTGCGATTTGGCCAGCCGATGACGAAGTCTATACCTAGTTCATTGGTTAGAATATTTTTTGCTAGTTCTTCCCAAGATTTGTTAGCTACTTTCTCTAACATAGAAGCTGCTATACTATACCCTGCATTAGAATAGGTATATCCATCAGGAGCTTCTAGTGGAGCCATCGTTAATACATGTTGAGCGAAAGCTTGTCTCTGTTGTTGTTTTGTCCCTTCAAATTTAGGTAGACCAATGCGTTCTGTACCACTAGTAAAGGCGTGTACTTTAGCTCTGTGAGAGAAGAAGTCCTTCAGTGTAGCAGTGTAGTATGCAGGATTAGCAGATTCTTTTGCTTCAGGGAATAGATCAAAATAGGTAGTATTCCATTCGATTTTGCCTTGTTCTACTAGCTTCGCTGCTATAAACCCTGTAATCGCTTTAGAGTTAGAACCTAAGTGGAAGTAGTCTTTTAGATCAGCGTTAGAGGGTGTGTTCTTTTCACTGAATTTGTGATGTCCTGAGATTCCTTTTTGAACAGTCTGGTCTTTTGTTACAATGGCAAAGGCGACTTCAGGAACGTTGTATAGGTTGCGTATACTATCTATTTTAACGTGTAAGTCTTGACTGTATATTGTTTGACTACATGATAATATGAAGGCTGAGGTTAGTATAAGTAGTTTTTTCATGTTTTGGATTTATTATAAAAACTAAGGTAATGATATTCGGTTTATAAATAAGTTTTTCTCCTTCGAAAAGGTTAGGTAGAGGGAAGGTAATTGGTGATAAATAACCGAAATAACAAATAATTTTTAAAAAAGTATGTTTTGTTGCTTTTGCTTTTTGTGACTTAACGAGTTAAATAGTATCTTTGGCGACTCAAAGTATTAAAATAATACCGATATGTTTGATAATTTAAGTGATAAATTAGATAAAGCCTTTCATATCCTTAAGGGACACGGCAAGATTACAGAAGTCAATGTAGCAGACACTCTAAAAGAGGTTCGTAGAGCTCTATTAGATGCCGACGTTAACTTTAAGATTGCTAAAGATTTTACTAATATAGTAAAAGAAAAAGCCTTAGGACAAGAGGTACTTACAACTTTACAACCAGGACAATTGATGATCAAAATCGTTAAGGACGAGTTGACTCAATTAATGGGAGGTGAGGCTGCGGGTATTAACTTATCTGGTAATCCTTCAGTTATTTTAATGTCAGGTTTGCAAGGGTCAGGGAAAACAACGTTCTCTGGTAAACTAGCAAACTTCTTAAAGACAAAGAAAAATAAGAAACCTTTATTGGTAGCGTGTGACGTATATCGTCCTGCGGCTATTAATCAGTTACACGTAGTAGGTGATCAATTAGGTATAGAAGTATATTCAGAAGAAGGAAATAACAATCCTGTACTAATTGCAGAGAATGCTATTAAGCATGCGAAAGCAAATGGATTCAATGTAGTGATTGTCGATACAGCTGGTCGTTTAGCAGTAGACGAGGAGATGATGACGGAGATCGCTAATATTCACAAAGCAATTACACCGCATGAGACACTATTCGTAGTGGACTCTATGACAGGACAAGATGCCGTAAATACAGCGAAAGCTTTTAACGATAGATTAAACTTCGACGGAGTTATCCTTACTAAGTTAGATGGGGATACACGTGGAGGGGCTGCAATCTCAATTAAATCAGTAGTAAATAAACCGATTAAGTTTATCGGTACTGGTGAGAAGATGGAAGCGATAGATGTGTTCTATCCAGATCGTATGGCAGACCGTATCTTAGGGATGGGAGACGTTATCTCGTTAGTAGAGCGTGCACAGGCTCAATACGACGAAGAAGAGGCTCGTAAAATCCAGAAGAAAATCGCGAAGAATGAGTTCGGTTTTGATGATTTCTTAAATCAGATTCAGCAAGTGAAGAAGATGGGGAATATGAAAGACTTGATGGGGATGATACCTGGAGTTGGAAAAGCAATGAAAGATGTAGAGATAGAAGATGATGCGTTTAAACATATCGAGGCTATTATCTACTCGATGACACCTGCAGAACGTTCTAAACCATCTATTATAGATGTAAAACGTAAGAACCGTATCGCTAAAGGATCAGGTACAGATATACAACAAGTGAATCAATTGCTTAAGCAGTTCGATCAAATGAGCAAAATGATGAAGATGATGCAAGGGGCAAAAGGAAAGAATTTGATGAGAATGATGGGGCAAATGAAAGGCATGCAAAGATAATTAAAGAAGAAGGTTTAAGGTTCATTATGAGGTTTAAACCTTCTTTATTTACATACACACAACACACATTTTATTTTAATGCAACTACTAGACGGAAAAAAGGTATCGGAAGATATCAAGAATGAGATCGCTGTTGAGGTTCAACAGATGAAAGCTCGTGGAGAAAAAGTACCTCATTTAGCAGCAGTTATTGTTGGTACTAATGGAGCAAGTTTAACTTACGTAGGAAGTAAGGTTAAATCTTGTGAGAAAGTAGGTTTTGAATCTACATTAGTTTCTTTGCCAGAAGAAACTACAGAAGAAGAGCTTTTAGCTAAAGTAAAAGAATTGAATGCTGATCCTGCTATAGATGGATATATCGTTCAATTACCTCTTCCAAAACACATTGATGAGCAAAAAATCTTATTAGCTATCGATGCGGATAAAGACGTAGATGGGTTCCACCCAACGAACTTCGGTCGTATGGCTCTAGAGATGGAAACATTTTTGCCAGCTACTCCTTATGGAATCATGGAATTATTAGAGCGTTATAAAGTAGAGACAGCAGGTAAAAACGTAGTAGTTATCGGTCGTTCTCACATTGTAGGTCGTCCTATGAGTATCTTATTAAGCCGTAAAGGTTATCCTGGGGATGCTACTGTGACACTTACACATAGTCGTACTAAGAATATTGCAGAGATTACTAGAGAAGCAGACATTATCATTTCAGCATTAGGAGTGCCTTACTTCTTAAAAGGAGATATGGTGAAGGATGGAGTAACTGTAGTAGACGTAGGTATCACACGAGTACCAGACGAGACTAATCCTAGAGGATACGTTATCGCAGGAGATGTGGACTTCGATGAGGTTAGTAAGAAAGCCGCTTTTATCACTCCTGTACCAGGTGGTGTAGGACCAATGACAATAGCGATGTTATTGAAGAATACTTTATTAGCTAGATCAAGAAGAGCTAAAAAAGGGGAATAAGAATTAGACTATTCTATTTATATATCAAGAGAGATGAGAGATCATCTCTCTTTTTTTTGTTTCATATTAATCGCCTTTACTGATGTGTTATATTGGGTATGTATTGTGTGACATGCAAAGTATTGCATCTCTACTGATGTGTTATATTGGAGATGTATTGTGTGACATGTAAAATATTGCATCTCTATTGATGTGTTATATTGGAGATGTATTTATTGAAAATACAAAATATTGTGTCTCTACTGATGTGTTA
>NZ_JBBPHJ010000070.1:0-553 GCF_038039665.1 Myroides sp. C4067
AGTTATATTTTCTGGGTAGAGTAGCCAGTCTTGTGCATGTTCTTGTTGATCCCATTGTTTGAAACCACTAGTTTTATGTTTGTATTGGCGTTGAAACTTCTCTCCTTTAACCCCAAATAATTCACCAATAGCCTTACAGCTAAGTACTTTAGTATCGGCCAATTTTTTTTAAGAACTCCGAAAACTCTGTAGTCATTCGTGTTCCTTCTGCGATGATATTCCAATCACGTGATATAATTTCTCCTGTTTGTTTATCTGTCCAACGACGACGTTGTACGTGTAGTTTAACTGATTTACCTCGTAACGGGAAGTCTTCAATAGTAATCATACTATGGAAACCTTTAGAAATAAGCTGTCTTTCAGCACATTGATTTCCGTAATCATTCTTCTCTTCAAAGTAGATATGTAGTTTGGTCTCTAATTCTTCTACTTTAGTAATATTGAAGTGTTCTACTAAGTAAGTAGGTAAGATTAGTTTTAGTATTTCTTGGCTATCCATCATAGCACAAAGATATTATTTTACACTTTCCTCCCCAACTTTTAACGTTGATCC
>NZ_JBBPHJ010000071.1:0-523 GCF_038039665.1 Myroides sp. C4067
TCATGATCTACCTCTTGTTCTATATTTAAGTTATTTACTTTTGGAGGTTTAATAGTTGTGGTTCCCCAGTCGTGACCTACTTCTTGTTCCATATTTAAGTTATTTGCTTTTGGAGGTTTGATAGTAGTATTACCTAGGTCATTATTTTCCATCTCCTGATCCACTTCATTCACTTTAACCTCTTTTTTCATTTGAAGTTGGTTATCATCTTTATCACAGCTTACCATTGATAATGTGATTACGCCTAATAGCATTGCTACTTTTACTGATTTTTTCATAAGATTAATATAAAATAAGATAGTAAAGTTACAAGATATGATTAGAATATACAAAAGAGGTTTAAGGAATAAAACTATTTCTTAAACCTCTTCATTTAGGTGCTATTTTTTAATAGGTGGTTTGATAGGAGGTAATCCCCAGTCATCTTTTTCCATCTCTTGATCCACTCCATTCACTTTAACCTCTTTCTTCATTTGAAGTTGGTTATCATCTTTATCACAGCTTACCATTGATAATGTGATTA
>NZ_JBBPHJ010000007.1:0-197712 GCF_038039665.1 Myroides sp. C4067
GCCGAGAGGATAGGCATGACTACGCAATAGTCATTAGATTGGTTCGAATCCAGTCAGAACCTCAACTCAGTAATAGAACTTGTTTTGTCAATTAGTGAATTAGTTATGTTGTTACTAGTACAATACTAGTTCTCTAATTATTGAATTTTACTTGTGGAATGAAGATGTATTTACTTAAAACAGTTTACTAGCATAATCAAGATGATTTTTTCTTTACAACTTTATTATTACTAATCGCAAGTGAAGTTATGTACTTGACTACACTGTTGGGTAGTCAAGTACTCTTTTTAGATAAATATATATAGTACTTTATCTATTAAAAACAATAATATCAATTTTAAAAATCAATATACTTATGAGAATACACAAAGAAGGAAAAGGATCTATCCTGATAGGAGTATGTACTTTTATCATGGTTAATATATTGTCTTATGAATTGATTAGTCCTCGTTTTTGGTTGTTACAATTAGCTATTTTTATAGTCACATTGATTCTTATAGCATTGGTTATTTCTTTCTTTAGAATCCCGTCAAGAGTGTTGATACAAGACGACAACTTGGTCTTAGCTCCTTGTGATGGAAAAGTGGTTGTAATAGAAGAAGTAGAAGCAGATGAGTATTTTAAAGATAAGCGTATTCAAGTTTCTATTTTTATGAGTGTCTTGAATGTTCATGTCAATAGAAATCCAATAGAAGGGGAGGTGTTATATAGTATGTATCACAAGGGAAAACACCTAGTGGCTTGGCATCCGAAGTCTTCAACAGCTAATGAACGTCATACTGTGGTGTATAAGCATAAAAGTGGAAGAGAGGTCTTGGCTAAACAGATAGCAGGTGCCTTAGCCAATCGTATTGTCAATTATCTTACGATAGGTAAGATTGCTAAACAAAGTGAGGAAATGGGATTTATTAAGTTCGGTTCTAGAGTTGATCTACTATTACCTTTAGATGCTAAGATTAAAGTAAAGTTAGGAGATATCGCTCAGAGTGGTATTACAACTATAGCAGAGTGGGAGTAAACTCAAAATCGCTAATTCAGATTTATTTATACGTCTATCACTCAATCTGGGTTAAAACAAAAATGACTTTCATTAGCAATGAAAGTCATTTTATATCATATTATTTTACAAACTTATAGTAGCGAGCTCCTATTAGATGAGGTATTGACGACTCGATATAGTCTATTACAAATTCATTATTAGCAGGCTGTATTGGTGTTTTTTGCTCTTTCTTATGAAGAGCGATATAAGTATTGAAGTCTATCGCTGTTGACTGTTTTAAAGTTTCGAAGATAGATACTTTAGGCATACCTTCTTGCCATGTACTCTGTACTTCGGCTTCGAATACTTTAGATTTAGATCCTGAACCATAAGCAATAAACCCTAGTGTAGTATCTACTAAACTTTCTTTTGTATCGTTAAAGTGAGATAGAGTAGATAGCAAACCTAAGAATATAGACCCTGTATAGATATTACCTACTTCACCAGAAGCTATCTCTGATGGGGCAATCTTAGTATTAACCAATTTCATATACGCTTCTGACTTAGCAAATGCTTTGATCTGATCTTTTGCATCAGCAGCTGTTCTGTCTACTAGTTCAGGGTTCTCTTGTAATACTATTTCATGGAAAGTTCTACGTCCTTGGAAGCAATAAGGTAAATGCATTAGTACAGCCTTCCAATCTTGGTATACTTTCTGGTCTTTTTTATTGTTTAACTCTTTGAAGTGAGTGTACGCTTCTGTGATTCTATTGATATAGCATTCGTTAGAGTATTGTCCTTCGAATACAGGTTGATCTTTGTGTATAGAGATTTCTGCTTCTTCTATACCATGCCATGCCTCATTAGTAGAGTTTCCTGTAATGCTTTGTTTCTCTATCGAACGATGAGGTTTAAAGAAGTCAAATACACTTTCTGTAGCTACTCCAGTCTGCCCTGTGAAAGCTAACATACGAGGATTAGCACTAATTAATAAAGCAATAGCACCTGCACCTTGAGTGTATTCTCCTGTAGAAGCTAAGTCATACTTAGCGTAGTCTGTTGCGATAACAATAGCCTTCTTTGTCGGATTAGCTTTTATAAAGTCAATAGCATTCTGCATAGCATCTACTGCACCTATACAAGCGAAAGTATGATCTACAGCATCACAATTCCTAAAAGTACCTTGTCCATAGATTTGCTCTAATAATCCTAAGGTATAAGAAGCAATAGGTTTAGAGTTGTCTAATCCGCTCTCTGTACCTACGTATATTTTAGCAATGTCTTGAGGAGCGATAGCAGTATTGTCTTGTAGTAAGCTATACGCAGCATTAGCAGCCATTGTGATTACATCTTGGTAAGTATCTAATAAGGCCATCTTTTGTAAACCAAGCCCCTTAGTTAATTTGAGAGGTTCGATATTTCGCTCGATAGCTAATGTTTCTATAGGTAAGTGAATTTTAGGGATAAAGTATGCAATACTATCTATTCCGACTTTCATAATCTTTACTAATTTAAATGAAGGGTAAAATTAAAGTCATTTGTTAGAAATAACTAACTAAATTGAATAAAATTTATGTAATAATGCTATGTTATTGGTTTAATGTTATTAATACATAGTTTTTCTGTTTATAAAAGATTATAGTATTTTTACGATATAGTTAATTTAGAAGAGATGAACAATTTATTCAATTTTGAAACAAATGTTAGCAATATTATCTTGAAGCGCGGATTTGAGTATTATGAGCGAGGGATGGTGAGGGATATTACTAAACTAGGTGATTATATCTACGAGGGTGAAGTAGAGGGGAATGATGATTATACTGTTGTTATAGAATTAGATAAATCACAGAGTATCAAAGATTATAATTGTGACTGTCCTTATGATGGAGCTGTCTGTAAACATGTTGTTGCTGTATTGTATCAATTAAGAGATGATATGACAATAGAGGTTGTACCAAAGAAAATAAAGAAGGTAAAAAGGATGAGTTTTAAAGACTTAGTCGAACAATTAAGCATAGAAGATTTAAGAGAGTTTATTTTTATAAGTGCAAAAAAAGACGCAAGACTAAAAGTGTCTTTAGAAGCTTATTTTGTAGATAGGTATGATACAGTCGATATAAAAGAGAAGTATAAAGAGGTTTTTAGAAAAATAATTAAACAGCATACTTCACGAGGTTTTGTCAGTTATACAGAAACAAAAAAATTAAGTAAAGAATTAGAAATATACTTAGGTAGAGTAAATGAACTTATAGCTGAAAGAAATTATAGAGATGCGTGTAGTATAATACAAGTATTTATAGAAGAAGCTATTGATGTGATTACCTTTTCTGATGATAGTAATGGATATTTTAGTGATTTAATCTTTAATGCTATTGAAATATTGGATAGTATCATAGAAGCAGATATAACTATTGAGTTTAAAGAGTCTTTAATTTCATTCTTTGAAGAGGAATTAGCAAAAGAGGTTTATTTTGATTACGGAGATTTTGGTTATGAGTTATTAGGTTCTTTCGAATTATTGTGTTTGAAGATATTTAAGGAAGAATTTTACCTCACATTTTTAGATAAAAAGATAAAAGAAAGTAATTCTGAGGAATATAGAATAAGACATTTTACTAACGTTAGATTATCCTTTTTAGGAAAAATAGGAAGAGAAGAACAGTTGAATCAAGAGATGTTGGATAATATATCTATTCCAGAAGTTAGAAGAAACTTAGTTCAACGAGAGATGATGCATGGAGAGTATGAGAAGGCAAAAATATTACTTATTGAAGGAATAAAAATAGCAGAAGAATTAAAACATCCCGGAACTGTTAACCAATGGGAACTTATCTTATTAGAGATTGCAGAATTAGAAAAAGATGTTGAACGTATGCGTTATTTCTACAATAAACAAGTCTTTTTTGGTTGGCAAATCAATAAATCCTATTATAGTAAGTTAAAAGCAACATTTACAAAAGAAGAATGGACAGTAATCATCGAAGAAAAAATAGACAGTTTAATCAGTGAAGCTAAGAGTAAAGTGAAACAACACAGTATGTTTAATAGTAATCCATATGATGGTTTAGTTAATTCAGTAGGTGTTCTATATTCTTTAGAGGGGTATGTAGATAGGTTATTTGACTTGTTAAAAAAAGTAAGTAGATTAGATTTAGTATTACCTTATCTAAAATACATTAAAAAAGAGTATACTGTTGATGTAATATTTGATGTTTTAAGACCTCTCATTGTTTTAGAAGCAGATAGAGCTAATAATCGTTCAGATTATAAGAATATTGGTAATCTATTAATTTCTCTTAAAAAGGAGTTTCCGCAAGCTGTAGGAATTATTGATTCTATCGTAGATGAGATGAAGAAGAAGTATCCTAAGAGACCTGCTATGCTAGATGAGTTTAATAAAGTTTAGAGTATTGAGATTTTATGTAGTAGAACCCACTTAAATACCCTAATTTTGCATGAAATATAAAGATAATGAAAGAAGCAAAGAAAACGCAGAAGAAACTACACCCACGTAATAAACATCAGGATTTATATGACTTTGATAAGTTAAAACAAGTGGTGCCTGAGTTGGCAACTTTTATTATCAAGAACCCGTCAGGGGTAGATACAATTGACTTTGCAAAACCTGAAGCAGTGGTTTTATTGAATAAAGCCATACTGATGAAGGACTATAAGATGACGTATTGGGAAATGCCTAAGACGAATCTATGTCCACCTATCCCTGGGAGAGCCGATTATATCCACTATATAGCAGATCTACTGGCAGAGGGGAACAATGGAAAAGTACCTACAGGAAAGGGAGTAAAGATATTAGATCTTGGAATAGGAGCTAATGTGATATATCCTATTATAGGTGTGGCTGAGTATGGATGGGAATTTGTGGGGTCTGAAGTAGATGTAGTGTCTGTAAAGACAGCTAGTCATATCGTAGAGCACAACCCTCATCTAAAGAGTCATATCAGTATCCGTCAGCAACCTACTAAGCGAAATATATTAAAGAATATAATAGGAGAGAAAGAGTATTTCGATGTGGTGATTTGTAACCCTCCTTTCTTTAAGTCAAGAGCTGAGGTGTTGGCGAAGACAACACAAAAGTTGAGAAACCTAGGTAAAGAAGTGGTGGGTAAACCAGTACAGAACTTCAGTGGGCAGAACAATGAGTTGTGGTGTGATGGTGGAGAACTTGCCTTTATCACTAATTACATTTATGAGAGTAAGCATTTTAAAAGACAGGCAGTATGGTTCACCACTTTAGTGTCTAATAAAGATAACCTTAAACCTCTGCAATCACTATTAAAACGAAGTGAAACTAAAGAGGTTCGTATTATAAATATGGAGCAAGGAAATAAGATAAGCCGCATTTTGGCGTGGAGATATTAATAATAAAGGATGCTTATACAGCATCCTTTGTTATTTTATTTACTCATTATCATTTTTCTTACTTCCATCAAGGCAAAACCGAGTAAGTTCAATCCATTCCATTTGACAGGAATATTTATTTTTTCATTATCTGCTGCTAATCCTACTCCCCATATCGTATCTACTGGACTAGCTTCTACTAGTACTCTTTTTTTAGTATTGATTAGAAAGGTTTGAAGTTCTTTGTTTTGAGTAAATTTATGATAGTTACCTTCTACCACGATACGATAACGATTAGTTACCCAAATATCTTCTCGAAAACCTCGTACTTCTCTTCCTAATGCTTTCATCTCCATAGGGCTTTTGGCATTCATAATGCGCTTATAGATTTCGTGATCATTGAACAATAGTGCTTTTTGTGCCATCATCCAATGCTCTGTAGAAGCATAAGACTGCCCATTGACCTCAAATCGACTAGGCCACCATTGGCTAAAACATGCTGCTGTTATCTCTCTACTTTTGCTTTTTTGATGTCCCCAAAAGAAGATGTACTTTGATTTCTTTCCACTTTGGTACTCTTTTATATGTTTCTCTAGGCTATACTGTTGTTCAAACTCCATTGTTATTCTGAATTATGCTGTGCAAAAATAAAGAATCCTATTCTTTATTAAATTGTTTATTTTAGCCGCAATCCAATCAACTAATTATTAAAAAATGAAATTAAAGAAAGTAGTACAGTATTTTGCGATATGTACTTTATTGATGAGCTTTTTAGTAGCTTGTAGTAGTGATGATAATTCGTCTATCACAAGAGAAAATAAGCGTGTAAAAGTAGAATCTTATACCCTGATGAAACCCATAGAGCCTTTTAAAGGGCAAGATGTGGAGCATTTAATATTATATACCATGTCTGGTGAGATTTTAGATTATACACCGTCTATAGAAGGATTTAACTACGAAGAAGGTTATATGTATGTATTAGATATTACAAGAACTCACAATAAAGAATTGATGGATAGTAATTTTGAATATGTGTTAGTCAAATTAATTTCTAAAGAGAAAAAAGAATAAATAAGTGTATATAGATATACTAGTAAGGATGCCGCAGAGCATCCTTTTTTTGTTCAGTTAACTTTTTTGTTAGGAGTACTCTTTTCGCTATTAAAATAAAGAAAACAATATTTTCGCTACGGTATAGTTTTTGTTATTTTAAAAGTTAAATTTACTTCAACTTTTATAGATTGTTTTTATGCGATTTTATATGATGAACATTCGTTTGTTTATACTATTGACAGCCCTTATTATGGGTGGGTCTACTTGGGCTAAAAATAAGAAGCCCTCTTCTAAAACTCCTGAACCAGTCGAGACTGTTCGTACTGTTGTCGTAGTGATGGAGAAAACACCAGTGATTAACTTTAATGATACTTTATTTAATGTTTATGGTAATATAGGTTCTTTTACTTCTAAGCAACGTGCTAAATCAATAGAAGGAAAGATCGCTATGTTAGCTGAGGATTATTTATTCGAAGGAGATTCTATCAAATTAGCTGATACTGGAAACTATCTTAATCTGATGTATCAAAATGAGATACTGATGAGTGTGGATAGTATACAAGCCGCACAAGAAAGCAAAAGTAAATTAGAAGCTGCACAGTACTATAAAAAGCAGATTATCTCTGCTGTAGAATTACAACAACACAATACGAGTTGGCAACAAATCTTAATACAAGTAGCAGGGACAATAGCTATTATCATCGTAGAATATTTTATTCTTAAAGGGATACGATATATTTATAGACGATGCAAAGTGGCTATCTGGAAGCAGAGAGGGAAGAGAATTAAAGGAATCTTTGGAATCATAGATGATCAAAGAGCTATGCTGACAACTATATCAATAGCGAAAGTTATTAAGCTAATCGTGGTGTTGATATTCTTATATATTGGGTTGTTAGCTATATTTAAATTATTTCCTTATACAAAACATATTTCTGATCAATTGTTAGAATATGTATTGACTCCTTTAAAATCAGTAGGAAAAAGTATTAAGGCTTATATGCCCAAGCTGTTTACTATTATCGTTATTGTTGCAATATTTAAGTATGTGCAGAAGTTCGTTAGATCTTTAGCAGAAAAGATAGCTACTAACAAGATTACGATTAAAGGGTTCTATCCTGATTGGGCTTTTCCTACTTATAATTTGATCAGTGGATTGCTATTTATCTTTATGTTTATTTTGATATTCCCTTATCTGCCTAATTCTGATTCTCAGATATTCCAAGGGGTATCTGTATTTGCAGGTATTATGTTATCTCTAGGGTCTACATCTGTTATAGGAAACTTGGTAGCAGGTTTAGTAATTACTTATATGAGACCTTTTAAATTAGGAGATCGTATTAAGTTAGGTGAGTTCACTGGGGATGTGTTAGAAAAGACAGCGTTAGTGACGAGAATTAAGACACCTAAAAATGAAGTGATCACAATTCCGAACTCTAATATCATGTCCGCTCAAACGGTTAATTATACGCAGTCAGCTAAAGAGCATGGACTGATTCTATATTTGACAATAGGGGCTGGTTATCACGTACCATGGCAAAAAGTTCATGAAATGCTATACGAGGTGGCAAATAGAACAGAACATGTATTAAAACGCCAGAAACCATTTATCTTACAAGATCAGTTTAGGGATTTTTATGTTGACTATCAATTGAATGTATATATCAAAGAGGCGAAGTTATCAGCAAAGGTATATTCTGATTTGCGTCAACATGCACAAGATGTTTTTGCAGAAAATAATATTGAGATGGTCGCTCCACATTATAGTGTAAATAGAGTGGTAGATGGAGAAGACTCTACAGTTCCACCAAAGTATGTGAAGGAACAACCAGAAACAAAGAATTAAAAGTAAATGATAGATAAGAGCACTGAGATAATTATTTCGGTGCTTTTGTTTTTTATAAGTGTGTTTAGAGGGGATTAGGTAGTGTTTTTGTATATTCGTTAGATAAAGTATAAGCAACTATGGAAGATATGAAAGTAGCAATAATAGGAGCAGGTATAGCTGGGCTGACTATGGGAATAGCTTTAAAAAAGGCTAATATTCCTTTTGTTATCTATGAGTCTACAGAGAAAATTAAACCTGTAGGAGCGGGGATTGCTATCGCTAATAATGCCATGCAGGTTTATCGACACTTAGGCGTATCTGATCAATTAACTCAAAGAGGTACACGTATCTCTAAAGTGAGATTAACGGATATGAATTTGAATATACTGACACAATCAGATTTGATTGCTTTTGAACAGAAATATCAGTTGGTTAATATTGCAATACATAGAAGCGATTTGCACCATGTTTTGTTAGAAGAGGTGGGAATGGAGCATGTTGTACTAAATAAGCGTTTAGAAGACATTAGTTTGGATGAAGTAGGACTTTATACACTTCGGTTTACAGATGGAAGTACTGCGACTCATGAATATGTAGTAGGTGCTGATGGTATTCGATCTCAAGTGAGACAAAAGATATTTGGTGATTATCCTTTGAGAGATGCTAAGCAGGTATGTTGGCGTGGTGTATTAGATATAGATTTATCTACGGATTATGACCATATAGCATTAGAAGGATGGGGAAGGGGAGAACGCTTTGGTTTTGTCAAACTTGAAGGAAAGCAGGTGTATTGGTATTTTCTAGTCAACGAGGATAAATATCTTAAAAATCAAGATCTTTCTGTTCTTATTAAAGATTGTAGTCCGTTAGTTAAGGATATGATTATGCAGACTGCTGAGGCTGATATCTTTTTAAATAAGATATATGATTTGCCTCTTATCCAGGAGTGGTCTAAGGATAAAGTGTGTATAATAGGAGATGCTGCTCATGCTACTACACCGAATCTTGGACAAGGTGCTTGTCAAGCAATAGAGGATGTATATATTATCAGCAAACTATTAGAGAAACATTCTTTAGTTGAAGCCTTTCATAAATTTACTTCTATTCGCCGTGAGAAAGTATCTCAGATTGTTCGTGATAGTTGGCGTATGGGACAAGTATCCCAGTTTAGTAATCCATTAATTACTTCTGTTCGAAATATGGCTTTTCGATTTGCTCCTTCATTCTTAAAAGATAAACAGATCAGCATGATGTTTGAATTGCAAGAGGTATAAAAGCGTTATAGGATGTATAACGCTTTTAGTTTTTTTACTTGCCGATACAATTGTAAATAGTCAAAGACAAACTTATTTCGGACGTTTTATTAACGGCTAAATGGGAATCAGCCTTTAAAGACATTGAAGAGAACAAAACTGATATGGAAGATTTTCATAGGCAAATAGAAGATTATACTTCAGAGATAACAAATGAGCTTCTATCGATTAAATCAAGCAATGAAATAGATCATTTATCTTGTCCAAAGTGTAAACAACATACACTTCAACTAAGAGAGAAGGTGGTCAAATGTTTAAATACGGATTGTAATTGGATCTTGTTTAAAGAGGTGTGTGGAGTTAAACTCTTAGTTGAGGATATTGCTGATTTACTTGAACAAGGGGAAACCAAACTGCAAAAAGGACTAATTAGTAAAGCAGATAAGAAGTATGATGCTTACCTTATTTTAAAAGAAGACTATACAACAGGGTTTGAATTTAGTACTAATAAGAATAAATAGGATTAAAATAATAGAAGCTACCTCAACAAATAGGTGGCTTTTATTATTAAATGAGCTTTTGAGAAAGTATAAATGAGCTTTACAACAAAATAGTTCATTGGATGTTGTGTATCTTTATAAATAGTAAAATAAAGAAAAATGAAAGTAAGTAACGCTTTACAAACCATTAGTTATTCAGGTATATTTCTTTCTTGTTATACAGATAACAATGAGAAGTGTATTCATGCCACACCAGAGCATGTACTTGTTTATGTATATTCAGGAGAGCAAATTATAGAAGATAGAAATAAGAAAATAAGAGTTCATGCGGGAGAGTGTGTTTTTATAAGACGCAATCATCAGTTAACGATGTATAAAAATAGTAAAGGAAAAGAGAACTATAAAGGGATTTCGCTAACCTTTAACCGAAATGTACTTAGGGAGTTTTATAGTAAATTAAAAAAGAGTGATCTTCCTAAAGATATTACTATATCAGACAAGAACGTATTTCTTATTGAACAAAAAGTAGATATAACAAGTTTGTTTGAATCACTAACCCCTTATTTCAATGAGAAAGTAAAGCCTTCTGAACATGTGGTGCACTTAAAGCTACTAGAGGGGATTTATGCTTTACTGAATAACTCAGAGCTATTTTATCCTTTGTTATTTGATTTTACTCAGCCTTGGAAAATTGATATTTTAGAGTTTCTAAAAGACCACTATATGGATGAATTAAGTATAGAAGAGATTGCTTCTTATACAGGTCGAAGTTTAGCTACTTTTAAAAGAGACTTTAAAAAGATAAGTAATCTTACACCTCAAAAATGGATTATTCAAAAACGATTAGAAACAGCTTATTTAAAATTAAAAGAAGAAAGAGGTAAAGTTCAGGATATTTATTTAGAAGTAGGTTTTAAAAACTCGTCTCATTTTTCTACAGCTTTTAAAAAGCAATATGGAGTTTCTCCAACTGAAGTATAAATTAAAAAATGAGCTTGACAGTAATGTAAAATGAGCTTTGTAGTAAAACCTTTATTCTTTATCAGCTTTAATTTTACCAAAAATAAATCAAGTATATGTTAGAGAATAATAATGATGTTTTTAAAAGATTACGTAGTGGAGAAACTATCAAGTCAGATGATCTTCAATGGAATAAAATAACAGAGGAATGTTATATCACTAAAGATTTAGTACTCAAGTTGAATAACTGTCTTGATCCCATTGAAAAAAGAAAACTGCTAAGTGAGATTACAAATCTCCCAATAGAAGATACAGTAGAGATATTTACTCCCTTTTATATTAATTATGGAAAGAACACAAAATTAGGAAAGAATGTTTTTATCAACTTTGATTGTGTTTTCCTTGATTTGGGAGGAATAACAATAGAGGATAATGTTCTTATTGCGCCTAAGGTTAGTTTGTTATCTGAGGGGCATCCAGTTAATCCTAAGGATAGAAGTTCACTAGTACCATCGCCAATTCATATTAAAAAAGGAGCATGGATTGGAGCAAATGCAACGATATTACCAGGGGTAACAATTGGCGAGAATGCTATTGTAGCTGCAGGAGCAGTAGTTTCTAAAGATGTTGCAGACAATACTATTGTAGGGGGAATACCTGCAAAAATTATAAAAACCTTTTAAAGCTATATTAATTAAAAAATTTTGAAAAAAATGAATACAAAAAATGTAAAAGCATTTGGTACACAAGCCCCTGAGGCGGATTTAAAACAAATGAATATAAGTCGTAGAGAAGTGACACCAAAAGATGTGGAGATTGATATTTTATATTGTGGTGTATGTCACTCGGATCTTCACACAGCTAGAAATGAGTGGGGAGGTACACAATATCCGAATGTACCTGGGCATGAGATTGTAGGAAAGGTAGTAAAAGTAGGTAGTGAAGTTACTAAATATAAAGTAGGAGATTTAGTTGGAGTGGGATGTATGGTAGATAGTTGTCGCGAGTGTGATAGCTGTAAAGAAGGCCTTGAACAGTACTGTGAACATGATAATATTCAAACCTATAATAGTCATGACAAGCACTTAAATATGCAAACTTTTGGAGGATATTCAGAGAGTGTTGTAGTGGATGAAGACTTTGTATTAAGTGTTCCTAATAATTTAGATTTAGCAGCAACAGCACCATTATTATGTGCAGGTATTACAACTTTTTCACCTTTAAGACACGCCAATGTAGGTCCTGGTAAAAAAGTAGGGATTGTTGGCATCGGAGGATTAGGACATATGGCTGTTAAGATAGCTAAGGCAATGGGAGCTTATGTAGTTGTTATTACAACTTCTCAATCAAAAGTAGAAGATGCAAAGCGCTTAGGTGCTGATGATGTTGTTTTATCTACAGATCAGAATCAAATGAAAAACAATGCTAGAACCTTAGACTTTATTTTAGATTGTGTTTCTGCTCAACATGATATAAATGCATATTTATCACTAATTAAGAGAGATGGTGCTTTAACTCTTGTGGGAGCTCCTGAGCATCCACTTCCTGTATCTGCTTTTAGTTTGATTTTAAATAGAATTAGTTTCTCAGGATCACTAATTGGAGGTATTAAAGAAACACAAGAAATGCTTGATTTCTGTGGTAAGCACAATATTACATCTGATATTGAATTAATTCAAATACAGGATATCAATAAGGCTTATGACCGTTTATTAAAAGGAGACGTAAAGTATCGTTTTGTAATTGATATGGCATCACTTAAAAACAATTAAGATAATGTAAAAAGGGAGACTTATAAAGTTTCCCTTTTTTATATGTGTGCCCAGCATGGGCGATAACTCTAGGGTGTAAGTCCCGAACACGCCATTACAGCAGGAAATGTTAACCGACAGCAAGGGTGTCCATCGTGAGTTGGAATCTGAAGGAAGCTTTAATTTTTGAACCAATTAATTCAAATTGAATCTTGGATTCAAATAAATCACGCTTTTGCGTACCTATAGAGCCTATTTGTTCTTCAATAATTTGATCTAATGAGATATGTTTTCATTTGAATAAGAGATTAGCTTAGATATCAAAAGTACTTAAAATACACTTTTTTTAGCTAAGTAAAACATACGTTACTAGTGAAAAGAAAGACATGATAGTTTATTCCCTATATTTGTGTATGTTATAATGATTATTAGCTTATTACTTTTTAGAAAATTAAGATGAGGATTAATTTTACAGAGCAGAATCACCAAGAAATCGCGAATCTTTTAGATTCTGTAGTGAACGAGAGTGATGCTACTTTAACTTTAGAGAAAAATATATTATATGGTATTGTTCCACGCTTTTTATATTTATTAAAAGCGAAAGATTCTTCATTTTATAAGATTGGTATTACTAACGATTTAGAAAAGCGAAAAAGAGAATTACAGACTGGTTGTCCATTAGAATTACATTATATATTTGCCGTTGAGGCAGATTTAATTGATTATTATGGAAAAGAAATAATTTATCTCGAAAGATTTTTACATCAAAACTATAAAGAGTGTAAGGTTTTAGGTGAATGGTATAAACTCAGTAATATAGATGTGTGTAAAGTTTATTTATTTTTAACGTCTCCTATTTATGCTAGAGATTTATGTCCTGTAGCATACATTAATTATGAATTAGAAGGTGTACTTATTAGTTGTTCTATATAGAAAAAGCGTTGTAGTACTTCACCACAACGCTCTTTAAAAGTCTTTATTTATAAGGGATTATTCTATTTACCGATACAAAAGTTCGCAAAAATATTCCCTAATAATTCATCATTCGTAACTTGTCCAGTTATTTCACCGAAGAAGTATAATGCTTGGCGGATATCTATGGCCATTAAGTCAGCAGATAAGTTAGTCTGAAGTCCCCACTTAACCTTTTCGATTTCTTCTAGAGCTTTTAATAGGGAGTCGTAGTGACGAGTATTCGTTACGATTGTCTCATTATTGCGTAGAGCACCAGTATTAACGAAGCCTAATAGAGCCTCTTTTAGTTCTTCTACGCCCATATTTTCTTTTGCAGACATCAGCATAAGGTTGTCGATATTTGCTTGGTATAAACCAATCTGTTCCTCTGATAACAAATCTCTCTTGTTACATACTACAAGAAGTGGTTTTAGAGGGTATTTGTTTTTTAGTTTCTCTAACTCAACTTTAATCTGATCAAGAGAACTACTATTTAGCTTAGCTCCATCTATTAGGTAGATAACAACTTGAGCCGCTTCGATTTTCTCGAATGTCTTTTGGATACCGATACTTTCTACTACATCTTTTGTTTCGCGGATACCAGCAGTATCTATGAATCTAAATCCAATACCATCTATTACTAATTCATCTTCGATTGTATCACGTGTTGTACCAGCGATGTCTGATACAATAGCACGTTCTTCATTTAATAAAGCATTCAGTAGAGTAGATTTTCCTACGTTTGGCTCTCCAACGATAGCTACAGGAATACCATTCTTAATTACATTACCAACAGCGAAAGAGTCAATAAGACGTTTAAGTACAAACTCTATTCGGTCGATTAGTTCTCTAAACTGTGTACGATCAGCAAACTCAACATCTTCTTCTGAGAAGTCTAACTCTAATTCAATAAGAGAAGCAAAGTTTAATAGTTGCTCACGAAGCTTAGCAATCTCACTTGAGAAACCACCACGCATTTGTTGCATAGCGATTTGATGACTTGCTTCATTGTCAGAGGCAATTAAGTCAGCTACCGCTTCTGCTTGAGATAGGTCTAGCTTTCCATTTAAGAAGGCACGCATAGTGAATTCTCCTGCTTGCGCCATTTTAGCACCTTTACGCAGACATAATTGGATGATCTGTTGTTGAATAAAGGTTGAACCATGACAAGAAATTTCAATTGTATTCTCTCCTGTGTATGAATTAGGTCCTTTAAAAACAGACACTAATACCTGATCCAATACACGCTCTCCATCTACAATATGACCTAAGTGTAAAGTATGTGTTTTTTGTGTCGTTAAATCTTTATTCTTGATCGATTTAAAAATGCCATTGACTAGTGTAATTGCATCTTTACCCGAAACTCTTATTATAGCTACAGCACCTGCTCCTGAAGGAGTAGCTAAAGCGACAATAGTATCTTGTAATATCATATCTTTTCTAAATATGAGGCAAAGATACTATTAATTCATTTAATCTAATGATGTCTATGATGGGGAAGAAAAGTTCTTTGTATTGCTACTACTAGTGTGGTTAGGCACATGGTATTTAAGTAGAAATATTTATTACTATAAGGCTAATTAAAGGTAGAGTAGTGTCCTAATTTGTCTGTTTATACCTAATAGGTATAAAAGTAAGTCTTTACATGCTATTTAAGCTCTCTATCGCATATTTTACAACTTTTAGCCTTTAAAATACTATAAAAACATAAAGATTATTCATATCTTTATACAAATAAAACAATTGGATACCATGAAAAAAATACTATTCCCTACAGATTTTTCAGAAACAGCTAACAATGCTCTAGTATATGCGTTAAGAATGGCAGAAAACCAAAATGCAACTCTTTTTGTACTACATGCTTATGAGATGCCTGTGATTTCTGCAACAGCTAATCCTGTAATGGTACAGGATGTATATAAATCTATTGAGTTGAGCAATTTTGAAAATTTCAAAGATCAAGTACCTCAAATTAGAGATATAGCAAAACAACATAACTTAGACCACGTTCCAATGCACTTCATTTTAGAAGAAGGCTTTTTGAACACTATCTTGAAGAAAAGAGTTAAAGAAGAAGAGATTGATTTAGTAGTAATGGGTACAAATGGTAACTCAGGATTAGATAAGAAAATCTTAGGTTCTAATACTGCTAATGCAATAGGTTCTTTAGGTATTCCAGTATTGAGTATTCCTCATGATGCTATTTTTGATGGAATTAATTCTATTGCATTTACAACGTTGTTCAGTTCACAAGATAAAACTACTTTAGAGACTATTGTTCAAATGGCTAAAGGGTTTAATGCAACTGTAAAATGTATTCACGTTGCAACTGCAAAAGATAAAGCAGATCCTGCTGTAATTAATAGTTGGAAAGAGAACTTTAAGAATGACAATGTGAAATTCTATATTGTAGAAAGCAGTGATGTAGAAAAAGCAGTATTTGATTTCTTAGACGAAGAGAATATTGACCTTTTAGTTTCAGTAAAAAGAAATAGAGGTTTCTTCGAAAAACTATTTACAAGTAGTATGACTAAGAAATTAAGTTACCACAACTATGTTCCTGTGTTAGCTTTCCACGAAGAATAAGAATTTTTCTTTATTAAGTATATAGAGGTGTCCTTTTAGGGCACCTTTTTTTGTTGTAGTTAATCTAGTACTGTATAACGTGTTTTTTGATTTCAAGAGTGATCATCATTTAATAGTTAAATGGCCTCATAAAAGATAGTGAGCTTTTTTTACCCTATAGTAGGTTCGTACGGGATGTTTTAGCCTAAAACATGTATAAGTGTAGTTCTTATTAAAACTAACTCCTAAAAACCAATTAAAATAGTTAAAAACACATAGAGTATGGTTAATGATAGTTTTAACGATTACTAACGGATAAAATAAACATCTCTGTTAGTATTTGTTAGTTAGTAACTTATGCAGAATGTTTAATTATAGAAGACTATTAAAGTCTAGTTTTTGTCTTTTTAAGTCAATCTTAAAGGAAGATTACTACTCACCATAACGGGTAGGAGACATAGATAAAGAAAACATAATAATTATAGTAGAATGAATAATGTTTACAAGAGTATGAGAAAATGAAACATTCTTTTTTATAAAATATGGAGAAGGACTTCTACTGTATTGGAATGCAGTGTATCTATTGTATATAAGTGTCTAAACTATAAAATTAGGACCCGTTTAATTGTAGTTATCATTAAGTATTAGAAAACTGATTTAGCCTTTTGAGTAGGGCGTTTCATTTTTTAAACGTACAGTTTAGATGTTTCATAAAGCAATATACGAAAGACTAGTTATTATTTAAATTGATATTTATCAGTATATAGCTTTATAATTGCTTAACTAGTTTGTTTTTAGGTGTTTATGGTGTTTATGTTTTACGTAAAAGAGTTAGTTTTTGAGTAGTTTATTGCGTCAAACATAAAAGTATTGGGTAGTTGTAATTCAATATAAAGGTAAAACTTTGTAGAAATAAAAATATTATAGCTATGGATACACTCTTGTATTACTTTTACTATTTAAGCTCACATTTTGAGAGCTTTTCCCCAGTAGTAAGGCTAACTGTTTTTTTAACTATGCTACTTGGGGGAGTTTATATTTATTCTTTATTGAGAATTGGCGCTGTTGCTTATAGAAATAAAGTAGAGAAGCAGCGATACTCTAAAGTTAAAGAAAAATATGAAGAACCTCTTTATGCTTTATTACAAACTAAAGAAAACATTTCATCTAATCAAGTACTACAGAGTTTAGGCTTAGAAAATAATGAGCTTAAGAATTGGGAGAAAGCTTGTATAACAGACTTATTAGTGAATCTAATCAAAAAAGGAAATGGAGTACAACACTAATAATTATAACGAGATTCTTAAAGCTCTAGATTTACCTAACTATTGGGAGAACCGTTTAAAGAGTAAGGTAAATAAGAAGAGCGTACATTCTCTTAGAATGCTAGAGCATTTGGGAGACAATGTATCAGGTACTGCTATTGCTCAGAAATTGTACTCAGAGAATACACATATTAGAAAGCATGCTAAGAGCATTTTTATGAAGTTTTCGTCTCATGATTCTTTTAAGTTTTTAGAGAATGACTTTGATCGTGATTTTAATGCTTTTGATGAAGTTCGTATTCATACTTCTTTAGTGAAAAGAGCATCTACTAGACCTTTGCCATTGTTAATGAGATGGGTGAATGTAGCGAAGAATGATAAGTATCAAGCCTTCTTGATCTATGAAATAGCTTTCTTTAAACAAGTAGAGAGTGCAGCTGATTTGTTGAGGTTGTATAAACAGACTAATTCAACAGTGGTAAAGAAAGCAATTGTAGAAGCATTGGGTGACTTTGCTTATCGAGATGCTATATCTGTGTTTATAGAGGAGTTTAGTTATGTAGAACAACTTATTCAAAATGAAATTGTTATTGCCTTTGGTAAAATTGGAGGTATAGACGCTTTGTCATTTTTAGAACAGTTGTATTATGAAACTGAGAATAAAGAGTTGTTAGTAAATATTCTTTCTACAATTTATCTTTTAGATAAGAGTAAAGTGACCTATAATAAAATTAAAGAACAAGCAATTACTGATTTTGAAAGACAGATCATTGGGTATGTTGAGTTGCGCTAGGAAGCAATATACTTGTTAATATACCTCTAACTGGTTAAGTACTTTTTTATTAATCGCCTTTGTGATTTTATTTGTACAATAGACTAGAAGAAGATGATTTGAATGACTGTCTTCTTTTTAGCTTTTAGAGAGTGCAAAATATTGGCTTAATCCCCACAACCTTACTAAAATTAATATGGAAGAATTATTCTATTTTTATCAATACCTCGTTTATTTTTACGCTTGTTTAATTACGTTAATTTACTTCTTTTTAGCAGTATTTGGATACTTTAAGATTATTAAAAATAAAGTAAAATATACGGCTAGAGAAGAACATACTTTAAGAACACATCCAGAGATAGCACCTGCTATTTCAGTAGTAGCACCTGCTTATAATGAAGAGGTAATTATTATTGCTAATGTTCAATCTCTTTTAAATCTAGATTACCCTAATTTTGAGGTAATCATTGTGAATGACGGAAGTAAAGATCAAACTTTAGAATTACTTGTTGACAATTTTGATCTACATGAAGTTCCTTACCCTTATATTCAGAAGGTTAGAAGTAAGCCTGTCAAACGTATTTTTAAATCTACTAACCCAGACTATAAGCGACTAACAGTAGTAGATAAAGAGAATGGAGGTACTAAAGCAGACGCTATGAATGCTGGTATTAATGTTGCTCAATATGATTATTTTATCAATACAGATGTCGATTGTATTTTAAGTAAGGACACCCTAACCAAAATCATATTACCTGTACTAGATTCTAAAGTTCCTGTTATAGCAGTAGGGGCTACCATGAGAATGGCTAATGGGTGTGAGGTAAAAGATGGTCAGATTGTTAAAGTAAAAGCACCTAATCGTTTAATCCCCTTATTTCAGGAGACAGAATATCTTCGTTCGTATTTATTGGCAAAAATGGGATGGTCTAGTTTTAACTTGATTCCTAATGTATCTGGTGGTTTTGGACTTTTTGATAGAAATATTGTAGTAGAAGCAGGGGGGTATGACTCTTCTTCTCATGCAGAAGATATGGATATGACTTTTAGAATGATCGCTTATATGTGTGACCAGAAGAAAGAATACCGTATCGAACAGATTGCTGATACATGCTGTTGGACAGAAGGCCCACCTAATCTTAAAGTACTCGGTAGACAGCGTACTAGATGGGGACGAGGATTGTTGCAGATTTTTATAGTACACAGAAGATTAATGCTTAATCCTAAATATGGAAGACTTGGGTTATTAGTTATGCCGTATGCCTTATTATTTGAATTTATGGCACCTATCGTAGAGCTGATAGGAATAGCGTTTCTAATCTTTCTATTTTTTACAGATCAGGTAAACCTAGAGACTTTCTGGCTAATGTTATTGTTTGTTTACATGGTAGGGGCGACGATGTCTCTAGTATCTATTTCTTTTGATGTTATTGTCAAGAAACAGTACGACTCCTATATAGATTACCTAAAACTTATTTTCTTATCTGCTTTTGAAGCTATTTTTTATCATCCTTTCATTGTGTTTTTTAGCCTTAGAGGATACTGGCAGTTTATGACTAAAAAGAATTTTAAATGGGGAGAAATGACACGTCAAGGCTTTTCTCAAGAAACTAAAGCAGAACCAATAGAGACTACTCTATCTTAATTTGTAAACGAAATGAATAGAATAAAAAGACACCTGATACAGTTAAGCGTATTGTTAGTTTCTACTTATAATTATGCACAAGTACAGACAACTAAAGAAGGGAGTGAAGATTATGTATTACTTGCTAATCGTGAGTTTAACGAGAATAAATGGGAATCAGGTAAGAAGATTGTAGATAAAGGGATGCTAGAAGACCCTAAAGATGCAGATCTGCGCATGTTATTAGGAAAGTATTACCACCATATTAAACAATATGATAAAGCGAGGTATGAGTTAGTTAAGGCTATCGAATTAGATCCAGGACAAATAGACGCTAGACATATTTTAGTCAATGTAGAAACAGAGACGAAGCGCTATTCTAGTGCGATATGTTATGTCAATGAGATATTGGAAGTACAGCCATATTTAAAAAGTCTATGGAAGAGAAAAATACACTTATTTGAACTACAAGGCAATCATGTGGAAGCAGATCGACTGAGAAAGAGATTGTATCAGATATATCCGTCTGATCAAAATCTAAAGAATGAATATGCTTATAGTATAGAACTAGAGTTAGCAAAGAATCAAACATTAGGAGATTTTGATAAAGCGATTTCTTTAAATAAAGAATTGATTAAGAATGACCCAAAAAATGTAGAGTATCATTTAGTACTGATTAATGATTATATCAAAACAGCAGATTGGAATAATGCTCTTATTCAAATAGAGAGAGCACTTACTTTGTTTCCAAATAATACAACCCTACAGAATAAGAAGATAGGTGTATTATCAGATCAGAAGAGATATGACCTATTATTGCCATTTTTACAACAGTCTAAATTGACACAACAATATAATTACTACACCTTAGAGGCAGCTAGACACGCTAAGGTAACAGCTCCTTTTGACTTGTATAGTAATGTATTGAATAGTAACCCTCGTAATGAAGAAGCTTTTAATTATGTATTTAACCAACTTATTGCTCAGCAGCAATATGAGGAGGCATTGTATCAGCTAAATAAGTATAAAAAGGCATCAGGAGCTACTAAAGAGTTAGCACTAAAAGAACTACAAGTCTATACTCGTATGGGGAATACAGCAAAAGCAAAAGCTTTAGTCAAACAACTATATACTAGTTATCCTGGCGATATGGAAGTACAAGATTCTTATTATCAGATTACACTAGAAGAAGCTAAAGGTTTTATGCTAGAAGAGCAGTATGAATATGCTATTGATAGGTGGCATATTCTATTAAGGTCATCAGATAAGGAGATTACCTCATTAGGTTATATGGGACTGTATAGAGCTTATGTAGCGAAGGGAGACTATACTAGTGCACTACATACATTGAATCAATATGAACTAAACGCGAATGAGTCTATTCATCTAGGCTTTAAAAAAGCAGATTTATATTTTAAACTACATAAGTATAACGAAGCTTTAGCAGCCTATGAAGAAGAGCTTGTTGCTTTAGATTTAGATCAACGAAGAACTTATTTGCCAGGTTATCAGGAGTTGTGTACAGCTATTGTCAAAGACCAGAATGAACATTTTTTGTATAGCGAAAGCTTATATTACGTTAAACGTTGGCTAGCTCATGACCCTACTAATAAAACAGCACTTGTGTATGCAGTTAACTTATCTCATCAGTTAAAGAGAGAAGAAGAAATGGAAGCCTATTTACAAAGAGGAGTAGAGGTGTATCCAGAAGAAGTCTTCTTTCAGGTGAAGTTAGCAGAGTATCAAGGAAACGTAGCAACAGACTATGGTCCTATTTACAATGCTATATTATCGCAAGTAATACAACAACCTTATCATGAGCTAGCACTTACCACTTATGAAGAGATCAGTGAAAAGTATGCTTTACAGTTGATCAAAGAGAATCAGACTGATCAGGCTCTAAGCGTATTAGACGAAACCTTAGCATACTTACCTAATAGTAGAGTTATAAAATATACTAAAGGATTAGTATTAGAAAAGCAAAAGAAATATGCAGAGGCTTATGCTTATCAGCTTTTCTATGACCCATCACCTATAGAGTTAGAAGAGTATAAAAAGCACTTACAGTTCTTAGCTTATAAATCATTGAGAAATGAGATAGGTATAGAGTATTTGCGCAGTCACTTTGATGATAAGTCTAGTAAGAAGCACTCTATAGCTTCAGTTCATTACACTTATCATGCGCTAAAGAATAGTTATACTATCGGAACGAATTATACCGCTAGAGAAGCAGGTCGTGGTATTCAAGGTCATTTTGATTGGGCTAGAACCTGGAGTGATAAGTGGAGCAGTAATGCTAATATAGCTTTTGCAGATGCTTACTTCCCTAAGTTCTCTATTAATGGATCTGTGTTCAGAGACTTTAACTTTTTAGGCGGTGTAGAATTAGAACTAGGAGCAGGGTATCGAATATTCCAAAAGGATAAAGAGGTATCGAATACTAGTGATAATATGTTTAATATAGTTCTAGGAGCTACTAAGCAGACAGATCAATACAGTCTAAATGTGAAGCTAAACAATTTTTTTAGTAATCATAAGTGGATGTATAATCTATCTGTAAATGCAAGGTATTTCTTATCGTCTCCTAAGCATTTTATAGCGGCTAATGCAGGCGTGGGATCATCTCCTGATGTTGAGTTAATCGATTATCAGCTGTATGATACATTTGATGTGTTGAATACCAATGTAGGAGCAGGATACGGAACAGTATTGTTCAAGAATGTTACAGGTAGTATTATGGGAAGTTGGTATAACTACAAGGATAATCAGTTGAAGTATAAGAATTTTTACAATCTATATTTTGCAATAAATGTGGTTTTCTAATATAATTAAATACTCGTTGTTATCTGTCTTATGCTGTATCTATGGCTGTAAGGCGAATACTTCAGAAAAATTGAGCAGTGAATATTACGTTATTCATGCAGATGATGTGTTTGAGAGCAAGTTGTGGGCAGATTATTTATACAAGCATCTGATGAGACGTACTTCTACTCATCCCATTGTAGAAATGGCTACAGGGAATGAAGAACAAGATAGTGCCAAACATATTTATATAACAATGGATGAGACTCTAGAGCATGATTATTGCATTCAGCATGATCATCAAGGCTTGCGTATTAAGGCTAGAGATGGACAGACTATAAAATGGGTAATATATCAGCTAATAGAAGCGATATCAGAAGAGGATTCTCGTTTTCTAACAGCAGATTTGCCACCAGCTATATTAGATTTTGTCACAGGGTGTAGTACAAATGACTTTACTTATAGAGAACCTCATTACCTAGAGAATTTGTTATTAGATCAGTCTGGTGTATTGGGAAATAATAATGTGGAAGAAGATTGGGGTATTTGGGGGCATAACATTGCTAAAGCGATTCCTTCTGAGCCTAAATCTATAATCTATGCGAGAGTAAATGAACAAGTAAACAGAGATCAGTTCTGTTTCACTTCAGGGGATTTATATGCTTATCTATCAGAATACATTATTGATAACTATGGTTATGGGGTGGAGGGCTCAGAGGATTATCGTTTTGTGATTGCACCTAATGACAACGCCATTGTGTGTAACTGTGGAGGATGTCTTGATTTGAATAAGTCTACTACTCAGGCTTCAGAGTCTGTCGCTCACCTGATTAATAAATTAGCTAGACGATTTCCGAAGTATGAGTTCTATATGTTAGCTTATTTATCTACTAAGACAGTGCCTAATATGGCTTTAGAGCCTAATGTAGGTGTGATGATAAGTACGATAGATATCCCTAAAGGAGTAGCTCTAAAAGAGAAGTACCTAGCTCAGAAGGATGTACAAGGTTTTATATCTGATATCAAGACATGGCGTACGAAGACCAATAGGGTTCTCTTATGGGATTATAGCTCTAATTTTGACGACTATCTAAGTCCAATACCAGTTCTTTACGGATTACAACACCAATTAAAGTTTTTTAAAAATCTTGGTGTACAAGGGATCTTTTTAAATGCTAGTGGATATGATTATTCCTCTTTTTCGGATGTGCAAACTTATGTAGCTACCACTTTGATGAAGGACATTCATGCAGATGTAGAAGAGTTAATTAGAAGCTACTTTAAGAAGGTATATCCTAAGAGTAGAGATTTGCTCAGCACTTATTATATCCGCCTAGAGAAGCGTTACAATCAAGCCAATAAACCATATAATATGTATGGTTCTCCAGAAGATAACTTTAATAACTACTTAGATCCACAAGAGTTTATTGCTTTCTATCAGTCTTTAGCCAAACAAGTTTTACTTACAAATGGAGAAGAGAGAAAGAAGTTAGATAAACTATATACTGCACTTACTTTTACTCGCTTACAATTAGCTTATTATCGTGCCTCTGATCATCTAGGAGCTATTGATGTAAAAGGAAATTCAATCACCTTTAAACAAGAACTCAAAAATGGCTTAGAGGTATTAAATCTAGCTAAAGAACGAGGAATACTGAAGTATAAAGAAGCAGAAGGTAATGTAGATAATTATCTAACTAGTTGGAGAGAAATCGTAGCTAAAGAAGGACAAGAAAGCTTTCTTCTCCTAAAACCTATAATAGTTAAAAACAGCACAGGCAAAGTGATAACCTCGAGTACGCTATTAAGTAATGGATTGTTAGGCTTTAGAACAGATTATCATTTAGGATGGTATATATCTCCAGAGAATAAGTGGTCTGTAGAGTTTAATACAACTCATATAGAAGGTGTGAAGACACTTGCTTTGCGCTTTTTATTACATAAAAAGCATCAGTTTGAGTCACCTGCTCTCATAGAGTTACGACTAGATGGTAAGTTAGTCAAGACTATTGATTCAGCTTCTTACCACCTGACAGATAGTATAGCAGAGTTCTCGACTTATATTGATTTTAATCAAAGTGAGAAAATGGAGATTGTCTTTACAAAGAAGGAAGGAAGTAGAGTGACTATAGCTCTTGATGAAATACAAATAACTAATTAAAATATAATGAGTAGAATAAAATATACACTCTTCATTCTATTGTTCTTTACACTATTAGTGGGATGTAAAGGAGGAGAAGGAGAGACAACCAGTTTAGAAATTGTTGATAACGATAGACATTATTATCCAGTTATTCAAGGAGAAGAGAAGACAATGGTATTTCCTTTAGTGAATAAAGGAGATAACCCATTTGTTCTAAAAGATATTATAGTGTCTTGTGGTTGCATAGTTGCCCATACAGCTTCGTTAAAACATATTCCAGCAGGAGGAGAAGGAAAACTTGTATTAAAGTTTGATACGACTAAAAACATAGGCTATGTAAAGCATTATGTCACACTATATGGAAACTTTGATACCGTAGAGAATATAGAAGTCACTTTTGACTTAAATGTAGTGCCAGATGCACATTATACTAAAGATTATGAAGAGTTGTATAGCTTACATAAGGGAAGTACAGCAGAAGACCTAGTAGATGGTACTATAGATCGTGATTATTATTTAGATGTAAAACAATAAAATAGAACATGAAAAAGATATTAGTGACTGGAGGACTAGGATATATAGGGTCTCATACGGTAGTGGAGTTATTAGAGAATAATTATGAGGTAGTGATAGTGGATGACTTATCTAATTCTGAAGAAGATGTCTTACAGAATATTAAGAAGCTTACAGGGGTAGAACCTGAGTATTATTGTATAGATTTAAAAGATAGTCATCAAGTAGCTCAGCTATTTGATAAGCACAGATTTGATGGTATTATTCATTTTGCAGCATATAAATCAGTAGGAGAGAGCCAAGTATTTCCTTTAGAGTATTATGGTAATAATATAGGTTCGCTACTGAACATTCTAAAAGAAATGAAGAAGCGTAACCTGACTAATTTTATTTTTAGTTCCTCTTGTACAGTATATGGTCAGGCAGATGTCATGCCTATTAGTGAAAGTACCCCTCTAAAAATGCCAGAATCGTGCTATGGAAAGACTAAGCAGATGGGAGAAGAGATTATACGTGATTATGTTGAGGCAGAACAAAAAAGAGCAACTTTGTTGAGGTATTTTAATCCTATAGGTGCGCATCCATCAGGATTACTTGGAGAAATGCCTAAAGGGATACCTAATAATTTAATCCCTTATGTAGTACAGACAGCAGCGGGTGTCAGAGAATGTTTGAATGTATTCGGAGATGATTACGAGACAGAAGATGGAACCGCTATTCGAGATTATATCTATGTGATAGACTTAGCTAAAGCTCATATGGCAGCACTAAAGAAACTGTTGTCTAGTGAAGAGGATAAAGTACTAGACATATTTAACCTTGGGACAGGAAAGGGAACTTCTGTATTAGAGATAGTCAAGAGCTTTGAAAGAATTAATGATATAAAAGTACCGTTTAAGATCTGTGATAGAAGAGCAGGTGATATCGAAATAGCCTTTGCAGATGCATCTAAAGCAGAGTTAGAATTACAGTGGAAAGCAAATACGACTATTGAAGAATCGTTAAGAACAGCATGGAACTGGCAGCAGAATTTGTAGTGTAATAATTTGGCAGAATATCGGTATTTATACGCAAAACAAATTGAATTTTTTTGGCAATGAATAGGCTTGTTTCACGTATTATAAGGAACTGTGATTTTGTTTTAGAGGTGAAAAAAGTTATTTTTGCAGGATTGTGTAAAAGAGAATAATATAAATATTTAACTGTTTTTAGAAAGAACTTTATGTTTTAGTTTCCATACAACTATAGATAAAAGTTTGAAAAAATATAAGTAAAGTAAATAGTAATTAAGCATAAAGAATACGAAGTGTTTTAATATCAAGTAGATTAAATTCCCCCCATAAGTTTAATCGTATCTGATTTCTCCCCCTTTTAAGAATAGGTGATATGTCACCTATAGCATTTGGTATGCTTATATATGAATACTTCTGTATTTGTTAGAATGTTTTGTTTTAATAAACAGTATTTAAATTAAGAGTAAAAAAATGAATGTCATATTAGCTTTATTTTTAGCTATGTTTTGTGGGGGAAATGTAGCTTTAGCAGTAAATAAAGAACAAGTCGTAAGTGAATTAAATAATAACATTTACAGTGCTAAAGTTAGAGTCTTAGGACAGATAGAGGATTTAGATGTTTTATTAGAAAATAATGATGAGGTATATACTAGATCAGAAGAGAGATCAGAGAACAAACTGTATAATATCTTTTACCTATTTAATGCCATAGCTCTTTTTTTAGTGGCATCTGCAGGTGTTTTTTATTTAAGGTATGTTCGGGGATTAAGAAGAACAGTAAAGCAATTTATGGAGTCTGCTGAGGACCTAGAAGAACAAGGTAATGAAGAAGATAGTACAGAAGAAAAACGGTATATCACAGAAGAGAAAGAACAGGATATCTTACATAAGATAACCCACTTCGAGAAAGAACAGGGATATTTAGATAAAGACATCTCTCTTAATGTACTCGCAGGGAGTATAGGCGTTAATCATCGATATTTATCTTATGTGATTAATAAGAATAAAGAATGTGACTTCGCTACTTATGTCAATGAACTGAGAATAGGATATATCGTCTCTTGCTTAAAACAAGATCCTAAATTTTTAAAGTATAAGATCAGTTATTTAGCAGAACAATGTGGTTTTGCTTCTCACAGTAGATTCACTGTCACTTTCAAAAAAGTGACTGGAGATTCTCCTTCTGTTTTTATTAGTAAACTAAAAACTAAGGATACAGCTTAAGGAAAATAAAAAACTCTCTATAAGGGAGTTATAGAGAGTGAAAAAATTGAACTGTAACTCTTATTTAGATTTGAATGAAAGAGACGTTGTATAATTGTGCGCTATCATACAGTTCTGTCATACTATGATCTGTTGGATTAAGTACAGGTAATTGTTATAAGGTTACCTGTCGGTCTAAATAAACAGTTTTTTTGTGATTATATGGGTGCTTTGCTTCTATCACAAAGGTAATTTTAAAGATAATTTATTGATATACTTTTTTCTCTTAGTGAGAATATTGATTCATATTTTGTCATCAATTATTTATGAGATAGCATAGTCAAACCTATTCTGAATATACCTATATTACTAGTGTAATAATTATTCTATTTGTTTATTGTTTTATTTCTTATAACAAATTTAAGGGGTTTAATAGGTTGAAAACATGATAAATAACATGTTTTTTTAAAAACATTCTCATTATTTACTTATATTCATACTGTGTACTACTATAGCTAATGGAGTAAGAATTGACTATTACGGATAAGATGTAAAAAAGATGAGTAGTACGTATCGTACTACTCATTTTTAAAGTTATATCGTTTTAAGAAGTTTCTCAGCTACTGAATCGTAATCTAGTAATAGGGCATTTTCTGGTTTATAAGCTTGTTGCCACGCAAAGTTTAAGATAGTGATCTTTTGTGTAGCAGTACCATCCCATTCTGTTTTAAACCCATTTTCTTGTAAGGTTTGAACAATTTTTTTACCTACTGAGATAGAGTCTTCCTCTTTTTCAGAGTGCATATCTTGGAAAGCAAGAGTTAAATAAGGATCTTTTTCTCTAAAGGCACGTTGAAGGTCTTGTTCGTTATAAAAACAGATTCCTTTAGACTTCTTTCCTTTTGCCTGTAGTTGTTCTTCTATTTGATCTACTTCATAGTATCCATCATCTATAGTATATCCTGCATAATGAAGTGCGATGATATGTTGATCCACTAGTTGGTCAAAAGCTTTTACTAACTTTTGTGTTGTAGTTGGTACATGCCAATTTTTACTTGCCTTAAGCAGTGCTCTTTCCTCTTTTAGAATAGTTTCTTTTATCCACTTTTCGTTGATTTTACCTTCTAAATCATTCTCATTGATTTCTTCAGTAATAAACTCCTCTACATCTTCACTGTCCCAAAAACCAGATTTAATGAGATAACTAATAGACTCAGCAATGAATTTTTGTTCTTCCGTCATGATTATGCTTGTTTTATATTTTTAAAAGGATGCTCTTCTGTAGACCACAGAGGAGTGAAGTGGCTTTCTATCCATTCGTTACTCACTTGCTCTAATGTACTAGGTGTCCATTTAGGGGATTGGTCTTTATCTATTAATAGGGCTCTTACTCCCTCAGAGAAGTCTGGATGTACTGTAAACTGACACGTTAGATTAAGCTCTGATCTAAAGACTTCTTCTAAGCTGTAGTGTTTACTCTCTGTAAGCTGTCTAAAGATAACGTGGACAGAGGTAGGAGAACCTTTAGTAAAGAATGAGTACCCTGCTGCCACCCATGCATCAGATTTAGCTACTGGCTCTACGATAGCGATAAATTCGGCTACAGAGCGTATCGGTTCTAATGCTGCTATAAGAGACTTGTGTAACATCGCCTGTGATATAGGCAAGTCTGTACTAGGAGTACTGCGCTGTGCTAATAGGGTATTAAGCTTATCTGATAGCTGATCACTACTACTAATCTGTACTAACTCATTCAGAACATTATCTTTCACAGTAGAAGGTATAAAGTAGTCTGCAATACCTAGAAATAAGGCATCGGCTCCATCAAAGCGAGTCCCCGTTAACCCTAAGTATAATCCATAAGCAGAAGGCATCTTATTTAAAAAATAAGAAGCTCCAACATCTGGATATAATCCGATACTAATCTCAGGCATAGCTAGTAGACTGCGCTCTGTGACAATGCGGTGTGAGGCTCCTGCTAATAATCCTAAACCTCCTCCCATCACTATACCATCTCCCCAGACAACTATCGGCTTAGGATACGTATGGATTAAGTAATCTACACTGTACTCTGTAATAAAGTATTCTTCACAGATAGGAGGAACCTGAGTAGGGTCTATAGTTTTATAGTCTTCTATTGCTTTCCTTACCTGGCGGATGTCCCCACCAGCACAGAATGCTTTCTCACCAGCTCCTTGTAGAAAAATACATTTTATATTGCTATCATCTCTCCATTGTTCTAAAATCCTTTTTAATTCGCTCACGATTTCAAGTGATAGCGCATTAAGTGATTTTTCTGAATTAATGGTGATAATTCCTAAGTTCTCTTTTATGTCTGTTAGTACTATACTCATAGTTGACCTGTTTTGATTGTTTAAAGTTATGAATAATAATCAAGCGGTAGGTATATCACAAAGATAGTCATACTACACAGAATAAAATAGAGTCTGTATAGGGTAGGACTGTAAATTATAATAGTATACCAATAGATTATAAACAGGTATAATGTACATAAAATTTAATTATTTATGGAGTTTTATAAAGCAGATTGCTTATTTATTAGTTCATTCTCGTTGTTCGTCATCAGGAAGTAATAGCTTTAGAATAGAGTAAGCTTCATTCATTGTATCTGGAATGAGTAACTTATCGGGATCACTTATTCTTCTGATCAGTTCCTTGCTGACTTTTCTTATATAGCCAGGAGGACAGACTTGGCTATTGTCTAGTTCTACTTGTTTATCGAGAGGATATTCCTCCATAGGAGGTATAACATCGTTTTTAGGATGAATAGGCATAGCTGGTTCTATCTCTTGTTTTGCTTGTGATATAGACTTTTCTTGTACAGTAGAAGATGAGGTGATTGGTTTATCTTCTTTTGTGCTAGGAGTGTCTGTATGAACAGATCTAGGTTGTTGTGCTATAGGTTGGTTATTCTCCACTATTGTATCCTCTTGCTCAGCAAGTTCTAAAACTCCGTGAAAACAACTAGTACTGTTGATACTATTGTCTGCTGATTTCCACATGCTCCATAGGTATATCCTACCTTTATCCCAATAGGCAGGTAGGCAGAAGTGTGCATACCTGTCTGCTCGTGTACCTATATTTGGGATATCGATGAATACATCTAGCTCTTCATTATACGCCATCATCGTAAGGGTATCAGTATGGAGAGTAAGGGCATTGACTAGTGTATTATCCCATTGTACCTTAATCTTCCCAGTTTTGAGGCGATTGATCTTTTTTATTACAGCAGGGGCTAGTGTACCTATAGAGAGTAATACCTGTTCTATATTGATATATTGTACACCATTGTAGAGTTCGATTCCTTGTTTCATTAATCTGGAAATCATCTGTTCTTTACCTGTCATCCATTTGCCTTCTTTAAAAATAGTAGGGCAGTACATATTCACAAAGTCCTTGAATTTAGCAGTAAACGTAGAGACTAAGCTCATCTTATCCCATTGTCTCAACTGTGCTTCTGTTGCTTTTTTACGTGATTTATGAGGCTTAGCACGGATGATATTTCTACCTCTCCATCTAACGCCTACTATGGTCCCTACTTTTCCTATTACTTCACTTAATATTCCTTGTTTAATCTCTGCCATAACAACGCTGTTTTTAGGATGATTTATTTCTTTATACAAGATATAAAATACAGGAATACAAATGTTTAAGTATTGTGCGAAAATAAATAGCTCTTGGAGGTAGTAGCTGTATACGACCATGGCTATATGAGAATATATTTATGTATGTGTAAAGAGTAGAAAACGGCATATTTGGTTAAATAACGCTGTTTAAATAATCATTTTTTACCAACATTATTATGACATCTAAGTATAGTAAAAAGAGAATAGAAGGAGTATTCTTGGGCAAAAGAGGCTTTTAGCCAGTTATAGTCCTAGTATCCTCCTAGAATTGTCCAAGGAATACCGTGTATAGGCTATATATACTGAGGTCGTAAGGTGTTGGTTATGTTACGTTATATTGAGTGGTTTGAATTTAATGTATTGCTTATCAGTGTATTGTAATTTAATGTAACTAAAAAAAATAATAAGATTTTATGGCTTAACTCTTTAGGAGACTCTTTATTAACATGTAAATAGACATAAAAGAGCTCTATAATAGCTTAAAAAGTAATTTATTATTAGTTTTTAGAGGTCTTATCATAAGAAAACACGATTTTTTTGTACTTGATAATGTGTATTTGTCTAAGACAAAGTTCAGAGTGCTTAGATATAAAGAGGGGAAGGTATAGAAATGATATTGGTCTAAAAAGCACTGACATAGGATTACAGAAGTAGTCGCATGCATTATGTATATCACCTGTAACGAGTCAGTCGTCAAATAGTTTTTACCATGTAATAGAGGTATTGTTTTTTTGTGCCAAAATAGAATAGATGAGAATAGTAACACATTTGTTGACTTTAGGTTTGGTATTTATGAGTATTTATACTGTACAAGCTCAAAGTAAGATACAAGGGGAATTTAAGGTAGATTATGTCCCTATGTCTAATTATATTAGGCCGATAGATAGTCTAAAGACGGATTCAAAAAGTGATTTTAAAAAGGTAGAACTTGCTTTAGAAATCCCTCTTTCTATGAAAATGGACCATCGAGATAAGCCAAGGATATGGTCTGTGATGGCTTATGGAGGGTATGCTAGGATGAATCATAAAGATTATGAAGAACAGCTGTTCCCGTCAGAATTATTAAATGCTTCTGTAGGTGTAAAGCACTTTCGATCGATAAGTGATTCGTGGTCATTATTGTTGATGGGGTCTGTGGGGGTGTATACAGATATGGAGAATATAAATAAAGAGGCTATCCTTGGGCAGGGAGCAGTATTTTTTATCAAGCATTTTAGACCTAATTTTTCACTAGGAGGTGGGCCTGTATTGACGAATAGCTTTGGGGTACCTATGGTGTTACCAGGTATTTATCTGAATTGGGAGACGAGTGGTGATTTCTTTGTTAAGGTGACTTTCCCTAAAGGCGCTGAGCTGGGATACAAGTTTACAGATCACTTTTCATTAAGTGCAGCTGTTGACCTTCAAGGAATGACCGCTATCGTCAAACAGGATAATGAAACCAAGATTTTAGGATTTCAGCAGATCGTAGCTGGTCTGCGTCCTGTGATTAAGTTTTCTGATAATATGACTTTATCGTTTACGGCAGGTAGTACTTTAGTAAGGTCATTCTCTTATAATGAGAGAAAAATCAAGAGTATCTTTAAGGAGAAAAAAGTAGCTGATCCTAAATTCTCTACTACATTCTATGGTGGAATGTCTCTGAAGTGGAGCTTATAGATGAGTAACAAAAAACGTTTTAAAAGAAGGGTATCGTTGACCTTCTTTTAAAACGTTTTTTGTTTAAAGGGATATGGAAAGAAAGAGTTTAGTGAAATGTTTTCCAAGTTAATTTCAGTTTGTTTACTGATTTTGTACTTCATTCTTTGGTTGCATATTTTTGATGTAAGTCTTCCTTGAAAGTATCACGGTTAAAATCTGAAGAGAACCCTGATTTCTCTCCTTTTTTGATTTCTTCTATTAATTTAGTTTTTTTTAGCTTCTTCATACTCAAACATTCTTAGAGCGGTTCTTATAACTTCACTTGCAGAAGAATATTTTCCACTTTTAATTTGTAAATTAATAAAATTGTCGAAATAATCGTTCAATAAAATCGAAGTATTTTTTGCTATAACTTATTGATTTAATTATCAGTATAAAAAATACCATAATTTGGTATTTCGCCAAATTTATTTAAGTGATATCTGTCAAATGTGGATTTTTTCTTAGCATAGTGTAGGTTACAGAAGGATGTATGTCAAGGAATATTTGATGTTCTTTTTTGAGTTATTTACTTAGTAGGTTTTTATATACTACTTCATTAAGTAAGGCTTCTTTTCTCATTCTAGAGATAGGTAGTTCTGTTTCTTTAATAAATACTCGACCACCAGATATGGATTCGATATGATTGATATTGATCAAGAAGGATTTGTGAATTCTGTAGAAGTGTTCTTTAGGTAATAATTCTTCTATGGCAATCATGGTCTGATGAATGATTAAACAACGGTGGTTTAGATGAAGTTTTAGGTAGTTCTGCATTGCTTCAATGTACATAATATCTTTCCAATCTATTTTTACGAAACTATCTTCATGCTTGACATATACTGTAGAGTCAATACTATTAGTCATTTCATTCTGATCTGCATTTCTTAAGTCGAATAATTCTTTTGCTTTTAAGGTTGCTTGATAGAATCGTTTAAACGAGATAGGCTTAAGTAGATAATCAACTACTTGTAGTCTAAAACCGTCTAAAGCATGTTCTGAATAAGCCGTTGTAAAAATAACAAGAGGAGGCTGTTTTATAGATTCTAGGAACTCAATACCAGTGAGGTAAGGCATATTAATGTCTAAAAAGAGTAAATCATAAGAGGTATCTTGTATTAGCTCTAGTGCTTCAATAGCAGATGCGCATGAGTCTTCTACTGTTAAGAAATCAATCTTAGCGATATAGTCAATAATTGCTTTTCTAGCTAAGGGTTCGTCATCAACTACTAAGCATTTTAACGGGGAATTCTTTTTATCTATGGACATACTTCTTCTTTTAGTTGAATGGTTAGTTCTACAATATGTTTGTCATCTGTATGCTCTATCTGTAGGGTATGCATATCAGGGTATTGCATAAGTAAGCGTTCTTTTATGTTGTTTTCTCCAATACCTCCTTCTTTTTTAGGCAGTTTATACTTTATACTATTAGAGTTTTCGATATATAAATGTAGTGTATTATTTGATTCAGTACAGTTGATTATTATATATCCTTTTGTGTGAGGTAATCTCGAAACATGTTTAAATGCGTTCTCGATAAGAGGTACTAATAGCAAGGGAGCAATTACTAACTTTTGATTGGTCATATTCCATTTGCAGTTCACATCTAGTTCATCTCCCCATCTAATTTGTTCTATAGCGACTAGATCTTTTAGATATTGAATTTCTCTGTATAATAGAACCATCTTATGATTGCATTCATATAACTGATATCTTAAGATATCTGAGAACTTAAGTAGGACTGTAGAGGCAAGTTCTACATCGTTTTGCATTAAGGTATAGATATGATTCAATACATTGAACATCAAGTGAGGATTGATTTGATCTTGTAACAGTTTGATCTGTGCTTCTAAGTGTTCTTGTTTCAACTTCGTATTTATTTTCTCTATACGATGGTGTTCTTCATAGAAGCGTATTCCGCAGGTAGTTGTAATAATGGCCATAGCGGATGGAATGGTTTTATATAACTGGTTAAAGAATAAATCTCTTGGGTTGAGAAGTGCATCTTGTACAAATAAATTACTACTACTCAAAAAATAAGGAAATAGTGTAAAGCAAGTAGCTAATAATATAGATAACAAAATAATAAAGAATAAAGCGAATAGTAAAAAGCTCTTTATAGAACCTTTTTTGAGGGCTTTAGGTAGTAAAAAATCACTTACAAAATGGGAAATACTTATTGTGAATGTCATAACAATCAAAGTAGGTAGTAACCAAATATTGTGATCGTGTGGCGATAGTATCTGTGGGTAAACTGAGAAAGTAAGGGTAGTCCAAAAAACGACAAAGAATAGTCGTTTCGGCTTAGAAAGAAATTTATTTATCATAGTTAAATTACAATCAATTTTAGAAGGTCTATTATTAATACTATGCGAAATACAGTTTTATTATGTGATTATACTCATTTATTTGACTAAGGGTGGATAAGCTTTGATGAATGAAAAAACTCCCTCGTTTTTTAAACAATTATTATTCCAATTTTTGTAAATAAAAAAATCCGAGTATTAGTGTACTCGGATTAAAAAGCGCTAGTAAGAAAATTAAAATACTCTTTATCGTTATTAAAATTATTTACCGTTAGTTGTTATAAATAACTTATTTGAATTACTGTTTGTATAATGTATGCAACAACAAATAACTATTATAATCAATTCAAATATAAGCTTTTTTATAATAGGGTGATAAAAGAATCTTAAAGTAGTTAGGGCTAATAGCTTGTTTTTGAATAATAAAGTGATTATATAAATGTTAAATAAGTTTTAAAAAGACATTAAAAATAAGAAAAGTGACATCTAATGACATCTCGTTTTGATACAAGAAAATGAAAAATATAATAATATCAGGTATAATGTAGAAGTTCTCTTTTATGGAGGGGGTGGCTGTGATTGTGTAAATAGTGAAAGCTTATTTAGTTACTACTGACTATATAGAAAAGAAGGTAAGGGGAGTTTATAGATTTAGCTTATTGACATTTATAGTCCAAGCTGTTTAGAATGTTAAAAATAATAAGGTTTGAGAGGCAAATATTTGTATTGTATATTAATTACCTATCATATCTTTCTTTTTTATATAAAAAAAGAATTGGTTCTTGTTCGTTCTATTATTTGTTGTAATTTTATTCTCTCAAATAATAAAAACAAAGTTATGAAAGGAAAAAAAATGTTAGCATTAGCTGTATTACTTACAGGTATTGCATTTGTTGGTTGTAAAGATACTAAAGCAACAGAAACAACAGAGACAGAGCAAACAGCTACAACAACTGAAACAGAAACTGCTGTTAAGGATGAGCACACTTCAGAAAACTCATTAGACTGGGCAGGTACTTACGAAGGAACTTTACCAGGTGCTAATAGTGATATTAAAACTACTGTAGTTTTAAATCAAGATAAAACTTACGCTAAGACTACAATCTATGTAGACAAAGCAGAAGAGAAGTTTGAAGAAAAAGGTACTTTTACTTGGAACGCTGAAGGAACAATCGTTACTTTAGTTGCTGAGGGTGAATCTACACAATATAAAGTGCAAGAAGGAAGCCTTTTAATGTTAGACCAAGAAGGTAAAGAAGTTACTGGACCTCTAGCTGATAAATATGTTTTAGCTAAAAAATAGTAACATAAGATAAAAAAGAAAAACCTTTCGTAAGAAAGGTTTTTTTATACCATTATTTTAAATACTTAGTAGATTGCTTAGCAATCTATCTTCTTAATATCTTCTTATTCTTTTATTCTTCTAGACCTGATATACATGGTTATACCAATAAGGAAAGTTAGAACACTAAAGAATATTTCTTTATCGTATTCATGTACTTTAAAAGCTTCTAATTGTTGTAAGGTTTCTATATGTATGTTATACATATAAAGTTGGTGGCCTAAAATGAGTAAGGAAGCAATAATGATAAAGCTACTAGTGATTTTTAGTTTCTGTTTCATAGTACTTTTCTTTTTTTATTACATGATCTAATATATTAAAAATATGTGAGTATTTTAGTTTTGTCATATTAAAAAGACTAAAATAGTTCATATTGTGTATTCTTAGGTAGTTGCTTTTAATAAATACCTCTTCAATACATATATTTAAAAACAAGAATTAGGCCAAAAAAAAGACTCATATTTTGAATACAAGTCTTTTATATAATTATATGTTGTTACTTAATTACAATTAATTCAACTGAAGTTAAGTGTTTATGATTAATTACAGTTAAGTCAATTTCATTTTGAGTTAATTTGTTTATTTTGAAATTGATATTCTCATTTACAACTGATGATTTTAGAGCTAATGAACTGCCATTTAGTGTATAAGTGCCTTTGTCGCTCTTCTCACTATATCTATCAAATAAGGTGTATTCACCATTTTTTAAAGTAATTTCTACAGAGGATACTTGATATGCTGTTTTCACAGCTTTATTAATATCTGCTGTAAAAGTATAGTACGTAGTCAACCACTTTCTCTCTATATTACTATGAGTAGCTGTTAGAGTTTGTGGTTCATTTAGTGTGTTATTATCATCAGAAGATGAACAGCCTTGAAGTATTGTAATCGTCAATATCGATAATAAGGCAACGGAAAAAGCGATAAATTTCTTCATAGTTTGTTAGATTTAGCTGAGTAAAGTGTGGTGGTCTAAACTCGTAATTTTAATTAAAAATATGGTAAAATATTAATAAAAACAAATTATTTTCTGATAAATTTTAGTAAAAATATCACACTAAGGTTAAATGAAGGGATAGTGGATGTATAATCACTTATCGCTTAATATATTATAATGTCAAAAGCTGACGTATAAAGGTATAAAAAAAGGCTTTTAGTTTTACTAAAAACCTTTTAAAATATGATGTTTTGTGTGTTTATTTTGATTTTAAATCGCAAAATACATTTATTCTATGCATGGAATGTTATCAATGAAGAATTGTGTTGGTTTTGTTTGAAGATCTACAATAGTTGATTTTAACTCATTCCTAATAATAAAAAGCTCTGAAGTACCTGGAAAGCGTATTTGAACCATTGATATAGGGGAAGCTTTTAATAGTGCTAAGTGCTCTTTCTTTATATAGAAATCAGCATCTAGTATTCTGATATTATTCTTCTTTTCTTGATCATAGGTATAAGTTCCGCAAACATCATCTCCTAGGTAATGTGCTGTAATGGTTGTTCCATTAACTAACTTTATTGAAACCATACTTTTTTTAGCTACACAAGTGATAGGAATAAAGTCAGGACTTTTTTGTAGATATTGCAAGTTTAGAAAGGGGTGTCCATTGTTATTTACTAAAGAAAAGAACAATGAGCTAGTGGTGGATACTCTGTCAAATTCATAAACAAGTACATTGTTTGTTTTTCTGTAATTAATTGTATCGTTAACTTCTTCATAGTCAATAGAACAATTTCTCTCTTGTGCATGTATCGAAGTGGTGATGCCAAGAGTAAAGATCAGTAAGAGTGCTAGTTTTTTCATTTGTTATTAGTTTGGTGACAAATTATCATTATTTTTTTAATAAGGCAATAGTATTATTGTAAATAGTGTGATAAACGTATGTGTTGTTTAAACCCAAATTACGCATTAGCCAAATACTACAAAGCAATTCTACTTCATAGTTCTTTCATTAGCTCTCAAACCATACTATAGTATGCTTTAATCACTAATTCAGACCTATTTTGTATAATTACTTTTCGTTTATATATCTATTGCATAATTCGGGTTTAAATATCCCTATTGCTTAAATAATTTAAGTGTCCTTATGATATAAAAAAAGGCCATATTAAATACTATATGACCTTTAGAGGAGTTATGTTCGTGAGCAAATAATAAAGATTCGTTCACTTTTGATATTTGTAGTGAAAAAGATGTACGTATCTCCTCCGTCTTTTATTTTCCATTTCTTTCTAATTTCCTCAACTTTTATAGGGAAATTTCTAGTCGTGACATTTGCTTTTGTATTTAGCAAGTGTTTTTTTGCTTCTTGTTTATTATATGGAATGATTTGTTCTATTGTAAATCTTCTTCCAGGAAAATCAATTAATGCATCACTAGTATAGAGATGACTATGTGGGTGTAGTTTGTGTAAATTAAACTGTTTACTTATTGCGTCAAATCTACCTGTCTTTAATATAGCTGCATTGGGCTCATATAGATATTGTTTAGGTTCACTGAATAGTGATGTACTATTATCGTCTAATGAAGAAATAAATAGTTGTGTATCGTCTTTTGTAAGATTAACAGCATTAAGTTCAACAGATCCTGTATAGTCTTTTTCTAATATCCATAATAGTTCTTTAACTTCATTATGAAGAGCTACGATATGAATGCTTTTTACATGTTTTAATTCGTTTAGACCAGCCTGTATGTCTAGTAGAGGAGAAGTCTTAATCAAGATATTAGTACTTCTAGAAAATAATAAATCTAGATGCTCAGGTACATTAGGGGCGCAATCACTTAAGAAAAACACTTTTTCTTTAGAGTCATTTCTTCTATGTGGATCTACATAGATATAATCCCATGGTTGATTATGTTGAGCCAAGTAGTCTAAACTATCACCAGTATGGCACTTAATATTATCAACTCCTAATGCCTGATTATTAAGACGAACTATTTCGCTAAGGTCTTCTTGCATCTCACAATGCAATACTTGCTTTATGTTTTTACTAAAATAATAACAGTCTATACCAAAACCACCTGTTAGATCTATCAAAGTGTCACCAGATATTAGTGAAGCTTTATAAGATGCACAAGGTTCGGATGAGGTTTGTTCTATAGAAAGCTTTTTTGGGAATAGGATATTTTCTGTTTCAAACCAAGTTGGTAGTTTGTCTTTAGTTTTCTTTTTTGATTCTATTTGAGTTAATAAGTCACTCATAGAGATATCTTCAAAAGGGCTCTTTTTAAATGCTATTTTAGTTAGATCACTATTTAAATGATCTTGTATATATTGTTGTACTTCTTGTGATAAGAATAGTTCTGTTTTCAATTATAATTTCTTTGTGAGTAATTGTACAAATTTATTGTTTGGCAAGAATTCTTTAGCAATTACTTTGATACAAGTGTAAATAGGTACTGCTGCTATCATACCAAATATTCCTCCAAACATGCCGCTTGCAAGAATAACAATAAATATTTCTAATGGATGTGATTTAACGCTATTAGAGAAGATTAAAGGTTGGTTAATAATATTATCTATTAGTTGTATAAATAAGAAGCCAAGCATTACGGTAATTGCCTTAGGTAAGGTAACTTCACTAAAGTTATCCCCTATAAAACTCAACATCGTAAACAGGACAGATAATATATTACCAATAAGAGGTCCAATGTATGGAATGATATTCAATATAGCGACTAAGAAGGCGATCATTAGACTTCCTTTTACACCTACTACAGCTAATAGGATAAAAGCGAGTACAAATATTATAGACATCTGTGCAACTAGCCCTAAAAAGTAACGTGATAGAAGGTTGTTTATCTTATCGATTGATTTCAAAACTTTAATCTCGTGCTTGCTAGGGAATAGCTTTTTGAATTGATATTCAAGTAAAACTTGATCTTTTAAAAAGAAGAAGGTGATAAATAGAATAGCAAAAACTCCCATTCCAAATTCACTTAGCAAACCTAGTATGGTATTAAATAGGTTAGGTACAAAGTCTAACTTTAAATGAGATCGGAAATTAGCTCCTTCTATTATTTTATCTAAGCTGAATCCTTTTGTGTCTAAATAGAAGTCTATCTTGCGTATAAGGCCATTGAAATCTTCTTGTAGGTGTGATGTATTCAATACAGACAAGTTTTGAGCTTGTGTAGTGAATAAAGGGATAAACATGAATATGAAGCTTAGGAAGAAGGCTAAGAAAAGGATAACTGTCAAAGTAACAGCAAATACTTTAGATAGACGAAGTTTTCTTCTTAAAAATTCTACAATAGGTTTGCCAATTAAAGCCAATACAAAGGCAAATCCAGTATATATAAATATTGAACTAATTTGCAAAAGCATTTGACCTAATACAGCAAGAGAAAATAGAATTATAACTGCACGTATTATTCCTTTAGAAATCGTCTTAGCATCCACCATAATAATGATTTTTATTCATTTGTAAATACGAAACTATGCACGGCTACTAAAGCGGCTGTTTCTGTTCTTAATCTTGTATGTCCTAGTGATACTGGTCGATATCCTTTTGCTAATGCTAAGTTAATTTCATTGGTAGAGAAGTCTCCCTCTGGACCTACTAAAAGTAAATAATTTTTGTGAATATCTATACTGTCTTTTAGCAAGACTTTTTCGGTTTCTTCACAATGAGCAATATATTTTTCTCCTTGATGGTCTTGATTTAAAAAGTCTTTTAAGCTTATGGGGTCGTTTAGAATAGGTAAATGATATTGTAAAGATTGTTTCATTGCGGATTGAATAATTTTTTCAAATCGCTCTGTCTTTACTATTTTTCTCTCAGAATGGTCGCAAATAATTGGCGTTATCTCGTGTATCCCTATTTCTGTTGCTTTCTCTAAAAACCATTCGTAACGTTCGTTCATTTTCGTTGGTGCAACGGCTAAGTGTAGGCGAAATGGAGTAGGTGCTTGATCTTCAGAATCGATAATCTCAGTAACACATTTTTTGTCCGAGTCTAAAGTAATTTTAGTTGTAAACAATGTGCCTTTACCATTGGTAACATATAGGAGATCTCCCATTTTACGTCTTAGTACTTTGATGATATGTTTACTTTCATCTTTATCAAAAGTGAAAGATGTTTGTCCTTTTTCGATTTCTGGCGAATAAAATAATTGCATACTTAAGTTTTAGAATTCAATACGTGCTTTAGAAACTACTGAAGAATCAGCAAAAATAGATTCTTTGTATTTATAGTACCCTACTATTCCAATCATAGCAGCATTATCTGTTGTATATTCAAATTTAGGGATGAATGCTTTCCACTTATATTTTTTCTCTCCTTCTTTAAGTGCTTGTCTAATACCAGAGTTAGCAGATACACCACCACCAATGACGATTTGCTTAATCCCTGTTTCTTTAACTGCAAGTTTAAGTTTGTCTAGTAAGATTTGGATAATGGTATACTGAATAGAGGCACATATATCAGCTTTGTTTTCTTCAATAAAATTAGGGTTAGTGGCTACATTTTTTTGAATAAAATAAAGAAACTGTGTTTTTAAACCACTGAAACTAAAGTTCAGTCCGTCTACTTTAGGTTTAGTGAAAGCAAATGCTTTGGGATTACCTTCTTTAGCATATTTATCAATTAAAGGACCTCCAGGGTAAGGGAATCCCAAAACTTTAGCAGATTTGTCAAAAGCTTCTCCTACAGCGTCATCTGTGGTTTCTCCTAGTATTTCTAAGTCAAAGAAACTATTTACCTTCACGATTTGCGTATGTCCACCTGAGATGGTCATTGCTAAGAAAGGAAACTCAGGTTTGTCATATCCTTCTTCATCTATAAAATGACATAAGATATGGGCGTGCATATGATTTACAGCCACTAATGGAATATCAAGAGCTAGAGATAAACTCTTGGCAAATGATCCGCCTACTAATAGTGACCCCATTAGTCCAGGGCCTTGTGTAAAGGCAATACCATCTAAGTCATCCTTCGTTATTCCTGCTTTTTTAAGAGCAATGTCAACCACAGGAACGATGTTTTGTTGATGAGCACGAGATGCTAGTTCAGGAACAACACCTCCATACTCTTCGTGTATTTCCTGTCTTGCGACTATGTTTGACAATACTTTGTTGTCAGCCATGATTGCGGCAGAAGTATCATCACATGAGCTCTCTATGGCTAAAATATAGGTAGGTTTTAAAGACATTTTAATATTCTATAATTGTATAATTTATTAAGGTAAAATCTACCCAACCCTATGGAAAATTATATAAATTTGCTTATTGTTTGGTTTTTATAAGAAACCACGAGTAGATTGGGGCAAATTTAAAACATTAATAGTTATCAAAAAATTTAATAAAATACTTTTTCGCCTATTATTGGCTGTCTTTAGCTTGGTTGTGATCATTGCAGGGGCACTGTCTTTGCCTGTGGTTCAAACCTTTCTGGCTCAGCACGCTATGGAGAAGATTAATAGCCAGTTTGGTACTAAGTTAGAGATAGAAAGACTAGCAGTCAGTATATTTGGTCGAGTTACATTGAAAGAGGTTACTGCAAAGGATAATCACGATACTAATTTTATAGAAATAAAAGCCTTTACAACGAGTATTTCAGATTTTAATGAACTTATTCAAGGGAGATTATATTTTGGTAAAACAAAGGTAGATGGGCTGTATTTAAGAATACATAAATACAAAGGAGAAGAGTTTACAACTTTAGATCAGTTGATTAATGCATTTGATGATGGAAAAGAGGGAGAAGGTAAGTTTAGGCTGAAATCTTCTCATCTAACAATTAAAAATACTCATTTGATTATTTCTGACGATGAAGCAGAAACACCAGTAGCAATAGATTTTAAAAATATTAATGGGGAAGTAGAAGACTTCTTTATTAAAGGACCTGATATTTATGCTAATGTTTTGAAATCTAGTTTTGAGGATAATTGGGGTATGGGCGTGACAAATCTATCAGGTAATTTTACTCATACTAAAACTAGTATCTCTATGGAGAAGCTAGATTTACAAACGAAAAAGTCGGCTATAGAAGGAGATCTTAAGTTCACTTATGCTTTAGGAGATATGAAGTACTTCGTAGATAAGGTGAATTGGGATTTTGAGATTAGAAAAGCAGTATTGAATTCCTCAGATTTAAATGCCTTTACAGGTATTTTTGCAGAGAATAAGATGGTGTATGTTACAGGGCATATTAATGGTGTGATGAACGATTTTACAATGAAAAATGTAAATCTAGTAGATGACAATATGTCTAATGTGAGAGGGGTATTTAGTTTTAGAAATGTATTCGATAAAGTAAAGCCGTTCTGGATGAAGGCTAATGTGGATCGACTATTTATTACTCGTGATCACATTGTAGGGTTAATGCCTGAGTTATTGCATGAACTACTACCTACAGAATTAACTAATCTTGGACAAGTAGATATCAAAGGAGATATCGAGATGACGAAGCGCACCCTAAAAACAGATATTGATTTATTGACGTCTATTGGAAAAGGAAAAGCTGTTATAGATATAGAGAACCTTGATAATCCTAATCTAGCTGCTTATAAAGGGGATATTGTTTTAGAGAAGTTTGACTTAGGAGAATTTATAAAGAACCAGAATTTTGGTTTGACTTCTGTAGATTTAGAGGTTGATGGAGTTGGTTTTAATCAAAAATCTTTAAACACAAGTATTAAAGGTGATGTGTTCTCTTTTGACTTTGCTAAGTATAAGTACACGAATATTGCGGTAGATGGATTGTTAAAGATGCCTTATTATCGCGGTCTAGTACACAGCCAAGATCCTAATTTGCAGTTAGACTTTAATGGGATGATAGATTTGAGTTCAGAAGTTAAGAACTATGATTTCATTGCAGATGTTGACTACGCAGATTTATATGCATTACATTTAGTAAATGATACACTTTCTAAATTTAAAGGACAGTTTGAGTTTAAAGCTTCAGGTAATACTCTTGATGATTTAGCAGGTACATTTACAATGCGTAATACTACCTATATCAATAGTAAAGATGAGTATGTATTCGGTCATTTTACATTAAATTCGGAATTTAATACAGAGAATGAACGTCTTATTTCTTTTGTGTCACAGGAGGCAATAGAGGGGTATATTAAAGGAAAGTTCTTGTTTAAGGATTTAAGAGCATTGTTTACTAATGCACTAGGAAGTTTATATACTAACTATTCACCTTATAAGATTAAAGAAGAACAATATCTAGATTTTGACATTACAGTACACAATAGGTTAATAGAGGTGTTTTTGCCACAATTGACTTTAAGTGCATCAACACATGTTGAGGGAAATATAGATAACGATGATAATATTTTTAAACTGAACTTCTCTTCACCAAGTATTGGTATTGAAGATTTCAATTTTTACAATGTATTGTTAGATGTAAATAACTCTAACCCTTTATATAATACTTATGTTTCATTAGATAGTATGAAATCTAAGTTTTATCGTATCACAGATTTTAATTTATTAAACTTGACTCATAATGATACACTATTTGTTCGTTCTGAGTTTAAAGGAGGGACGCATGGTAAGGATAAGTTTAATCTGAACTTATACCACACTATTAATGAGGAAAACCTATCTGTAGTAGGGTTTAAGAAGTCAGATATCTTCCTAAAAGACTTCTTGTGGAGTATTAATGAAAGTGATAATAAGAAGAATAAAGTTATTTTTAATAAGAAGTTAGAGGACTTTACTATTGATGATTTATCATTATCACATAATGGACAAGAGGTCAATCTGACAGGCGCAGTAAGAGATTCAACTTACAAACACTTTGATTTAGAGTTTAAGCAAGTAGACTTAGCTAAGTTTGCCCCTGATATTTCTAATCTAGAGTTCGCTGGTAATATAGATGGTGATTTACATTTCTCTCAGGTTAAAGATGTGTTCCAACCTAAGGTAAATATCAATATAGATGAACTAGCTGTCAATAAGGTTAGGCTAGGAGATTTAGCTTTCCATGTTGACGGAGATGAGCGTTTAAAGAACTTTAAAGTTCAGTCTAGTATTGTGGATAATGAGAAAGAAAAGTTCTATTTAAATGGAGATTTAGCTATTGTCAATAAACAGATGCAATTAAATCTAGAATCAGGATTTAAAGATTTTTCTGTTAAACCGATAGAACCTTTACTGAAAACAATTGTTTCTGATGTAAGAGGAACTACATCAGGAAAAATTAATATTCAGGGTACAGCGAAGAAACCTGAGGTGAACGGACGATTACACCTAAATAAGGCAGGTATGAAGTCTAAGTTCACTGGAGTAGATTATAACTTCGAAGAAGATGCTGCATTAGATCTAACAGAGCGTCAGTTTATATTGCGCAAAGTGCGTATTATAGATAGTAAGTATAAGACTGAAGGAATTATAGACGGAGATATCTCTCATAAAGCATTTAATGATTGGGCATTGAATTTGGTGTTGTCATCTCCTAATTTATTAGCCTTAGATACTAAATTCGAAGAGGGAAGTATCTATTACGGTAAAGCTTTTATTAATGGAATGGCTAAGTTAAGTGGACCTGTAGAGATGTTAGCTATTAATATTAATGCGACATCTAATAAAGGAACCGCTATTAAGATTCCGTTGAAAGAAGCGCAAGGTACTGGTGAGAATAACTTTATACACTTCTTATCACCTCAAGAAAAGGCATTGCGCCTCAAAGGAAAAGAGTACGATATGTATAGATATCGAAACAGTGGTATAGAGCTTGACTTTGAGTTTGTATTAACTCCTGATGCAGAGATTGAAATTATATTAGATCGTGAGTCTGGACATGCTATGCGAGGTAGAGGAGCAGGTTTTATCACTATGGAGATAAATACCTTAGGTAAGTTTAACATGTGGGGGGATTTCCAAGCGTATGAAGGAGAGTATAACTTCCGATATGGTGGGTTGATTGATAAGAAATTTGTTGTGAAGAAATATGGTACGATTCGTTGGGATGGAGACCCTATGAATGCAATGTTAGACTTGCAGGCAATTTATCATACAGATGCAAATCCAAGTGTAATCATAGATAACTCTATTATCAATAGAAAAGTACCTACAGATGTTGCTATTGTCTTAAATGGTAGTTTAAGTAATCCTGAGGTAGACTTTGAAATCAACTTCCCAACAGTGAGTTCTGTAGTGAAGTCAGAATTAGATTATAGGCTGAGTGAACGTGATATGCGTGAGCGTCAAGCGATGGCTCTGTTAGCTACAGGAGCATTCTTCTCTTCTGATAACTCTTCTTCTACATTAGCAGGAAGTTTATTTGAGCGTGCTAGTAGTATTTTTGATGAGATATTTTCGGATGAGGACGATAAGTTTAAAGTAGGGTTAAACTATGCACAAGGAGAGCGAAATCCTTATACACAAACGGAAGGACGTGTAGGGGTAACCTTCTCGACTAAAGTTAACGATCGTATTTCTGTCAATGGTAAACTGGGTGTACCTGTAGGAGGAGTGGAGCAGTCTGTGATCGTAGGGGATGTAGAGGTGATGTTACGCCTTAATGAAGAAGGGTCTTTAAGTGCAAGAGTATTTAATCGCGAAAATGATATTAACTATATCGGTGAAGGGATTGGATATACGCAAGGTGTAGGATTGTCTTATGAAGTAGATTTTGATACTTTTAAAGAATTGATCTCAAAAATCTTAAATAGGGCTAAAACAAGAGAGAAAGACCAAAGTAAGAATAAAAAGCAAGATACTAACCGATCAGAAGAGTTACCAGACTCTGACTTTAATAGGGATTTTATCAAGTTTTATGAGAATAGAAGGAAGTCATCTACAGCTCCGTCAGACACTTATAATTTAACAAAATAGAGGTGGAATAAGGGGCTTCTATTTTTGTTAAAATGGTCTATTATTCGTAAATTTACTCAAAACGATAAAATATGAGTAAGGCGATTAAAAAGATCGGTGTCTTAACTTCTGGAGGAGATGCTCCAGGGATGAACGCAGCAATTAGGGCAATTGTTCGTACTTGTTCTTTTCACGATGTAATGTGTGTAGGAATATTTAGAGGATTTCAAGGATTAGTTGAAGGTGATTTTGAAGTATTGGGACCTCGTGATGTAAATTACATTATTAATAAAGGAGGTACTATCCTTAAAACAGCTCGAAGCGTAGCTTTCCGTTCTGAGGAAGGTCGTAAAACAGCTTATGAGAACTTAAAGAATGCAGGTATTGATGCATTGATTGTTATTGGTGGAGACGGAAGTTTTACAGGAGCTATGATATTGAGCAAGGAGTATGACATTCCAGTAATGGGAATTCCAGGTACTATTGATAATGATATACACGGTACAAGTCATACTATTGGGTTTGACACTGCCTTAAATACAGTAGTAGATGCTGTAGATAAAATTAGAGATACTGCCAGCTCACATAAACGTTTATTCTTTGTAGAAGTTATGGGGAGAGATGCAGGTCATATCGCACTGAATGCAGGTATTGGAGCTGGAGCAGAAGAGATTCTTATTCCAGAAGAGAATATGGGAATGGAGCGTCTACTAGAATCTCTAAAGAAAAGTAAAAAATCAGGAAAATCATCTAGTATAGTTATCGTAGCAGAAGGTGAAAAATTAGGTAAAAATGTATTTGAAATAGGAGAATACGTAGAAACTAATTTGCCAGAATACGAGGTACGTGTGTCTGTATTAGGGCATATGCAAAGAGGAGGAGCACCATCTTGCTTCGACCGTGTATTAGCAAGTAGATTGAGTGTGAAAGCGGTTGAAACGTTATTAGCAGGAGAACGCAACTATATGGTTGGTTTGATCAATGATCAAGTAGCGCTTACACCATTAGAACAAGCAGTAAAAGGTCATTCTCCAATAGATCAGGAACTACTTAGAGTATCTGATATCATCACAATTTAAAAGAAATAATAAAACGAAATAGAATTATGAAAACAAGAATTGGTATTAACGGTTTTGGACGTATTGGACGTTTAATGTTAAGAGAAGCTGTAAAGAATCCTAATGTTGAGATAGTAGCAGTTAATGATTTAATGGCAGTAGAGCACTTAGCTTATTTAATTAAGTTTGACTCTGTTCACGGTCGTTTTGATGGAACTGTAGAAGTAAAAGATGGTCATTTAGTAGTGAATGGACAAACAATCCGTGTAACAGCTGAGAAAGATCCTTCTTTATTAAAATGGGGTGAAGTAAAAGTAGATGTAGTAGCTGACTGTACAGGTATCTTTAAAGAATTAGATAGCGCGCAAAAACATATCGATGCAGGAGCTAAGAAAGTATTAATCTCTGCTCCATCAGGAACTGCTCCAATGTATGTTATGGGAGTGAATGAGAAAGATATGAAAGCTACAGATACAATCGTTTCTAATGCTTCTTGTACTACTAACTGTTTAGCGCCATTAGCTAAAGTTATTAATGATAATTTTGGTATTGTAGAGGCTTTAATGACTACAGTACACGCTGTAACAGCTACACAGTTTACAGTAGATGGTCCTTCTAAGAAAGATTTTAGAGGTGGACGTTCTGCTATGAATAATATTATTCCTGCTTCTACAGGTGCTGCTAAAGCTGTAGGTAAAGTTATTCCAGAATTAAAAGGAAAACTTACAGGGATGTCTATGCGTGTTCCTACTGCTGACGTATCTGCTGTAGATTTAACAGTTAAAGTAGCTAAAGAAACATCTTATGAAGAAGTATTAGCTGTATTGAAGAAAGCAAGTGAGAACGAACTAAAAGGGGTGATGGCTTATACAGAAGAGGATGTTGTGTCTCAAGATTTCGTATCTGATACGCATACTTGTATTGTAGATGCTAAAGCAGGTATCGGATTAAACAGTACTTTCTTTAAGATTGTAGCTTGGTATGATAACGAGTATGGTTATTCTGCTAAGATGGTTGATATGGCTATCTTAATGAATAATTTAAAATAATTAAATAGTTTAAATGAAAATAATCGTCGATAGTGGTTCCACTAAGGCTGATTGGATTTTCTTTGACCAGAATAATAATGTTATAACTTCGGTGACTAGTTTAGGACTAAATCCCGAAGTTATTACTTTAGATGAGTTCTTTACCCGTGTTAATACAGTGCCTGATATCTGTAAGAATAAAGACGAGGTTAAAGAACTTTATTTTTATGGTTCAGGGTGTGGGTCTGATCGTACAAAAAATATCGTTAAAAGATTTGCTGAAGATTACTTTGCGAATTGTAAAAACATTAATGTTCACGAAGATACTTATGCGGCTATTTACGCGACTGTAGGAAAAGGAGAAAAAGGAATAGTCTGTATTAATGGTACAGGATCTAATGTCTCTTATTTTGATGGAGAGAAAGTATATCAAAGAATAGAGTCTTTAGGTTTTATGGCTATGGATGATTGTAGTGGAAGTGCACTCGGTAGATTAATGATCAAGAGTTTCTTTTTAAAAATGATGCCTAAAGAATTAGCAGATTTATTTAAAAGTAAATACGATGTAGATGCTGATGTAGTGAAGTACAATTTTTATAAGAAAGAAAACCCTAATGCTTATATGGCTTCTTTTTTGCCTTTTTTGATTGAGCATAAGGATAAAGCTTTTTTTCAAGAAATGATTAGAGAGCAAATATCTTTTTTTGTAAATCACTATATAAAGAATAACCCAGAGTATACTAGTGTACCTGTACACTTTGTGGGTTCTGTGGCATATTTTTTACAAGATGAGTTTAGAGAAGTGATGGCTGAACATAATATTCAGGTTGGAAAAATAATTCAAAAGCCATTAGACGGATTAATCGAATATCATAAATAATAACAAGTATGGAAATAGCAATTGTAGCACATGATGCTAAGAAGAAAGAAATGTTAGAGTTTATCAAAAAAAACAGAGAAATTCTATCAAGTGAAGGAATATCATTGATTGGTACAGGAACTACAGGAAGTATGGCAGAGGATGCGGGCTTTAAGGTAAAGCGTATGCTTTCTGGACCATTAGGGGGAGATGCTCAGATTGCTGCAAGAGTAGCGGAAGGAAAGACTGCTATGGTGCTATTCTTTAAAGATCCTCTAGGAAAACACCCTCATGAGCCAGACATTAATATGTTATTACGAGTATGTGATGTACACAATGTACCTTTGGCAACAAATGAAGCTTCAGCTCAGTTGTTGTTAAATGCTATCAGTACAATTAAGTAAGGAAATTCTAGAAAAAAACTAGATAAATATAAAGGGAATAGGCGCATAGGTATTATGTGCCTTTTTTTGTAGGTAAAAACTTGCGTACGTGTGACAATTAGTTTTTAGCAATTACAAATGGGAAAAATATTTAAATAGCTCATTTACAGAGTTGTTAGCAATAACTCCATTTCTTCTCAATATTACTTGAGATGCTAAAGATAGTTTTGTATTGACTTGCTAGGGGTTTGCTTGCAGGTTTCTTGCACATTTCTTCGAGAAAGACACCTTCTGGGTAAGGAAAGCCCTAGAAAACCCCTAGTAATCCCCTAGAAAGTGCAAGCTGAACGTTCTGATTATTCATAAATAACGAAGTTGTAATTTATGTTTTAATTTAAAAATATTAATTACTGTTACGTTTGTTGGTTGAATCTAAGATTCGCTAAAGATTGATTTCAATAAGATTAGAATACTCTCGTCTGTATTAGATTAAAAAGAATACCTAAAAATAAATAGGCATGGTGTTTGAGACAACCTAGTATATTTTTAAAGTAAAAATCGTTTATTTTAAAAATAATAATTTCTTTAAGAAGGAAGATAAAAGATGTTATATTTTGTTTAATTGCTTTTGAGTGATTAATTAAATAGCTAATTTAGTAGGAACTTAACTATGTTTATTATGAAAAGAATAAAAAGAGTGTTTACAGGAGCTTTTGTTTTGGGAGCATTTATCTTTGGATTGACTGAAGCTGATGCATGTACAAGAGTTGTTTATAAAGGGCCAAATAATACTGTTATCACAGCGCGTTCGATGGACTGGAAAGAAGAGATTATGCCTAATATATGGGTGTTTCCAAGAGGGATGGAGCGCAATGGAGAAGTAGGGCAGGCTTCAATAAAATGGAAGTCTAAGTACGGAAGTGTTATAACTTCTGCTTTTGATATTGCAACTACTGATGGAATGAATGAAAAAGGGTTGGTGGCTAATATTCTTTGGTTAGTAGAATCTCAATATCCAGAGTACAACCCTGATGGGAAGGACAAAGGAATTAGCTTGGCAGCATGGGCTCAGTATGTGTTAGATAATTATGCAGATGTAAATGAAGCTGTAACTGACTTACAGAAGAACCCTTTGATTGTAGTTACGGCTAATACACCAGGACGTACTTCATTGGCAACTGTACATTTAACAATATCTGATGCAAAAGGAGATAATGCTATTTTTGAGTTTATTGATGGAAAGTTAAAAATTTATCACGATCCTTCTTATACTGTGGTAGCGAATTCACCTACATATGATAAGCAGTTAGCTATTAGAGATTATTGGAACTATTTGCCTGGTAATAAAGTGTTACCTGGTACAGGTAGATCTGAAGATCGTTTTGCACGTGCTTCATATTATGCAAAAGCAGTAGAACAAAGTGATGATGAAAAAGTATCTATAGGAGCAGCTTTTAGTATTATTAGAAATGTTTCTGTTCCATATGGAGTGCATATAGATGGAGAACCAAACTTGTCTTCTACTAAGTGGAGAACAGTGTCTGATCAAAAGAACTTAGTATACTATTATGAGGATCCAATTGCGTTAACTCCAATGTGGCTAGATTTAAAATCAATTGACTTTAGTGATAAGTCAGGCGTTAGAAAGTTAGATGTTTCTAAAAAACAACAATATGCAGGTTTAGTTAATAATAAATTAGAGAAAGCAAAAGCTTTTCAATTTATGGGAATCTAGAAGTAAAAAATAAGAGTATTAAAAAGGGGTGATTATTAATTAATAATCACCCCTTTTTAATACTGTGCTTTCTACTTATTTAGAAGCTATCATAGATATTTCTACATTTACATTTCTAGGTAATTTTACTACCTGCATACATTCTCTGGCAGGCGCTGTAGCAGCTGTAAAGAAGCTTCCGTATATTTCATTTACTTTAGCGAAGTCATTCATGTCTGTTAAGAAAATAGTTGCTTTAACAACGTTTTCGAATGTCATATTTGCTGCTTCTAGTATCGCTTGTAGATTAGCCATTACTTGTTTTGCTTCGTCTTCAATACCTGTTGTTACAAGCGTTTCTGTTGCTTGATTAAAAGGAATTTGACCTGAGATGAATAATAGATCACCAGTCATTACTGAGTGATTGTATGGTCCGATAGGGGCAGGTGCCTTGTCTGAATTGATAATTTTCTTCATAAAGTATAGTTTTAAAAAAAGAGGAGGAGTAAAAATACGCCTCCTCTTTCTGAATTATTTTTATCTGTATATTTTGTCTGGAGCTTTACGTTTTTCCCATTTGATATCGCTTAACATTGATGAGCGTATACCAATAAAGAATCCCCAACTTGTATAGGTTCCGATAGGTACCCAAGAGAAGTCCATTCTCCAACTCTTCAAATCACGTTCAAATCTTAATTGAGTAAAGGTAACTCCTTTCTGAACAAAGTCATAACCTGTAGAGAAACCTACTTTCCAATTAGGTGTGACATCTACATTTCCAGATACCATGACGGAGTTATTGACTATCTCGTTCTGTCTCGATGAGTTGTTATAAGTCATGGAGTAGGCAAAGGTTAAATCCCAAGGTAGTTTAGCATTAAAGAAACCACCAAAAGGTTTGTCTTCATCATCGTCACTCAGTGTACTTCTTTTTTGATTACCTAACTCTACAGCTCTACCAAATAAATCATCAGCACGTCCACCATTGTCTAAAGAGTTTTGATTCTTTTTGTCTTCAGCATTACCGAACATGGCATCTTTACTAGATAGAGACCAGTTTACAGTCATATTAGCACTTGTCAGACGGAATAAACTTCCTCCGTTGTTAATGTTGTAAGTATCTATACGTCTATTGTTATTGTCTAAAGCATAAGGGTCAAGTGTTGCTCCAAAGTTAATTTGCATTTTATCTTTAAATAGAGCTGTACCAGCACTTACACGTACAGGAGACCACTTAAGTGAATCAGCAGACATATTATAACTCGTAGAGAAGTTTAAGCTATTTAGAAGCATTACTTTTCTCGGTTCACCTTTCTCATTATCATCATCTCTAACTTTAGCTTCAAAAGTGTTACTTAAGTTAAAGTTCATCATATTGGAGTTATATCTACCAGGGGCTCCAAAAATACCGTTTTGGAAGCGAGTATAATCTTGGAAGGTCTGTCCTGTAGCATCTATGGCATAAGTGTCATAGTACTGTTCAAAACTTGGTGTGTAAGAATACCCTACGCTTGGACGCATTACGTGACGTATAGCTTGGATTCTTTTGTCTTCTCCAAAGTTAAATGTACCATAAATAGTTGTCCCTATACTAGCATTAGCATTATATGTTCTAAAGCTGTCGAATCCATTTACTCTAATGTCATCAACTTTATTAGTCTGTGCGTTGTATTTTTTCTCTATGGTATTGAAGTACCAAACTTCATTATAAGAAGCACCTGCCGTCACAGAGAAGTGTTTGAATATTTTGAAGTTGGTTGCAATCGGGATACTGTGTTGGAATCCTGTGTTTAAACTGTCGAACATTTCTCTTTTAAAGAAGTAATCTTCGTGTGTTTTTACACGGTTTTCTCCACGTACAGAATACGAGAAGTTTAAGTTCTTAATAATACCTTTTTTAGAACCATATTTTGGAGCAAAAGGGAATACACGATCTACGTTTACTTGTAATGTAGGAAGAGTCATGTTAATCTCCTTCGTATTTGTTGATTGAGAGTGAGTAGCAGTAAGTGACATATTCACTTGTGGTACACTTTCGAAAGTACGTTGGTAACTAACAGATGAGCTCATGGTGTTGTTCATAGAAGCACCTACGTTATAGGTATTGTTTGATTGTCTGAAGTACTGGCTACTACCTAAGTTTACAGACGCAGAGAATCGCGAGTTAGGATTAGCTTTACCATCTTGACTGTGATTCCACTGAATATTGTATAACTTGCTAGATGCGTAATCTGGAAGTCCTTTTTCAGAGAAGATATTGTTTTCATAACGGATTAAAACACGTCCGTTATACTTGTAACGTTGCGCATAAGAACTGTTAAGTCTCAATCCCCAGCTTCCATTGGTATAGTAATCCCCTAATACGTTTAAATCCATTTTATCACTTATCGCAAAGTAATAACCACCATTCTGAATATAGTATCCTTGTTGATTGGTATCACCAAAGCTTGGGATGATAAATCCTGATTCGGCTTTCTCTGACATAGGGAAAAAAGCGAAAGGCAATCCTAGAGGTGTAGGTACATCAGCAATCACCATATTGGTAACTCCTGTAACTACTTTTTTGCCAGGAACTAACTTAACCTTATTGGTACGGAAGTAGTATTCTGGATCATCTAAATCTTTAGCAGTAGTAAAGATTACATCTTTCATGAAGTAAACAGAGTCATTCTCCTTTTTACTCACTTCTGCTTTAATTCTAAATTCACCTTGTGAAGTACGAGATTTAAAGACTAATGCTTTTTTAGTTTTTGTATTGAAGCGGATAGAATCTGGCTCTACGATCTGTGACCCTTGTTTAAAAACAGGATATTGCGACATATTACCAACACTATCTTTAATACCTCCTGCATAGATTTCGTTTTTTTCATAATTGAAAATGATTTTACCTGCAGTTAGTTCATAATCTTGATAGCGTATTTCAGCTTCATTATATAACGTAATTTCTTTTTTTGCTAAGTTTAGAGCTTCGTAGTCTTTTGCTTTTCTATAAACCATCTCTTCGAGAAGAGGTTTGTTAGCAGGAACTATGGTGTCTTTTTGTTTTTTAAGTGTATCCTGGATAGAGGGTACAGCAAGTTTGTCTATAGTGTCAGAGGTGGTAACTATAGAATCTCTTTTTAGTGTAGTATTTACAGCTGTAAATTTCTTATTGTTGTCTTGTGCAATCCCTTTTTGTGTTAAAGTTGCTCCAAAAACCAATAAAATGAAAACGATATTAAAAATATTTGTTCGCAAACCTATATATATGCTATTTTTGTAAAATTAAGCGCGTTGTTTTTAACGTGTCAAACTTACATATATTTTTTTTGAAAATGTATTTTTATTTAAATTATAAAACGTTATAAATATCATTTATATGAATTACAGTCGTTCTAAACTGTTTGCCTTACTAGCTATTCTTTTCCTGAGTTTCTCTATACAAGCACAGAATGGGAAAAAATTTAAAGTTGTATTAGATCCTGGACATGGAGGAAAAGATACTGGTACTAACCATAAGAAGAATGTAGAAAAGGATATTGTATTAGCAGTAGCTTTAGAGGTAGGTAAGATATTAGAAAAACAATCTGATATAGAAGTGTTCTATACTCGTAAGACAGATGTGTTCGTTCCAGTAAAGGAGAGATCTGTATTAGCTAATGATAACAATGGAAACGTATTTGTATCTATTCACTGTAATGGTGTTAATAGTGAATCTGCTTCTGGTACTGAGACTTATGTAATGGGGCTTAGTAAGAATAAATCTAACCTAGATGTAGCTAAGACGGAGAACTCCGTGATTATGATGGAGGACGACTATAAGACTAAGTATGCAGGCTTTGACCCGTCATCACCTGAATCTATTATAGGATTAACGCTATTACAAGAAGATTATATTCATCAGAGTATTGACTTAGCAAGTAGAGTACAGGATGGTTTTACAAATGATCTGAAGAGAAAGAATAGAGGAGTAAAACAAGGTCCGTTCTGGGTATTACACGGGGCTTTTATGCCTAGTATATTGATAGAGTTAGGGTTTGTTTCTAATACAGCAGAAGGGAATTATTTGACTTCAAGTAAAGGACAGAAAGAATTAGCTCGTTCTATAGCACAAGGGATTATTGATTATAAAGCAGCTTATTATGGAGGTAGTAAAACTCTAGTATTAGCAGATTCTAATGATAAAGCAACGGCTAAAGTTGATAATAGTAGAAAGACTACAACTAACGAGACAACTACTAATTCTCGAAAAGAAAGTAGTTCAAACACTAAAAAAGTTGTTTTTAAAGTGCAAATTGCAGCAGGATCAAAAGTGTTAGCTTTAAAACCTGAGAATTTTAAAGGACTAAGAGGAGTGACGACAATGCGCGTAGGAAATCTTAGTAAATATTATTACGGGGAGACAAGTGACTATGAGACAGCGAAACAAAATCAGAAAGTAGCAAAGGATAAAGGACACAGTTCTGCATTTATTGTAGCATTCAAGGATGGTAAAGTGATTACAGTAGAGGAAGCATTAAAATAATATCAAGCGCTTTAGAAATAAAAGTTTATTTTTGCGTGTTATAAAAAATGAAAAGTTTTGAAAATATCAAGAGAAATTAAAACAGCGATTTTAGTATTAGGAGCTATTGCTTTGTTCATTTGGGGTTACTCATTTTTAAAAGGGAGAAACATATTTGATAACAGTACTAGATTTTATGTAGAATACGATAATGTAGAAGGATTGACTACTTCTTCAACGGTTACCATTAATGGTTTAGTCGTAGGGAAAGTATCTAAGATCGATTTAGATAATACTTCAGGAAAATTAAAAGTTGAGTTATTGATGACTCAAAAAATAAATATATCTAAGAATAGTGTAGCTAAGATTTACTCTCCTGGATTATTAGGAGGTAAAGGAATTATGATAGATCCTTTATTTGGAGATACAAATTTCGCTGAGTCTGGACAAACGCTTAAAGGAGAGGTAGTTTTAGATATGACTGAGAAATTGACAAAACAAATTGAACCTTTACAGTTAAAAGTAGAAGAGGCTTTAGCCAATTTAAATACAATGTTAGCTTCTGTTAATAATATAATGGATGAGAATACACAGCAGAGTTTAAAAAGCGCAATGACTCAATTAGATGGTACTTTAGCAGGTGCTAATAAGTTAATGGCAGCTACTAATCAGATGGTTGCAGCGACTCAGCCTAAGTTAGACGGTACGTTGACTAACTTAAACACGATGAGTAGCAACTTTGCTTCTATTTCTACAGATTTAAAGGCTTTGGATATCAAATCTACTTTTACTAACTTAGATAACGCTACTGCAAGTATGGATAAAATCATGGGAGATATCCAAGGCGGTAAGGGATCAGTTGGTAAATTATTGAAAGACGAACAATTATATAGTAACTTAGAAGGAGCAAGTAAAGAATTAGAAGCTTTACTACGCGACTTAAAAGAACATCCAAAACGTTATGTACATTTCTCTTTATTTGGTAAGAAAGCGACACCTTATCAAGCAACAGAAGAAGAGAAAACTGCAGAGGTTAAGGAATAATAAACTAAACAGCTAAACCAACTAACAAGAAAAACTAACAATTACTGAAAACAATTATTACGACTATGGAGTATTTAGGCCAAGTATTATTTTTACTTCTTTTAGTTGTGGGGTTTGGATTCTTTATCAAAAATATAAAGAAGCTAATCCGCAACATCAAAATAGGAAGAGATATCGATCGAACAGATAATCCTTCAGCTCGTTGGAAAAACATGATCCGCGTAGCTTTAGGACAGTCTAAGATGGTGAAAAGACCTATCCCAGCTATCTTACATATTTTTGTATATGTAGGTTTTGTGATTATTAATATTGAGATGTTAGAAATCATCGTTGATGGTTTGTTTGGTACACATCGAGTGTTTAGCTTCTTAGGTGTAGGCTATGATGCATTAATTGGAATTTTTGAAGTACTAGCTTTCTTAGTTATCTTTGGAGTTGTTGTATTCTGGATTCGTAGAAATATAATTAAACTTAGACGTTTTAATCAACCAGAAATGGAAGGTTGGGCTAAGCGCGATGCGAATAATATTATCTACATTGAGACCGTGTTGATGTGTTTCTTTTTAATCATGAATGCTGCAGATTATTATCTTCAGAGTATTGGTTATACACATTATACAGCAGTAGGATCATTTCCTATTTCTAGTTTTATCAGCCCTATATTTGACGGAGTTAATCCTGCAACAGTTGCATTCATTGAGCGTTTTTGTTGGTGGGGACACATAGTAGGGGTGATGTTGTTCATGAATTATTTATATTATTCAAAACACTTACACATCTTCTTAGCATTCCCAAATACATATTATGCTAATTTACAACCTCAAGGAGAGTTTAATAACTTAGAGTCTGTTAAGAAAGAAGTTTCTTTAATGATGGATCCTAATGCAGACCCATACGCTGCACCAGCAGAACCTGTAGGAGAACCAGAGAAATTTGGTGCTCAAGATGTAATGGATTTAAATTGGGTACAGTTATTAAATGCTTATTCTTGTACTGAGTGTGGTCGTTGTACTTCTTCTTGTCCTCAGAATATAACAGGTAAAAAACTATCTCCGCGTAAGATAATGATGTCTACTCGTGATCGTTTAGAGGATGTAAGTAAGATATTAGATGCGAATAATGGTCAGTTTGTTGATGATGGTAAGACATTATTAAATGACTATATTACACCAGAAGAATTGTGGGCTTGTAATACATGTAATGCATGTGTTGAAGAATGTCCTATAGACATTAGTCCACTTTCTATTATTATGGATATGCGTCGTTTCTTAGTGATGGAACAGAGTGCCGCTCCTGTAGAGTTAAACAACATGATGCAAAATGTTGAGAATAATGCTGCTCCATGGCAATATAGCCAAATGGACAGATTAAACTGGAAAGACGAAAACTAAACATTAACTATCATAATCCTTTTTTAGGATTATCTCAATAAACACAAGATTATGTCAGCAAATTTAGTAGTGCCTACCATGGCGGAAATGATGGCAAAAGGAGAACAACCAGAAGTGTTATTCTGGGTAGGTTGTTCAGGAAGTTTTGACGATAGAGCAAAAAAGATTACAAAAGCATTCGTAAAGATATTAAATAAAGCAAACGTATCATTTGCTGTACTTGGTACAGAAGAAGGTTGTACTGGGGATCCAGCAAAGAGAGCGGGGAATGAATTTGCATTCCAAATGCAAGCAATGATGAATATCCAAGTATTAGATGGATATGAAATTAAAAAAATCGTAACTGCTTGTCCTCACTGCTTTAATACACTTAAGAATGAGTACCCTGATTTGGGTGGTAAATATGAAGTTGTACACCATACTCAATTTTTGAAATCACTTTTAGACGATGGAAGATTGACTATAGAAGGTGGGCAATTTAAAGGAAAGAGAATTACTTTCCACGATCCATGTTATTTAGGACGTGCTAATCAAGTTTATGAAGCTCCGCGTCAATTGATTGAAAAATTAGATGCAGAGTTAGTAGAAATGAAGCGTTCTAGACAAAATGGTTTCTGCTGTGGTGCTGGAGGTGCTCAACTTTTTAAAGAACCAGAACACGGTGATAAAGAAGTACACGTAGAGCGTACAGAGGAGGCTATAGGAACTAATGCAGAGATTATCGCTGCTGGATGTCCTTTCTGTAACACAATGCTTACAGATGGGGTTAAGTTTAAAGAAAAAGAAAGCTCAGTAAAAGTGTTAGATGTAGCTGAGTTAATTGCAAACGCAGAAGATTTATAAAATATGTTTAAACCATTTGAAGAAATGCCTGATCATTCGAGAGTTTGGATTTACCAATCTAATCGTAAGTTCTCAGATGAAGAGGTTCAAGATATAGATAAGGAGTTAGCAGCTTTTACAGAAGAATGGGCTGCCCATGCTACACCATTAGCATCTTCTTATAAGATTTTTTACAATAGATTTATAGTGCTAGCAGTGGATCAAGATATACACCCTGCTTCAGGATGTTCAATAGATGCTTCAGTTCGTGTGATTCAAGATATTGAACAAAAGTATAATGTGGACTTACTAGATAAGATGAATGTTACTTATAAAACAGGAGAATTCATTGCTTTTAAAACTTTATTAGAATTTAAAGATTTAGTAAAGTCTAAGTCTGTATCAGCTAATACGATTGTATTCAATAATTTAGTGAATGATTTAGGAGAGTTTAGAGAATTTTGGGAAGTTCCAGCATCTGAAAGTTGGCATTCACGTTTTTTTAAATAGATTCTAATATTTATATTTACGATATCAAAATCACCATCAAATAGACTTTTGATGGTGATTTTTTTTTGACCTAAAATAAAAACTAATGAAAAGATTGACTGTTGTACTACTTCTTGTGGCTTCTAGTGCGTTTGGACAGGTTAAGTTTAATCAAGCTAGACAGAAACAATGGGTAGATAGTGTATATAATACGTTGAATTTAGAGGAGCGAATAGGACAGCTGTTTATGGTTGCAGCTTACTCTAATAAAAATGAGGCTCATGTACAGAGTTTAGAGAAACTTGTGCAAGAACAGCATATTGGAGGATTAATTTTTTTTCAAGGTGGACCTGTTCGTCAAGCAGAAATGACTAATCGTTTACAGACTTTAAGTAGGGTACCTATGTTAGTGGGTATAGATGGAGAGTGGGGACTGAGTATGCGTTTAGAAGATACTTATCGTTTCCCTTATAATATGACATTGGGTGCTGTTCAAGATATGGACTTGATTTATCAAGTGGGAGAAGCGATGGCTAAACAAACCAAACGCTTAGGTATGCAGTTTAACTTTGGGCCTGTATTAGATATTAATATTAATCCAAAGAATCCTATTATCGGAGTGCGTTCTTTTGGGGAGACGAGAGAGATAGTAACAGATCGCGCTAGTGCATTTATGCAAGGATATCAGAGTCAAGATATTTTCGCAACAGGAAAACACTTTCCTGGACACGGTGATACTTCTACAGATTCACATCACAAATTGCCTGTAATAGACTTTGATAAAGGGCGCTTAAATAGAGTTGAATTTTATCCGTATAAAAAGTTATTTGAAGAAGGGCTGTCTAGTGTGATGATAGGTCACTTAAATTTACCCGCTTATGAACCTAATGATATTCCTACTTCGTTATCTCATAATATTGTAACGAAGTTGTTGAAAGAGGAGTTAGGTTTTGAAGGACTGATCTTTACTGATGCTTTAAATATGAAAGCTGCAACAAGTTTTTTAAAACCCGGAGAAGTAGATTTAGCCGCTTTTAAAGCAGGAAATGACTTATTACTTTTCTCTGAAGATGTACCTACTGCGTTAACGAATATATTAGCTGCTTATAATGCAGGAGAAATATCAGAAGAACGCCTTTCTCATTCAGTAAAGAAGGTTTTGGCATATAAGTACAAGTCAGGTATGACGAAGTTCTCTGCTATTGAAACAGGTAGCTTAGTTAAGGATTTGAATGCTCCAGTTTACGATGATTTAAATCAGAAGTTGTACGAAGAAGCAATGACTTTAACGAAGAATGAAGATAGGTTAGTTCCTTTTAAACATTTAGAAAAACAAAAGATAGCTTATGTAAAGTTAGGAGATGATGATGGTAGTCACTTCTTAAGTATGTTACAAAATTATGATGATGTAACAGAAATTACAGGAGATAGCTTAGAAGATCTTTCTGCGTTTACAACTATTATTGTAGGATATCACAAGGTTGATAATCCATGGCGTAAGCACGATATGTCAGACACAGAGAAGGCTACTTTACGTAATTTAGCCGCTAGAAAGAATACTGTGTTAGTATCTTTTGCTAAACCGTATGCGCTTGAGTCAATGCCTTTAGATAAAGTAAATACTGTGTTAGTAGGGTATCAGAATAATAAATTTGCTCAGCAAGCTGCCGCTCAAGTATTATTTGGGGCTATAGGAGCTAAAGGAAAGTTACCAGTTTCTATCAGTGGTTCTTTCACTGTTGGTACAGGACTTAAAACGAAAGCTATTGATCGCTTAGGTTTTTCTACTGCAGCAAATGAAGGGATGGATCCTGATGTGTTAAATGGAATTGATGTCATTGCTCAAGGAGCAATAGATAAACAATATACACCAGGTATTCAGGTAGTAGTGGCTCGTCATGGCAAAGTAGTATACCAAAAAGCTTTCGGACATCATAATTATGATGGTAGTACAAAGGTCTTAAATACAGACTTATATGATTTAGCATCTTTAACCAAGATATTAGGAACCTTACCAGTATTGGTAAAGATGTATGATGATCATAAGGTAAGAATGGAGACTAAACTTGGACAGATGTTGCCGATGTTTAAACATACGGATAAAGAAGATATTACTTTTAAAGAGTTGTTGACACATCAGTCAGGTTTACCAGCTTGGATTCCTTTTTATAAACGTACACTAGCAGAGAATAATAGACCTGATCCGAGTTTATATAATTTCTTTTACACTCCAGAGTATCCTACTCAAGTGTCAGAGAATTTATATATTAAAAAAGGGTATACAAATGAAATCCTACAACAAATAGCAGATTCTAAATTATCTAAAAAGGAGTATAAATATAGTGATTTAGGGTTTATTATGATGAAGGAATTTGTGGAGAGTAAATATCACAAGACACTTGATCAAGTAGTGGAAAGTGAGTATTATAATAAGATGGGAGCTTGGCGTTTAACTTATTTACCATTGCGTAAATTTGACTTGAATGTAATTCCTCCTACTGAAATAGATAATTATTACCGTTACACTACTGTACAAGGATATGTGCATGATATGGGAGCAGCTATGCAAGGTGGAGTTGCTGGACATGCAGGGTTGTTTGGATCAGCGTTAGATGTAGCTAAAATGATGCAGTTATATCTGAATAAAGGGGAATACGGAGGAGATCGTTTCTTCTCGGAAGATACTTTTAATACATTTAATGAGTGTGCTTATTGTAGTAAAGGTAGTAGAAGGGGAATAGGATTCGATAAACCGCAAAAGCCAGGTTCTCCTGGTCCAACATGTGGATGTGCTTCAATGTCTAGTTTTGGACATACAGGGTTTACTGGAACAATGGCTTGGGCTGATCCTGATAAAGATTTAGTATTTGTATTTTTATCAAATAGAACTTATCCTGATAGTAATGTGAATAATCTATCTAAGGCTAATATTAGAGAAGATATTCAGAAGGTAATTTATGAGTCGATAGTAAAATAAACTTAGATATGACGTAAAAGCGTAGCGATGGCTACGCTTTTTTTATGAACTGTATTTAGTGCTTAGTTGTTATCTAGTTTGTTATGAGAAAGTTGAATAATTATGTCATTATGTTCTTAAGATAGAAATGATGGTGTCTTTATTTGGTAATTTGTTGATATTATGATTATTATGATTTAATACAAATAATCTAATTAGACTCGTTAAAAATAAAGTTGTATTTCTTTGGTTTTTATTAACATGACCAATACTTTTGTTATTTAAAATTAATTTAAATAATGAGACCGTTTAAGGAAGTATTTTTTTGTTTTTTACTACTTCTGTTACCTTGTTTAGTAAATGCTCAAGGAACTGTAGGTAAAGTAAAAGGAATCGTTTATGATTCACAGAAAACTCCCATTATAGGAGTATCTGTTTCTATTAAAGGAAGTACAATTGGTGTTCAGACAGATCTAGATGGGAAGTTTGAATTACAGCACACAACAGGACAACATACAATACTGTTTAATTACGTAGGTATGGTTGAAGAGAGCAGAACTGTTCAATTTAATACAAGCCCAAAATCATTGAGTATTACTATGCAAGATGAGCCTTCTGTATTAGATGATGTTGTGGTTAGTGTAAAAGGTAAAGTAGATGCTTTAAAAGAACAAGCTTTTACAGTAAGTGCTGTGGATATGCAAAAGATAGCTAATAGTACTTATGATTTAAATCAAATACTGAATAAAAGTAGCGGTATCAAAGTTAGACAACAAGGTGGTGTAGGGTCTGATTATAATTTTTCTGTAAACGGGATGTCCGGAAAAGCAGTTAAGTTTTTTGTAGATGGAGTTCCGTTAGAGATGTTAGGTAAAGGAGTGGATATGAATACACTTCCTATTAATATGGCTCAACGTGTAGAGATATATAAAGGAGTTGTTCCTGTTCATTTGAGTACTGATGCCATGGGAGGTGCAGTGGATATTATTACGAATGGTAGTTCTAAAGATTATTTAGATGCAAGTTATATGACAGGATCTTTTAATACCCATAAAGTTAATTTAAATGGACAATTAAAAGATAAGGGTACTGGAATTATCATGAGACTGAATAGTGCTTATAATTACTCAGATAATGATTATAAGATGCGTGATATGAAGATCTATAATCCCCAAGCTGAGAAGTATGAGTATAGAGATGTAAAACGTTTCAATGATCGCTACAAATCTTTATTTGTAATGGCAGAGTTGGGAATAGAGGATAAGTCATGGGCAGATATGTTATTCGTAGGAGTGTCACATTCTTTATTTGATAAACAAATTCAGACAGGATCTAATCAAGAGATTGTGTATGGAGGAGTGAAGAGAGAAGGAGATGCGAATAATTACTTTTTAAAATATAAGAAGAAAGATCTATTGAACGATCGCTTTGATATCAATTATTATTTAGGGTATTCTAAGAGTCTAGAAAAAGGAACGGATACTTTAATGAGAAAATACAGTTGGGACGGAAGTTATGTTCCTGCTGCAGGAAGTGAACTTTCTAACCCTTCTTTAAGTAGACAACACAGAGATCGTGTATTCTCTCAATTAACTACAGAGTATAGATTAAGTGATTCTCACAAGTTTAACTTTAATTATATGTTAGATTATGTGAAGAATCAATCTTATAATTTATTATACGATAAGAGAGAAGATGCTTATCCTACGAAAATGACAAAACAGATTTTCTCTATTAACTATCAACAAGATTGGTTTGATAAGAGATGGACTAATGTGTTTTTTGGAAAGTATTACTTAGTTGATTTAGATAAGACTGTCTTTGACTCTTCTACACGTAAGGATGTACCTGTTAAAAATCAATCAGGAGATTGGGGATATGGTGTAGCGAGTACTTTTAAAATTACCAATGAACTAGGTTTAAAAGCTTCTTTTGAAAAGTCATTCCGTTTATTAGAACCAGAAGAAATATTTGGTGATGGTGTGTCTATTACTAGTAACTTAGCTCTACGCCCTGAGAGTAGTAATAACTTTAACTTAGGGGTGTATTATAGCCAACGTTTTGACGATCACTTCGTACGTTTTGATGCAGCTGGCTATATTAGAGATACGAAGGATTATATTTATACAGTTCCTAATTTATTCAATAGTACTTTTAAATACGAGAACTTATCTAATATCTTCACTAGAGGAGTTGAAGGAGAATTTAACTATCAGTATAAGAATATCCTTAATATTATGGCGAATATTACTTATAACTATGCTTATGACAATACGAAATACGCTAATAATAGTGATAATGTAGAGTCTGCTACCTATAAAAAAGAAGTACCAAATCAGCCTTGGTTATATGGTAATATAGATGTGAGTATAGGGCAAGATGATTGGTTCCAAAAAGATTCTCGTATTGAGTTAACTTATGGGGTATCTATGACAGAATGGTTCTATAAAAACTGGCAGTCTTATGGAAATAAAAAGAATATTCCAACGATTCCTCGCCAGACATTACACGATGTAGGAATCAATTATTCGATAGCAAAAGGGAAGTATAACTTTGCTTTGAATTGTACTAATATTGGAAATGCTCTTGCTTATGACAACTTTAAGCTTCAAAAACAAGGTAGAGCATTTTATTTCAAATTCAGATATTCTTTAAAATAGACATTACAGATGAAAAATAAATCATATACAATCTTATCTATGATCTTATTGCTTTTTACAGTGATAGGATGTAGTAAAGAACCATCTCAGAGTGGTGGTTTTGAAGGAGAAAAAGATTATAAGTATTTCTTATTATCAGCATTGGGAAGTTGGCCTAATACGGTTCATTATATTACAGCTACCAATGATGTGACACAAGGAGTTATGGATCTGAATAGAGAAGGTGATGAAATTAACTCTAAAGGAACGTATTCCTATATCGTTAAGAATGGTTATATCTATAACTATAAAACAGATCAAGGAGTATTTAAAAAGTTTAAATATACAAATGATAAGCTAGTTACAGAGATAGAAGTACCTTTCTCTTATATTAATGACGTGAGTGCTTATACATGGGCTGATGATAATACCTTGATTCTTTTTGGAGATACAAGTGATATAGAGCGCATCCGATATACAGTTTTTAATACAACAAATCTTAAAATAGTAAAACAAGGAGAAGTGTCTGGTCTAGAGCCTTTCCCTCAAGGATATGACCATTATTCAATAGGTTCTGCAGCTTATATAGATGGAGTGCTGTATTTACAGTACGGTTTTAGAAATGCAAAATGGTTGACACCTAATTTCTATAATATAGCTTCTATTTCATATCCAGATTTTAAAGTAATCAAATCAGAAGCAGACACTCGTAGTAGTGGAGCTAGTAATGGTTCTCCTTATTTTAAAACTTCTTTTGTAAAGGATAATGACAGCTTCTACTATAGTTGTTTTACACGTACTAATTCAGAGGCTAAAGATATTTATCTATTTAGAATTAAGACAGCAGAGGGAGTATTAGATAGATCTTACGAAATTAATTTGACGCAAGTATTAGGTGGATTAAAGCCTGAAACAGCGATGAATTATATCGGAGACAATAAAATGATTGTTGGGTATAGAGACCCTGCTAAAGGAGGAAGTTATAATGGAAGATACGCTATTATAGATTTGGAGACTAGATCAGTTGTAAGACAGTTGACAGAATTACCTTTAGATGAACCGTATGAACTAGGTTTCTTTGTTCAAGATAAGAAAGTATACTTAGCGATTAATAGTGCAGAAGAAGGAAACTATGTTTGGATTTATGATCTAAAAACAGACAAGGTTACTAAGGGAATGACACTTCCTGATAAGATATCAGGATTTGCACGTTTCGATAAATTCTATGACTAATAAATTAGAATAATAAGTTTGATTTTTTATAGGAAGGATTATCTTTCTATTAGTTTGGTTAGGTTTGAAGCCACTTCCTTGGGAGTGGCTTTTTTATTTAGGATATTCTTCATAAGTTTTGAATAAGTTTCGGAGCATCTTGAACAGAGTCGTACTGTTTTCTTTGGTGCTTTCGAGTTTACTTTTTCGCTTAGCAGTGAAGGTGAATGATTCATTGGGTGTAAGGATAGTTCCTTCTAAGTAATTAGTATCGATTAGGGAAGTTTGAAGAAGAGTAGGTCTATCTTTAGACATAGAAGAACAGATAAAGCCATTTTGAGTCATTACACCTTCAAAACCTTCATTTCTTGTTGTACGTGCGATTATAGTACCACCATTTTGGAATAAATGGAAGTTCTCTATTTTATAGTATTCTGTAAATTTAATTGGAGAATCTTGTTCTGAGAAGGTAAACTCCCACTGACCAGTTACATTAATAGTTGTATATGTTGTTGGAATAGAGAAGCGAGGTTCTTCTGTCTTATAGGCTATAAAAGGGATGGTAACTAAAGTATTTTCACCTTTCTTATCTTCAAATATTCCTTTAATCGTATCGCTTTGTATAATTCCTTTTAGATGGATATGACCGCTGTAATCTAAAGGGTTGATAAAACTATCACGAGCTATTTTGGTATATTCTTTTTGATTTGTAATTGGACCATCTGTAAAGACAGTGCGGTAACCATGAATATTAAGTGGAATGCTATCTAGTGTGAAAATAACAGGAACATTGATTCCTTTTATAGTAAAATAGGCTTTCCATCGGATAGAAGAATCAGTGTAATCTTGATTGCTTAACTTGTCTGTACAGCCATTCAAGAGTAAGATCATTAGAAAAGAGATAAAAAGAGATCGAATAACAAACATGGATAGAAAATGTAGTGAAACAATAGGTTATAAACACTAAAACCTTTGCATAGAATGAACTATTTATCCAAAGGTAAGCTTTTATAGTTAGCTTCTATATCATCTATATATTACTTCTATTATTTTGATATAAATAAGAATTTAAATAGAAGTTTTTTTATCATTTATTCTAGGCCAAAAAAGTATATATTTGATAGGAACAGAGAAGTTGTTTTGTGTTATTCTTATAACTCTTTTTATGGATGAAAATATAGTAAAAACGCTTGTTAATAAATTAATGAAGTCAGCACAGCTTATACTGACTTTTGCTTATTTATTGGCTATAGGGATAGGGATGTTGTTTAATAATCAGAAGTACAATGCTTTTGGTATTAATATTTTTGATTACTCTTCTATTTTTGATTTTTTGATAGCTCCTTTTGCAGACTTTAGAATAGTAGCTTTTGCTATTGTGACAATGATTATTACTTATCTATTGTTTAAAGGTGATGCATATTGGAAAGAGAAATTTCCTGCTAATTATAGTAAATCAATATTTAATCTTGAACAATATTCTTGGTATAGAAAGATAAAAGGAGGTGTGTTTATCTTTATTTTTATCTGGTATCTTATACTGATGGCACAGTATTATGGCAAGCGAACTTATGTTGAAACACTACAACAAGAAACGACTAAAATAGAGTATATAGGAGGAGATGTGATAGAAGGAATCCTTATAGGGAAGACCAGTGATATGTTGTTTTTATATGTAAATCAAGAAGTAAAAGCCATACCTATATCTGCGAATCTAAAGACTATACAGATTAAATGATAAAGGCTGTCCATTGGACAGCCTTTTGCTTTTATTTCTTCGGAGCATTGTCTACGAACATCTGCTTTACTTTAGCTACGTCATAGCTTTTATCTGCTTCTAATTCACCAGAGGAAATTACATTAGTTGTTTTTCCTTCTCCATTGATTACGATGAAGAATGGATAACCTAATTTTTGTCCTTCAGGAGCATATTTTTCAAATGCTTTAGCATTTTTGTGTTTAGCTGTATAATTTAAATGATAATAAACATAGTTCGCATCAACTACAGTTTTTATATCTTGATTTTTTTGTACAAAATCATTAAAACGAAGACACCAGATACACCAGTTACCACCAGCTTGTACAAAAACGTTTTTGCCTTCAGCTTTAGCCTTTGCGATTAGTTCTGTTATTTTAGCATCACCATCTTCTTCCTCATTATATGGTTTTGCTAATGCCTCTTTTTCTTTGGCAATAGCCTGTTTAGCAGCAGCTGTATCTATTACAGTAGTAGGTGTATTATCAGAGGTAGTTGCTTCTATTTCTGTTGCTACTTGTTCTGTTTTAACCTCTTGTTTACAGCTTACTAATGTTAGTACTGTAGCTAGTACTAGAGATGATAAAACTAATTTTTTCATATTTGTTAGGTTTATGTATTGTTGTTTCTAAATGAAATTCTGCGAAATGTAATAAAAATTAATAAGATATTGCATATATAGGATTACATTTACCATGAATATGGTATCTGTTATGCTCAATATATTTTTTCAACGTTTTAATCTATTCTCAGAAGAAGAGATAGGTGATATTGTTGCTTTATTTGTACAACGCAATATCGCTAAGAATGACTATCTCGTAAAGGAAAATGACTATTGTGAAGAAATAGCCTTTATTGAATCAGGCGTATTTCGCTCCTTTTATGCAAACGAAAAAGGAGATGAACTTACTTACTGCTTTCGTTTTCCAGATGATTTAATAGGAGCTTATTCTGCATTTATCACTGGAGGTAAGAGTATAGAGAGTATTCAGGCGATTGTTAATGTGGTAGTTTGGTCTATTCAGAAGAAAGATCTCGATGCCTTAGCAGATAGATTACCTCAGTGGACTACTTTTTTAAAGATCATTGCTGAGCAACAGTATTTAGAATTAGAACGCAGAGTGATACAGTTTCAGCGAGAGACTGCCTCTGAACGCTATAAGAATCTATTGATACATCACCCTAATTTTGTACAGTATATTCCGTTACAGTATTTGGCTTCTTATTTAGGAATTACCCAAAGACATTTGAGTCGTATTAGAAAAGAGATTACTTTTTAGACATTTGTCCAGTATTTAGACCTCTATAGGTTATTAGTTTTGTCTGTAAATCAAATTAATTATGCAGAACAATGTTTTAATCATAGGAGGTAAGGGGTTAGTAGGGGGTACTATAGCTCGTATCTTAAAAGAGCGAAACCCTCAATACAATATAATCTTAGGAACTAGAGCTCCTAAAGATCTACAAAAAGAAGTACAGATAGATGTCAATAGCCCATCTTCATTAGAAGTTATTCTATCTAGAAGTATCAATTTAATTATTTTATCTGTTAATGACCAGAAGGATCATGTACTTCGTTTTGCGATAGAGCATGGAATAGATTATTTGGATATCACTAAACCAACACCAGCTTTACATAAGGCATTACAGATTACTACAGACTATACTAAGTTTAATAGCCGTATTGTATTTGGCTCAGGTTGGATGGGAGGGATTGTTCCTGGATTAGTCAAATCTGCTGTACCTGCTACAGAAAAAATAGAGAGTGTACAGCTGATGGTGTATTACTCTATAAAAGATAAAGCAGGCGAAAGCTCTGCTCATTTTATGGCAGAACATGTAGCAACCCCTTTTGTTCTGTATCAAAAGAATCAACCTAAGGAAGTTTTACACTTCTTAGATAGTGAATCCTATTGTTTCTCTTTTGGGTTGAGAAATAGGCAAGTTTACAACTTTGATACTCCTGATCTGTATATTTTGAATCAAGTAGAGGCTGTACCTACCGTAAGTGTGAAGATGACTTACAACTCTAAGTTTGTAACTCGTGTATTGGGCTGGATGCAACAGTTCGGTGTATTTAAAAGAATGTCTTTAAAGGCAAGGAGAAAGACATTTGGAGGTAGTGGAGCAGGAGATATCTCAGTATTCGAAATCATTATTAAAGGCTCTCAGCAAGTAAGGAGGATTTTATTAAAGAGTGATAGAGGACAGGCAGAATTGACTGCTTTATCAGCCGTATTACATACAGAGGTATTATTTAGTAATGAAGTTCTACCTGGACAGTATTTTGCACATCAACTTCACGAAGAAAAAGCACTTTTCACAGGCCTACAACAATATGACTCTATAACAGTAAAAGAGATATAATGAAGAGAATAATAGTTATAAATGGACATCCTAATAAGGATTCTTTAAATTTTGGGATAGTAGAAGCTTATGTAAAAGGGGCAAAGAACAGTGGAGCAGAAGTGAGAGAAATCACAGTAGCGAAGATAAACTTTAATGCGAACTTACAGTATGGTTATCAGAAACGCATGGAACTAGAACCAGATTTAGTAAAGGCGATAGATGATATTAAATGGGCTGATCATCTTGTGTGGGTACATCCTGTATGGTGGGGTGGACTTCCCGCTTTAGTAAAAGGATTTATCGATAGAATATTTCTACCAGGTATTATGTATCAGTACAGAGAGAATAGTATGTTATGGGACAAATTATTGAAAGGTAAAACAGCTCATATTATCACTACCTTAGATCAGCCAGGATGGTATTATCGCTTGATGTATGGAAGACCTAGTGTTAATCAATTAAAGAAGTCAACACTGCAGTTCTGTGGTGTATCTCCCGTAAAAGTGACTTATATTGGGATTGTTAGAAACTCTAAAGAAGAGCAGAGAGTGAAGTGGATTGCCAAGGCAGAGCAGCTAGGGAAACAATTGAAGTAAGAGTAATTTTGATTTTTGTTTTTATAGATAGTATAAGAACTATAAAGATGAGAAGAGATAAATCTGTACTTTGTCCTATTAAATCTCCTATAAGGGTAAGAATAAAGAATAAGAACGCTATTAGTTTTGTAATGTCAAAATAATAGCGTTTTTTTATTCTATATAAATATCAACGTTATTATTCAATTTTAAAAAAGACAACAAAAATGGAAGAGTTTATAGACTTTGACAATTTAAAACGTCCTGTTTTAGTTCAATTTTATGCTGACTGGTGTACTCCATGTAGAACACTATCAGGTATAATAGATCATATAGAGGAGGATATAGAAGCCAAAGTAGATTTGATAAGAGCAAATATAGATCAGTGTAAGGACTTAAAAGAAGAGTTCTTTGTTCGCTCTGTACCCACGATGATTTTATTAAATAAGCAGGGAGATATCTATTGGCGTCAGACAGGTGTTGTTGCTCCACAAGAGATTATGAAGCACGTGTGGCAAGTGGATAAAGAATAATTTAAAGAATTGAAATAATGAGTAACGTTGTATTATTAATTGAGTATGCTTTATTATTAGGCATAGGAGCTACTATATTTATGGATCTTTATGCGGTAGTTATTAAGAAACTGTTTAATATTCCATCATTGGACTATGCGATGGTGGGTAGATGGATAGGATCTTTTACGAAAGGAGTGTTTAGTCACCCTAATATTATGCAGGCTACGCCAGTGAAGAATGAGAGAGCATTAGGATGGATAGCACATTACCTCATTGGTATAAGTTTTGCTTTTGTACTATTGTTAATTTGTGGTGTAGAGTGGCTTTTAGTACCTACATTTTTACCTGCATTAGTGATAGGAGTGGCTACGACAGTGTTTCCATTCTTTATGATGCAACCAGCCTTTGGGTTTGGAATAGCAGCTTCCAAAACACCTAAACCAAATATAGTAAGGCTACGCAGTCTTCAAGCGCACACTATTTACGGGATAGGGTTATATGTAGCAGGATGGGTATTATCTCTAATTATTAGATAAAAAGTAAGGATATAAATGAGTCAAAGTAATAAAGATATAAAGGAAATAGAATCAATAAAAGATTTTAAGAATCATTTTTTGGTTTCTGAAGGAGGCACTTGTGGTGAGTGCAATAAACTGCGTTATAAAGAAGGGGCAGGTTATATGGAGGTCTTGTCTTTAGCTGATTTGAGGCAGCACAATGATTTGTTTTTAGGCAGTCGTACGCGCAAGCGATTTTATAGTATGGTGTTAGTCACTAAAGGTGCAGTTACCGAAGTCATAGGACATAAAGAATACCGATTAGGTGAGCAGATGATGTACTTTATTTCTGATAACCAATTACACCAAATAAAAGAATGGACGAATGACCTAGAAGGTTTTATGTGTCTATTTGATTCAGATTATTTTTTACTTTGTATCAAGCATCAAATCAAATTGAATAGCTTTCCTTTTTTTCAATTGGACAAAGCTCCTTATGTTGAGCTTACAGAACGTGAGGTAGAGATGATGAGTCATCTGTTTTGGAAGTTAAATCAAGAGCAATGTCAAAAAGAAACTTTTAATGATGATTTATTAGTGCGTATGTTCTTGAATATTATCTTAATAGAGGCAGAGCGAATATACAATCAACAGACTACATCAACTCCTTTTGTATTATCTAGAAAAGAGCAGTTAGTAGCAAAGTACCAACTATTGGTGACCCAAAATGCTATTGAGTTAAAGCAAGTAAATCAGTATGCAGAGTTGTTACATGTACATCCTCATTACCTTAATGATATAGTTAAAGAAATCACCAATCAGCCTGCTAGTTATTTTATTCATAAGTATCTTATAGAAGAAGCTAAATCAAGACTGATACAGACGAATGATACAGTTGCTCAGATAGCTATAGATTTAAATTTTACAGAGGAATCTTATTTTGGTCGTTTCTTTAAAAAGAAAACTGATTTAACTCCTCTTCAATATAGAAAGCAGCACAAACAGCATTAAAAACTTACCTATATAAAACCAAAATAGAGACCCTAAGGTCTCTATTTTTATACATAATTGATTCTTATTAATGTCCAGCACCAGCAATGATCTTACCAGCTCCTTTTTTTATCAATAAGAGTATAAAAGGAATACAAATAAGAAATAGTACCCCTAAGAACATAAATACATCCATATAGGTTAATACTGTTGCTTGTTTAGTCACTCCTAGGTCTAGTAGGGTGTATGCCTTCTGAAGTGCTTCATCTGTAGGGAATCCTTTCGCTATAAAGCTTTGTTGTAAGGCAGTTACACGATTCTGCACTTCTAGAGAAGCAGTATCTAAATGACTTACTAATCCTAGTCTGTGGTTTACAGACCATCTAGAGATAAAGGTTGTGATTAGTGCGATACCAAACGAACCTCCTAATTGACGCATCATCCCAGTAAAGGCTGCTCCTTCACCTATCTCTCTATTTCTTAAGTTAGAGAGTGATAGTGTTGTAATCGGTACGAATAGTAATCCTAACCCCACTCCACGTATAACTAATGGCCAGAAGAAATGTTCACTACCTGTATCTGGAGTAAGTATATTACGAGCCCAGAAACTGTATAAGAAGAATACTAAGAATCCTGCAGATACTAGATACTTAGGAGGAACTCCTCTTTGTAGCATTCTAGCGATAAATGGCATCATTAAAGCAGTCATTAGTGAACTCGGTACTAATAACATCCCTGCATCTGTCGCAGTCCATCCTAAAATCGACTGAGTATAGATGGGAATGATAAAAGTAGACCCGTATAACCCAAACCCTAAGATAAAGGATAGTACAGTACCAATGGCTAAATTAGAATCTTTCAGTACTCTTAAATTAACAATAGGCTTGTCACATGTAAGCTCTCTCCATACGAAGAAGAAGAACCCCAATACAGATGATATAGATAGAGTCAGAATAGTACTGTTCTCAAACCAGTCATCTTGTTGACCGTGTTCTAATACGTACTGTAAGGAACCTACTGCGATAGCAAGTAGTATAATCCCTAAGAAGTCTATCTCATTCAGTTTGCTCTTTTCAGCGTATTTAGGACTTCTAACATATAATATGGCCAATGTGGTGGCTATAATCCCTAAAGGCACATTGATATAAAAGATAAATGGCCAAGAGTAATTGTCTATAATGTACCCTCCTAATGGAGGTCCAAGTGTAGGCCCTACAATAACACCCATACCGTATATTGCTTGTGCAACACCTCTTTTTTCTACGGGATAACTCTCTGTGATAATGGTCTGTGAAGTTACTAATAAAGCACCTCCTCCTAGACCTTGTATAAAACGGAATAGTATAATCTCCCATAGGGTAGTAGAATACCCACATAAAAAAGAAGCTACAGTAAAGATGATAATGGAAGCAGCAAAGTAATTACGTCTTCCAAACTGTTGTGAGAGCCAGCTAGTCATCGGCACTACTATTACATTGGCAATAGCATAAGCCGTTACCACCCAGGCGATATCAGTAAGAGAAACACCGATACTCCCTTTCATATCATTCATGGCTACATTGACAATAGTCGTATCAACTATCTCTAACAGTGCACATAGAATGGCTGTGATGGTAATGATTATTCTGCGATAACCGTGTTCTACTAAGCTTTCTTCACTCATCGCTTATCGTCCACTTTTAATGTTTACATCGATATCTACATTCATACCTGCCTTTACATAGACTAACATTTCATCCTTCGGATTAGTGAAAGTAATCTTCACAGGGATACGTTGTACTGTTTTTACGAAGTTACCAGATGCATTATCAGGAGGTAGTAGAGCGAACTTAGCCCCAGTAGCTGGAGACATAGAGTTAATCACTCCTTCGAACTCATGCTTAGGGAATGCGTCTACTTTTATTTTGACAGGTTGTCCTTCACGCATATATTGCATTTGTGTCTCTTTAAAGTTTGCCACTACCCAGATATTGCCTTTTTGTACAGTATTGAATAGTCCTTGTCCAGGTTGTATTAATTGCCCTACTTGTAGGTTAATTTTAGATACTTGACCATCTTCTTTAGCTGTGATCACGGTGTAAGACAAGTATAACTCCGCATTGTCTAAGTTAGCTTTAGCTTGATCTACCATTGCTTTAGCAGCATCTATCTGAGAAGTAGAAGCTACAGCTTGAGATCTACTAATATTTACTTGTTGAGCTACAGCATTTGCTTGTTTTTCTACTGCTTTTAATTGTTCTTGTAGTACGACTACTTGTTTTTCAGCAGTCTCTTTAGCAGCTAGCGCTTGCTCATATTGTTGTTTAGTAATAGATTGACTTTCATAAAGTTTGTTGTATCTCTCATAGTCATTATTTGCTCTCCATAGCTGAGTTTTTGCAGCATCTATATTTGCCTTGGCAGTCGCTACATTAGCCACAGCAGTAGAAGCTCCAGCCTGAGAAGATATTACTGTAGATTCACTAGTATTATGCCCAGCTTCAGCTACTTTTAATTGGCTTAATGCCGCTTGATAGTTTGCTTTAGCTTGATCTACTTTGATTACATATTCTGTATCATCTAGTGTGATTAATACATCCCCTTTTTTGACCATTTGGTTATCTTGTACATGGATACTTTTGATGTACCCTGGTATTTTAGATACGATAGGAGAGATCTTTGTTTCTACTTGAGCATCATCAGTAGTCTCATGAGCCATAGAATGGATGTATTTATACACACCATATCCTCCTCCAAATAGTATTATAGCTCCTAACGCAATAATAAATTTCTTATTTAGAGGTTTTTTATATTCATTATTATTTGTTTCCATTTTAGTTTCCCGATTGTAAGTTGTCTAATAATTTTCCTGTTTTGTATGCATATTGATACAATGTCAATGTTTGATCAGCTTCTCCTAGCATATTGTCTATTTGAGCTTGTAACTGTTGTACATCAGCTTCTAATAGATGATCAGTGTCTGTCAGACCATTGTCATACTTATCTTTTACAATGCGGTAATTCTCATTAGCCTGAACAAGAGCTTTTGCTAAAACAGTGTTCTTTTTTAAAGCTAACTCATAAGCATTATATGCTTCTTCTATTTCTACTTTAGCCATATCTTCTACTAACAAGACTTGATATTCAGCTTCTGTTTTCTTTGCTTTAGCTTTATTGACTTCTGTTCTGTTTTTAAAGATAGAAGCTAAGTCAAATTTTAGACCGACTCCTACCATAGTAGCATTAGTGATATCAATTACTTTATCTAATTGAATAGCTGAGTATCCAGCTGTTAATCCGATAGAAGGGAAGTAATTACCTCTAGCTATTTTGATAGTCGTTTGAGCTATTTCGTCCATTTTTATCACACTCTGAACATCTTTACGTGTAGAGAGGTCATCTGTTTTAGTAGGTAAGATATCTACAGGATTAGCTTTCTCTGCAACGATTGTTTCATTAGACGGAAAATCTAGAAGAGTACTTAATCTTGTACTAATATTCTTCAAGGTGTTTTTCGTTTCTTCTAAAGATAACTCTACATTCGCTTCTTGCAATTGTGTTCTTAAATAGTCATTTCTAGCGATTAGACCATTGTTTAAGAATTGTTCAAAGTCAATTGTGCGTTGGTGTGCACGCTTTAGATTTTCAGTTAGCAGCGCTATAGACTGCTGCGTCTTATATAGTGCAAAGTATAAATTGATGGTTTGGTAAACTACATTCTCAGTAGTAGATTGCTCTGTTAGTTCAGCTAATGCGTAGTATTGTTTACTTTGGTTTACAGCGTTACTAATTTTAAAACCGCTAAATAGAGGAACATTAGCTTTGGCTTGTGCCATCATTAAATGCTGAGGTGTCACCTGTGGCATTTGGTTTTCTCCAGACGATGGAGGTAAAGGTACTTTTAGATTAACATCAGTACCATTAAAGAGGCGATTATAGGATCCTGAAACTTCTAGATCGGGGTAGCGCATATTTTGGGCGCTATGAATCTGAAGTTTAGTAGCCTCTGTACTTGCTTTTACTTTTTTTATCTCTTTGCCATTTTTTAAACTTAATGTAATGGCTTGCTCTAGGGTAATAGGTGTTTGAGTTGAAGTTTGAGCAAACGCTTGGCAAATAAATAATGAAGCAAGTAAGACGTAATTACTTTTGTTCATTGTAGATTAAAATTGATTGAAAGGATTGTATTAAATAAGGATATATATGCTGTTTGATGTGCAAACTATATTCTTCGTGATCGGGTATATTCCAATAGCTAGATAAAGTGCGTTCGTGGTGTATTAGGTAACTTAATATTCCCAATGAAAAGATAACGAATGTAACAGGGTCTGGTTTCGCTTTAAAAAGACCTTTTTCATACCCCTCTTCTATAAAACTATTGATAATATTTAATATTTCGCGCTGTAGGATGGTTATACCATCTGATATCTCAGGGATGTCCTCTTTTTTAGACAGTTGCCCCATTAAGATAATGTGGAAATCAGCGTTTTGTAACTGTACAGTCATCATATGCTCTACGAAAGCTAATAATTTCTGCATAGGGTCTAAGTGAGTATCTGTGGTAAGAAGAGCTAGTTTTTCTCTTGTTCGAGTTAATCGTATTTCGAATAATGCAATAACCATTGCTTGCTTAGAACCAAAGTAATAGTTGATCATAGCAACATTAATACCAGCAGCTTTAGAAATATCTCGTATACTCGTTCCATCTATACCTTTTTGAGAGAATAGCTCCTCTGCTACGATTAATATTTCTTTCTGTTTATCACTTAATGCCATGAGTTGTATTTTTTCAGAATGTAAAATTAAACAAACGTTTAATTGGTAATTACATTTTTCTTAATTATTTTGTGTTAAAATAATTTTAATGTAATTATTTAAGTAATTGATTAGTTTTAATTCATTTTATAACTTTTTGATTTACTGTAAATTAGAAGTTTAAGGTATAATTTCTAATTAAGAATTAGAAATTAAGAATCATTGCCTACGGCATTCGGTATGCACATCACGCAATCGCTGTGTAATCTATATCCATAATACACATCACTTCATGCCTGAAAAGGCACACATTCCTAATTCCTAATTAATAATTCCCATAAGGGCACATTCCTATTTTTAAAAGAATAGCAAGAAATGGATTGTGAGAAAAAAGCAGAATCTATTTCTTTGTATACTTGTATTAAAGAAGTTAGTCATGGAAGTAAGTAAACAATATGAAAAGGCAAGACAAGCTATAGCGTATATCGTAGCTAACCATTACGCACAACCTAATTTATCAGAGATAGCAACAGCAGTTGGGTTAAGCGAATATCATTTTCAAAGATTATTTACAGAATGGGTAGGAAGTAGTCCTAAGCAGTTTTTGAGATATATAACCTTAAACTATGCTAAGTATGTTATAAAAGAACGTTTAGAACAGACCTTGTTTGACGTTGCAGATGAGGTAGGGTTGAGCAGTAGTAGTCGTTTACATGATATGTTTGTTTCTATAGAAGGCATGACTCCTAATGAGTATGCTAATAAAGGGGCGTCTTTAGAGATTACCTATAGTTATTGGGATACCCTGTTTGGACAGGTGGTAGTTGCTTCTACACCTAAAGGGATTTGTCATATCGCTTTTACTTCTGAGCATAGTGATGGATTAGAGCGTATTCATGCAGATTTTTCTAATGCTGTATTAGTAGAAGAAAGGAAGGGTATACATCAGGCTGTGATCGATATATTAAACAGAGAAGGAGATCTGACACAAGTCAAATTACACCTTAAAGGAACTCCTTTTCAGCTTAAGGTATGGGAAGCCTTATTACAAATTCCTGAAGGACAATTAACAACTTATGGGGGTCTAGCAGACAGATTAAATAATGCAGGTGCAAGTAGAGCTGTAGGCACCGCTATTGGTCGGAATCCTGTAGCAGTATTAATACCTTGTCACCGCGTGATACAGCAGACAGGTTTGTTAGGGGGATATATGTGGGGAGCAGAGAAGAAACAGCTAATTGTGGGTTGGGAATTAAGTAAAACACATGAATAAAATACATTAGCAGTAAAAAATATATTGTATAGAAGAGTATCCACTGTGGATGCTCTTTTTGCTTAATGGTAGTTCCATATTAAACCCAGATTAAGCATTAGCCAAATACTGCAAAGCAATTTTACTTCATATCTCTTTCATTTCTTCTAAAACCATACTACATGCCTTACTACAGCTGGCTCTTCGTATAAAATAGTCCACAGGACTATTTTATACTCAGCCCTTTCTTAAATTCAGAGCTATTTTGTATAATTACTTTTCGTTTATATGTCAATCGCTTAATCTGGGTTAAAACTGATAGAATAATTTATTTTTTGAAAAATAACCCCAAAAAAGTAGATTGTTTTTTTGATTTTGTCTCTTGTTTTTCTCTAAAAAAATCAAAATAGACCTCTTTTTACTCTCTTTTTTTAGCTATTTGCCCTCTTTTTTAGCCTTTTACTCCTACTAAGTGAATTTTTAGAATCATTTTTTTTAATTTAAAAATGATGTAATGTGTTGATACATAGTTGTTTGTTTGGGTTTTGATAAGAATTGAAGTTATTCTGGATTGCTTGTAATCCCAGTAAATAAGGGGCTTCATAGCAGATCCTTGGACAATTATAGGAGTATAGTAGGACAATACTTGGGTATAGCGGGCTTTTGTCCAAGGATAGTCCTTTTATTGATCTAGTATTCTTTTAGGATGTGACTTGAAGGATAAATCTAGAATTTGTGGTAGTCAAATACTGCAATGCAATTCTATCTTATGGTTCCTTCATTAGTTCTAAAACCATACTAACGTAGGCTTATATCTTTAATTCAGACCTATTTTGTATAATACCTTTTCGTTTATATTCTTATCGGATAGTTTGGGTTAAAATGCGCATATAGGATAGTGAGGGAGAGGAATAATCATAGAGGTTCTAAGCGATATGTATATAAATGTATTGAGGCGAAACTGTGTAAGCTCGCCTCAATGTATTAGGGTTAGGTTTGATTAACGTTGATTTAGGGTTAATGAACTCCAGTATGACAGGGCTAATAGCACACCTGCTATGAATATAAAACCTAGTGATGTGATAGGCTCTCCCATCCCTAAGTGTGCGATAGCGGCAGAGATAATATTAATGGTAAACCCTGCGTAAGCAAAACCTCTTATCGTAGAAGATAAGAAAGGGAGTAATATCACTATAGCTCCTAAAGCCTTAGCTATAGCGAGTTCTACTCTGAAATAATCAGGAAAACCTAGGTAAACAAAGGCCTCTTTCATCTCTTCTGTTGCTACATAGTTATAGGCACTAAATAACATAAATAAAGAGAATAGACTTGTAGATACCCAGAATGTAATTTTAGAATTCTTCATTTTTAAGTGTTTTTATGGCCTATCTAAATAGATAGGTTCTTTTGTGGGTGCAAACATAACTGACTTTAAGGTGGTCTTCTCTATTAGTTTCCTTTTGGGAAGTGGTTTCCTTTTGCACACTACTGTATAATAAAGTAATTTTAGGGTGAATTAAAAATAGAGCAGATGAAGAAAAAACCAGTGTTGAATAATACAGAACAATGTCAGGTAAGGATAGTAGCTATTAAAGATACGATGAGCTTATTATCTGGTAAATGGAAGGTATATATTATCGGAACATTATTACATGGAGGTAAAATGAGGTTTATGGATCTAATGCGAGAAGTAGAAGGGATAGGCACAAAAATGTTGTCAAAAGAATTACATGATTTAGAAGCAAATCATTTGATAAAAAGAACAGTGTTAAATACCAAGCCTATTTCTGTAGAATATGAATTGACAGAGTATGGAAAAACACTAGAAAGAGTGATCGAGGAGATTATGATTTGGGGACAGAAGTACCGCCAAACGGTCTTTAATGAGGGGAAATAGACTGAATATTTATTTTATACTCCTTGTATTTTGTATCTAAAAAGAGCGTAAATTTAATAAGTAATCGTACAGATAGATAAAGCATTGTATCAATACTTATAAAGATAGGATATGACATCACAAGAGGGTAAATCGACCATAAGACAGGCTGTGATTAAAGGCAAAACAGAATACTGTCATCTCATCTTAGAACCCAAACCTAAGATTGTGTTTACTATAGATGGAAAAATAAGTTCTCATCAGACTACTATTTTAGGCAAGGAGAATGGCTTTTTTTCATGGATGCAGTTTGTAGTGATTATCATGTTTATACTTAGTCTATTGACTTATTATTATGTGGGCTTTTATTATGCGCTGATTCCAAGTATTATTACAGCTTATTTGTTGTATGTTATTTATAGTAGTTGGGATATGACTACTGTTCATGTTATAGATAAGCAGGATGTTATAGAAGTTAATTTGGTCAAAAGATCCTATCTCTCTGCTACAGGTTTTGATATCCGTTTTAAAGATAGTAAGGGCAACAGAAAAGTGAGAAGATTTTTATTAGCTAATCAAGGAGCTGGTAAAGAGGAGTTTTATGAGAAGGCAAAGGAATTGTTTAGAAACAATGGATATATGTAATAATATAGGGAGATTCAAAAAAGACATCTCCCTATTCAGTTTATAAGCTAAGTATTATATGATCATTATTTCCACCAATGGTAGTAGTTGTGTCCTCCATCGTATACGAACCCGCATCTAGGGTATAATACATTCCCTATGTCATTTGTCTTTTCTGTTTCTAGCATTAGTCCACATGCATTGGTTTCTTCACACCATTGTTTTGAACGGTCGATGATTGCTACAGATAATCCTATCCCTCTGTAGTCTGGATGTACGAATAAGTCACTTAATAACCACTGTTTTTCTAATTTGATGTAATGGAATAATTCATAAAGTTGAACGAATCCAACTGCTTGCCCATCTACATACGCTAAGAAGATATGAGACTGGTCATTAGACAGCCGATCAAGTAAGAACTGTTTTCCTTTTTCATAATTTGATTCTTGTCTGTAGAATACTCTATACATATCGAATAGCATAGAGGCATCTTCTAGGTGTTCTAAAGTCGCTTTTACTAAAGTCGCAGTTGTGTTTTTTAGAGTTACTTGTTGTCTTGTTACCCCAGTGTTCGTTGTAGTCATAAATACTTATTGGTTTAAAATTTCGAGGCAAATGTCTCGTAAAAAAGGAAGGAGATTATAGACCAGTTTTAAAATAGTTTAGTAGTCCTGTAGATATTTTATTGTTTGTATATTTGAAATAAAAAATGGATGAAAAGGTTCTTTTTGATGTAATAAATCAATTAATATCTGAACGAGTAAATATTTTTCAATTGAAAGAGAAATTAAGAAATATAGTAAGAAACCGAACAAATGAAAATTCAGATCAAGTTGAGATTAGTTGGAGATTAGTATGGGGTTATTTAGTAAGATATGGTTTTATAGAGACAGATGTAAATAATAGAAGTGTACTAACAGTAGAGTGGGATAGATTAGTTAATGTAGGAAGTATAGAACTATATTTTGATATTTTAACTAAAGAAAAGGAAGATATTATTCAAGAACGAAAGCAAGGAAATAAAATACAAGAAGAGACCTTATTTGAGTCAAAAAGAAATAATAGAAGATCACAATGGCTTTCAGGAGCTTCATTGTTTATTGCAATAATTACATTTACTTATTCTTTTGTAAATAAGGATTCTAAAGAGATAGATGAGTTAAAAAGAAGAATACTTCATATAGAACAAGAAAATAAGATATTAGAGGAGAAAATTATTAAAAATAATCACGATTTAATGTTATTTATTAATACAAAATTATGAATGATAAGTACCTAGATTTAATTTATAGAGAGAATGAATTTGTTAATTCAAAAGGAAAGAAATTTGAGTATTTTCACTTGGTTAAGGCAATCACAAAATTGGATAATGTAGGTATAGTGAAATCAATAGAGGAACCTGATTTTATTTTAAGACAAAATGATAAGAATTTTGGGATAGAGATAGTTACTTTGGTTGATCCACAAAAAGCAAAAAGGAGTGGGTTTATTCAAAATGTACTTAATTTGATATGTAGAGATATTTCTAATGATTATTTACAAAAATATGTATTGAGCGTTTATTTCTTTGACGACATTAAAATAGTTAAAAAAAATATGTTTGAAGAGTGTAAGCAAGTAATTAAACATTATCTTGAATATAGTATTTTAAAAGAGAACAATTATATTAAAAAGATTGTTAATGGAGGTAGAAATAGTATAATGAATTTATGTTTTAATCCCGGAGGTTATATGTCCCTCGAGTTAACAGAAGATATTCTTAATAGTTTTGTTTATAAAAAGAATTGTAAAATAGACCAATACAAAGAAAATTTAAAAGGCAATGAATGTTGGTTGTTGTTAGTGGCAAATAAAAAAGAATACTATTATGATTTATTCGATGATTTACCTCCTAACTTAACTATTAAATATGATTTTGATAAGGTACTTTTACTACATGATTTTAATAATGACTTATTTGAATGGAATAATGATAAATGGCATCTAATATAAGATATTGACAATACAGATTCCTAATTAGGAAATTAAGATAGATAGAATGTAATAATAATTAACTACTATAGTTTAAGAATGTTTTCGAAAAGTATAAAATCCAAAAATTATACAACAAGTACTCGGAATGGTATAACAAATGAGAATCTCTAGTGTAGTACTTTTGGCGTAGAGATTATGAAAAAACTATTCGTCATATTATTCGCATTTTTGTACACTGGCTTGGCTTCAGGCTTTAGTACATATCAGCACATCTGCCAAGGATTAGTGCAAGAGGCGAGTATACCTAAATCTCAAGCAAATGAAAAGAACTGTGGTTTCTGTGCTTTAACAGGGAGAACCGTAGAAGAACCAAAGAAGAACTGCTGCCAAGATAAAGTAGAGGTAGTTAAAGTAAAATCAGAGGTTCAGAATAGTTCATTTAAAGTTTTAAAAATTTCTTTCTTTACAGATGCGATATTGCACCGTTATTTCGGAGCAGTATACGAGTATGTTCATACAGTAAGAGATAATTTCACTACTTATACTTATTATTTATACAGAGTCAAAGAAGTACCTCTGTACATTAAGAATTGCGTCTATAGACTTTGATTCATACGATATCATTGAGCTTATCTATTCTTGTAGTAGGAATAGATACATCAACAATATTGTATAATTAAACGCATACTTTTACATGAAAATTAATAGGATAGCACTGTTTGTCCTATTGGGTGTGGCATCTACGTCTTATGGACAAAAACTTACATTAGATGCTGCGTTAAAACAGGCTATAGAACGATATGACCTTATCAAGGTTAAAGAAGCAAAACTTGCTGCTTCTCAAGAAAACACAATTAATCAAAAAGGGAATTACTTCCCAGATTTAACATTCGGTGCCCAACAAAGTTATGGGACGATAAATGCACAGAACGGACCTCTATATGCTTATGGAGGACTAGGGTCTGCAGCTACCTCTATGCCTTTAGCAGAGCAAAATTGGAATGCTGCCTTTGGTTCATTGTATTTTGCTAATGTCAATTGGAATATCTTTTCTTTTGGAAAAACAAAGGAAGGAATCGGTATGGCAAAAACTCAACAAGAAGTAACTCTTAAGGACTTAGAACAAGAGATTTTCCAACAACAAATAAAAGTAAGTGCTACCTACTTAAATCTTTTGGCTTCTCAGCGTATAAAATATGTGCAACAAAAGAATTTAGAACGCGCGAGAGTATTTCATGAAGTTACAGCTGCAAAGGCAAAGAGTGGCTTGTTACCTCAAGTAGATGAGCGATTAGCTATGGCTGAGGTCGCAAATGCAGAGGCATTACATATTAAAGCGTATGACAAGGAAATAGAGTTTAATAAGCACTTAGCTGTGTTATTAGATGAAGAGACTAAAGCGTATGCATTAGATGAGGTATTTGTAAATGCTAAACCAGAAGTATTAGACGAGACTTTAGTCAATAGAGATCAGCATCCTATACTATTATGGCAAGAGAGCAAAATAGCACAAAGCGAATCTATGGAACGCCTAGTAACCAAAGGTAGTCTGCCTAGTTTAAATGCTTTTGGGGTGTTGCAAGGTAGAGGATCAGGTTTTAACTGGAATTATGTACAAGACAATAGTGCTTACTCTTCATCTTATGGTGATGGAGTGGGTATTGATAGAAGTAATTATTTAGTAGGGCTTCAATTGACATGGAATATATCTAACTTTTTTAGAACGACTTATAAGCGTAAACAACAAGAGTATATCACAAAGAGCTATGAACATGAATTCGCTCAAATGGACAAAGATTTGGCTAACCAAGTTACTTTGACCAAAGAGAAGTATGTCAATGCTCAGGCTGTGTGGACACAGTCAAAAATACAGTTAGAGGCGGCTGATGTAGCCTTTAAACAGCAAAAAGCTTTATACGATAATGGATTGAGCAACTTAGTTGATTTCACTCAAGCGCTGTATACTTTACAACGTGCAGAGATTGATTATGAAATAGCTCAAAACAATGTATGGCAATCTTTATTGCTACAGGCTTCTGCATTCGGTGATATTCAATATTTGTTAAACGCTATTCCCCTAAAATAAGATAGTATGAATTTAATTCGATTTGCCTTGCGCAAGCCAATATCTATTATGGTATTGGTAATAGGACTATTATTCTTTGGAGTAAAGTCATCTAAAGAGATTCCAGTAGATATTCTTCCAGAGATGAACTTACCAGTGGTTTATATCGCCCATTCTTTTAATGGGTATACTCCACAACAAATGGAAGGTTACTTCACGAAGATGTATGTAAATATGATGCTTTTTGCCAATGGGATAAAAAGTATTGATACTAAAAATACACAAGGGTTGACCTTGATGAAAATAGAGTTTTATGAAGGGACAGATATGGGAGAGGCGATCGCGTCTATCTCAGCACTGTCTAATCGTTCGGTAATTTTCTTACCGCCAGGAGCTCCACCACCATTCATTATTCGCTTTGATGCTTCTTCTCAACCAGTAGGACAATTAGTGTTCCGCTCAGAGACGAAGACAAATAATGAGCTTCAAGATATCGCCAACTTTGCTGCGCGTCCTTTCTTAATTAAGATTCCTGGATTGACTACAGCTCCACCATTTGGAGGGTCACCACGTACGATAGAGATCAATATAGATCCAAATAAACTTCGTACGCATCATATGAGCCCAGAGCAAGTGGTAGAGGCAATTAGTAGACAAAACGTAACAATGCCTTCAGGGAACGTATATGTAGGAGATAAGAACTATCTGACACCGACTAATAACACTTTAAAAACGGTAGAGGAGTTTGGAGATATTCCTTTGTTTAAAGGGCAGGTAGATAATGTGTACTTACGCGATGTGGCTACTGTAAAAGATGGTGCTGATATTACGACTGGTTATGCATTAGTAGACGGTAAACGTTCTGTGTATATCAATATTGCTAAATCTGGTAAGGCTTCTACTTATGATGTGGTAGAACAATTGAAAAAATCTATTCCTCATATACAGAATAACTTACCTGATGATGTAAAGATTTCGTACGAGTTTGACCAATCTGTGAATGTTATTAATGCGGTAAAGAGTTTAATCGTAGAGGGAGTATTAGGAGCCTTATTGACAGGACTTATGGTGATGTTATTCTTAAGAGATCCTAGAGGAGCTTTGATTGTAATTATGACTATTCCGATTGCGATTATTTCAGCAGTATTGTTCTTAAAGATGTTTGGTCAAACGATCAATATTATGACACTATCAGGATTAGCCTTAGCGATAGGTATTTTGGTAGATGAGAGTACGGTGACGATAGAGAATATACACCAGCACTTTGCCCTCGGTAAGAATAAGGTACAAGCTATCTGGGATGCGTGTAAGGAGATAGCTTTCCCTAAGTTATTAATTTTGTTTAGCATCTTGGCAGTATTCGCACCAGCCTTTATGATGACAGGTATCCCTGGAGCACTATTTATGCCTCTAGCGATGGCAATTGGTTTTGCGATGACGGTTTCATTCTTACTGTCTCAAACGTTTGTACCAATTATGGCTAACTGGCTGATGAAATACAATCCTGAGAAACACACTATTCCAGAAGAAGCTAAAGGCTTCGATAAGTTTAAGAATAGAGTAGTGGCAGGGATTGAGAAAGTGATGCCTATGAAGAAGATAATCGTTATAGGTTCTATTCTAGCTGCTTTCTTAGCTGTAGCAGTGATGTACCAAAATATAGGTAAGGATGTATTGCCAACTGTAAATTCAAGTCAAGTGCAAATGCGTATTACTGCTCCTGAAGGGACACGTATAGAGCATACTGAAATGAAAGTGAAGAAGGTACTGGGTGAATTAGAAGATTTATTTGGTAAAGAGAAGATTGCGATTTCATCAGCGTTTGTGGGACAACACCCTTCATCTTTTGCAGTAAGTCCGATCTATTTATATAATGCAGGGCCACATGAAGCGTCTATGCAAGTAGCTTTTAAAGATTTTGATGGTAATACAGATGAATTAAAAGACCAGATACGAGGACGTATTGCAGAGAAGCTACCAGAGTTAAAATTGACTTTTGAGCCAATCGAATTGACTGAAAAGATCTTAAGTCAAGGAACTAATACACCTATTGAGATTCGCGTATCAGGTATGATGCGTAAGATGAATATGATGACTGCTAATAAATTGTTGGCAAAGTTGAAAGAAATCGACTATATGCGTGATCAGAAAATGCCTATCTCGATGAATTATCCATCTTATGAAATTAATATAGATCGTGTACGCGCTGCTCAATTAGGATTAGATGCAATGGATATTGCAAAATCATTAGTGGCGACAACAGCTTCTTCTCGTTATACCAATAGAAATATGTGGGTAGGAGGTATGATGGGAATTGCTTATGACGTACAAGTACAGATGCCACAAAATCAACTGGGAAGTAAGGAAGAATTAGAGAATATCCCACTGAGTAAAAATTCAGACAGACCAGTGCTAAGCGATGTAGCTACTGTAACAGAGTCAAAGGCATTAGCTGAGAGTTATAATGAAGGGACGATGGGATATGTATCTGTAGTAGCTAATGTACACAAAACAGATTTGAATAAAGCAAAAGAAGATGTACAACAAGCTATCGCAGAATTAGGAGAATTACCAAAAGGAGTAAATGTGGAGTTAAAAGGAATGGCTCCTGTATTAGATGATACCATGCAGAGTTTAGCTAACGGTTTATTGATTGCTATTGTGGTTATATTCTTAATGCTAACAGCCAACTTCCAGTCGTTTAAAGTTTCGTTTGTGATCCTGACTACAGTACCGTTCGTAATGCTTGGATCACTGTTATTATTAAAAGCAACAGGCTCTACAGTTAACTTACAGTCTTATATGGGAATCATTATGTCAGTCGGAGTATCCATAGCCAATGCAGTATTATTAATTAATAATGCGGAGACGTTGAGAAAAACAGGCTGGACATCTACTGCAGCTGCTATAGAAGCAACGAAGTTACGTATCAGACCGATTGCGATGACTACGATAGCGATGATTGCGGGGATGTTACCAATGGCGATAGGGCATGGAGAAGGAAGTGAGCAAGTAGCTCCTTTAGGAAGAGCAGTAATTGGAGGGCTATTAGCATCGACAGTGTCTGTATTGATTATTTTACCAATGGTATTTGCTTGGGTAATGAATAAAGTAACGAGAGATTCTCCATCATTAGACCCAGAAGACGAAGAAAGTATCCACTATTTACCTATAGATAATAAATAAGAAAGATGAAAAGAATATATATAGCATTAGTTAGTCTAGTAGTATTAACTGCATGTGCAGATAAAAAAACTCCTGAAGTAAAAGAAGTGAAAGATGAAAAAGGAGGGATGAATATGGCAATGAATAAGATGGAGACTATCGGCATAGAGCCAACCAATCCTATTGTTCCATTACAATTACCAGGAGAGTTAAGAGCTGATCAACGTACAGAATTGTTTGCTAAAGTGAATAGTTATGTAACTGATTTACGTGTAGATATAGGTGATCACGTAAAGAAAGGACAAGTGCTAATGATATTAGATGCGCCTGAGATTCAGGCGCAAGTATCAAGTGCGCAGGCTAAATGGAAAGCACAAGAGGCAATCTATATCTCAACTAAAGCTACTTATGATAGAACGATAAAAGCGAATGAGACTGAGGGAGCTATTGCACCTGATTATTTGGAGCAAGTGACTGCTAAAATGTTAGCAGATAAAGCACAATTAGCTTCTTCAAAGTCTTCATATGAAGAAATGAAGAATATAGATCAGTACCTAGTGATTAGAGCGCCTTTTGATGGAGTGATTACAGATAGACAGGTAGATAAAGGGGCTTATGTAGGGCCGATGAGTAAAATGCCTTTACTAATCGTAGAGGACACTTCTACACTACGTTTAAACCTATCTATCTCAGAAGCAAATACGCCTTATGTACAAGAGGGAGATACAGTGAAGTTTAAAGTGCGTACACTTCCCCAAAAAGAATTTACAGGTGTAGTCACTAGAAAGGCGGGTAGCCTAGATTTAAAGTTGCGTTCAGAGCAGATTCAAGCAGATATTAATAATAAAGAACAGTTGTTAAAGCCTAATATGATAGCAGATGCTACTGTAAGCTTAAAAAGTACAGAGCCAACATTCTTTATACCTAAGTCAGCTTTAGTAGAGAGTAATCTTGGGTTATATGTGATTGAAGTTAGAAATGGTACAGCGTATCATATTAAGGTAGCTAAAGGACGTGCTATGCCTATGATGGTTGAGGTTTTTGGTGAGTTAAGACCAGGTATGAAGATCTTAAAAATGGGTACAGAAGAAATAATGAATGAACAAAAATTAATGTAATAAAAATGATGATTATGAGAACATTTGCAATTAGAAGTTTAGCAGTAGTAGGAGTTAGTTTACTTACTATCGCTTGTGGAGAAACGAAAAAAGAGCCAGTAGCAACAGCTCCAACACATGAAAACCATGCTAATCACGATATGCATTCTATGCATAAAGAAAGTGAGCCAGTAGCAGCTAGAGGACAGTACAAAAGAGGAGATGCTGTACCGAGTGACCTAGTATGTATGGTAAATGATGCTTATATGGGGAATAAACAGTTAGAAGTAGAGCATGAAGGAAAAATGTACTATGGATGTTGTGAAATGTGTAAAACAAGAATCCCTCAAGATGCAACTGTGCGTGCTGCTATAGATCCGTATTCTTTAAAATCAGTAGATAAAGCAGAAGCATATATCGTGATAGTAGGGAATAATGGTGAGGTAGCTTATTTTGAGAATGAAGAGAATTACCAAAAATTTGTTGCAGAACACAAACAGAGTTAATAAAAAAAAATCAGGAGTACTGATGTAGTCAGTACTCCTTTTTAAAAACAAAGATTGTATTGAGTTACTATACTATATGATGAAAGTTTAAAACGAGATATAATCAGTCTATTGTTTATTAGGATAAAAAAAATGAGATATGGAGTATTCGGTAGTTTTACATATTAAGAATATGGTTTGTCACCGTTGTGTTTTAATGATAGAACAAGAATTAAAAAAAATAGGTGTATTAGAAGCTAAAGTTGAATTGGGCAAAGTATCACTTTTATATAATTTAAGTGAACATACTTTTAAGGTGTTTAAGGAGAGATTATATATACTTGGTTTCGAATTATTAGTAGAAAAGCAAGATATATTGATAGAAAGTATTAAACAGCTAATAATAGACTTAGTACAAACAGATAGCCGTTTATCTACTAACCTATCATATTTGATATCAGATAATTTAGCAATAGACTATAGTTATGCAAGTAAGTTGTTTTCAGAGCGAGAATCAGTTACAATAGAGAAGTTTTATATCCATCAGCGCATTGAACGTGTGAAGGAGTATATTTCGTATGGTGAAATGACACTATTAGAAATAGCTAGTAAAATGTATTATAATGATTTAAGTCATTTGAGTAAACAGTTTAAAAGTGTGGTGGGAGTGTCTCCATCCCAATATAAGAAAGAACAGAAATTTAATAGAAATTATATTGATAAGATAATTACTTAGTTTGATGCGCTATGCAGGTGAGAGTGCATAGTATTTTTTATTTGTACTTGTAAAAGAGGACGTCGGGAGATGCTCCTCTTTTTTTGTGATATTTTATAATGATTAAAGTGACTTTATTTACTATTTGACTGTTTTAGACATGAATCTTTCAATGTATTAGTTTTATGATGTTGAAAAAAGAATAAGAAATTAGCAATATGTGATTTAATCACTAAATGTGACAGAGTCTTGTAGGAGAAAAATCTAATATTATGATAATCACTATATGTGATGAAATAAGAAGTGTAACTTGTTTATATGTGTTTTATGCGATAAGTGTTTTTTGTTTTTATATGTTGAATATTAGTTAAATATTGATATAAAAGTAGTTATAATTCTTTTATTTATTGATTTTAGTGAATAATAATATGTGTGTTTGATGTATTGTTGAATATTATATGTTTGTGTTGAGTTGTTTAAATAAAAAAATAACCATCCTACAGAAGTTGAAATTACGATTTAGATATGTATAACTTACCATTGATAATATGAAAAACAAGTGTGTTGTTTCTTTTGTATCAATGGAGTAGTCGTCAATCTAATTGACTTAATAAACTGGAAAAGTTGTTTTAACTAATTGTTTTCTAGAAAATAGTTACAGCGAAATATTCATTTGAACTATACGTTATTTATTCTTTTTTTGTGATTTAATAAATAGGTTTAGATCACTTGATTTTAAATACTTTGAATAGTGAATGTTTGAATATTTACATTAATATAGAATTATTTAATATTTTTTATTTTTATATAATGTGTTGTTTATAAGTGTTTTAATTTTGTTTTTGTTGGTTTGGTATTCTTTTTTTAAACAATTTTTTTTCTGTTTTTAAATATTGGCAAGATAATTGTTTTATTGTCGATATATGCGAATAAAGCAGTAGTTAGTAAAGTGAAATAATAAATTGTGAAAAGTATGAAAAGTAGTGAAAGCGTAATTAAAAAGTTGAAACAGTTGTTAGGAATAAAAACCGATCTAGAATTAGCAAATATTTTAGAAGTAAAACCTAATACAGTATCATCATGGAAGTCGAGAGAGACTTTGCAGTATGAAAAAATCATGAATTTGTGTAAAGAACACAAAATTGATTTGAATGAGTTATTCTTTTCAAATACACATAAAGTTTTTAATACAGATTTACAAAAAAGAAAAGTGAAAATGATATCGGTAGATCATCATTTCGAGTATTTTTTAAACCCAGAAAGAACATGGGCTACTTCACCTAGTTTTGTATTTCCTACAGAAGAAGAGGTAGATACAGCATTTCAGATTTCAGCAGATAATATGTATCCTACTGTAAAAGTATCGTCTTATGTCTTAACTAAGAAAATAGATGTAGAAGAAATAAAACCATGGGGTATTTATGTGGTGGTTATAGAAGGAAAAGGTGTACTGTGTTATCGATTTAAAAGATATACTGAAAATGGTGAGTTAGCATTTATATGTGATAATGAAACATATGAGAATATAGTAGTAAGACCTCAAGATATTAGAGAAGTATTTTGTGTAAGAGGGGCATTTCTAGGAAATATTAAGAATCTTTCATAATTTTTATATTTAGTTATAAAAGCGGGTTTTTGCATTTGTGAAAGCCCGTTTTTTTATGGTCTTTAAACATTGCTTTTAAGGATCGACTCTAGTTTAAAACAGGAATAAGTTAATCTTGATTTTTGAAAATAATGAACATGATGTTGTTCTTATTTGATGAAGAATTGAAATTGTTATACTTAGCAAGCTACAAAAAGGGAAACTAAGTGTTTAGGGGATATCGATTAAGGAAGAGGATAAATTGGGTTTAACCCAAATTACGCATTAGCCAAATACTACAAAGCAATTCTACTTCATAGTTCTTTCATTAGCTCTCAAACCATACTATAGTATGCTTTAATCACTAATTCAGACCTATTTTGTATAATTACTTTTCGTTTATATGTCTATTGCATAATTCGGGTTTAACCGAATTTTATTAGGGAATAACTGTTTATTTATTTAGAATGTCCTAAATTTGAAGCAATATTTTGAATAATTAAAGAGATTAAGATATGAGTCAAGAAGTTAGAGGTTTAGAACCTAAGAACTTATGGAACAAGTTCGCAGATCTAAATGCAGTGCCTCGTCCGTCTAAGAAGGAAGAGCGTGTGATTGAGTTCATGATGAACTTTGGTAAGTCTTTGGGGCTAGAAACTATAAAAGATGAGGTAGGTAATGTTATTATTAAAAAACCTGCTACTAAAGGATTGGAGAACAGAAAAGTGGTTGTAATGCAATCTCACTTAGATATGGTTCACCAAAAGAATAACGATACTGTATTTGACTTCGATACTCAAGGAATCGATATGTATGTAGAGGATGGATGGGTAAGAGCAAGAGGTACTACTTTAGGGGCTGATAATGGTTTAGGAGTAGCAGCTATTATGGCTATCTTAGAAAGCAATGAAATTCCACACCCTGCTATTGAGGCTTTATTTACAATAGACGAAGAAACTGGAATGACTGGTGCTAAAGGTCTTCAGGGAGGAATGTTAGAAGGAGAGATTCTTTTAAACTTAGATACAGAAGAGGATGACGAAATCGATATCGGATGTGCTGGTGGTGTAGATGTAACTGCATCTGCTGAGTATGATGAAGAAGATACACCTGAAGGATCTATCGGATACAGAATTACTGTAAAAGGATTAAACGGAGGACACTCTGGTATGGATATCCACAAAGGATTAGGAAACGCAAATAAAATCATGAATAGATTGTTATTTGATGCTTTTGATAACTTTGGATTACAGATATCTAAAATCAAAGGAGGAAGTTTAAGAAATGCTATTCCTAGAGAAAGTGTGGCAGAGGTAATTATCGCAAACACTTTTGATGAGGCATTCGTATTTGATATGACTTCTATTGTAGATGAAATTAAAGCAGAATTACATACTGTAGATCCTAACTTTGAAGTAGTATTTGAGAAATTAGAAGCCGCTGATACTCCTAAGAAAGTAATGCCTTCTATGGCGCAGTATTTCTTCGTAAGATCTATGTATACTGCTCATAATGGTGTATTCCGTATGAGTCCAGATTTCGATGACTTAGTAGAAGCTTCTAATAATATCGCTAAAGTAGATTTAGGAGAAGGTAAATTAGTAGTTAAGTGTTTAACTCGTTCTTCTGTAGAATCATCTAAATTTGATGTAGCAAATAGTCTTCGTTCTGCATTTGAATTAATGGGATGTGAAGTAGAATTCTCTGGATCTTACCCGGGATGGACACCTAATTCAGAGTCTGAAATATTAGACGTATTAGTAGATATCTATGAAAAACAAGTAGGTGAGAAGCCAAATGTAGTAGCATGTCACGCAGGATTAGAGTGTGGTATCTTAGGAACAAACTATCCTGATATGGATATGATTTCTTTTGGCCCAACTATTCGCGGAGCTCACTCTCCTGTAGAGCGCGCTAATATTGCTTCTGTACAAAAATTCTGGAAATTCTTATTAGAGATCTTAACTCAGATTCCTGAGAAAAAGTAATCCAATAGATTAAAATAATGAAAAGGGTGTCCTATATTAGGATGCCCTTTTTTTGTTACTATAATTTTTTTGATAATAAATTTTGTTTTCTGATATGTTTTTATTTTAGCGTTAAAATGTTTTATTTTTGCCTTTAAATTAACTTAATTATGTTTAGAAAAGGGTTGTTGTTATTATTGTTAAGTGTAAATTGTTTTTTTGCACAAAAAGTCAAATTGCCATTTGAATTGTCAAAAGATCACAGTACTATTTTTTTGAGGTTGCCAATGGAGAATCAAAAAGATAGTTTGCTCTTCTTCTTTGATACAGGAGCAGGAGCTCTACTTTTAGATACACAGAAGGCAAAAGAATTTGGTCTAAAAGCAGATTACAAAAGAGATATAACTGGTGCAGGAGGTAAAAAAACCTATGAGTCAATCAGGAATTACAAGGTTTATTTAGATAAAAATAATTATGTAGATAGTACTTCAGTAGTGTTAGAAGATATGTCTAGGTTGTATGCTATGACTGAAAAGAAGTTTGACGGTATTATAGGAGCTACTATTTTAAAAAACTATATAACAAAGCTAGACTTTAATACGCAAATGATGAGTCTATATAATTTTGGAACAAAGGTAGATTATAGTGGTTATGAGAAGATTCCTTTTAAATTCTATAATGGTGCTTTAATTCAATTTCCTATTACGATGACATTGAATAATAATGAGCAATTCTCAGGAGATATCTTGTTTGATAGTGGTGCTAGTACTACTTTGATAATAAATACACCTTATAAAGAAAAGCATGATTTGTTAAGTAAAACAGATAAAAAGATATCTTATTCTAGCGATAATTTAAGTAACAGTACAAGTTATGAAAAAGGATTAATTAAGAGTTTGAGGTTAGGTAGTTATGAGATTCAGAGTAGTGAATTATCAGTTTCGTTTTCTTCAGATACAGAAGGTGTAAGTGCTGTAAAAGGACTGATGGGAATTTTAGGAAGTGAGATTATACATCGTTTTGACTTGATATTAGATTACAGAGATCAGTTTGTATATATTAAACCTAATGATTTGTTTGAAAAGGTATTTCATCCTTTTGTAAAACCTTTGTCTCTAATGTATAATGATAAAAGAGATCAGATTTTAATCTCAAGTGTAATTCATAATACAGAAGCTGCGGTTAAAGGATTAGAAAAGGGGCAAAGGATTATATCTATCAATGGTATTAGTACTAATGATATAGATAAATATGAAAGGATACTGAAAGAAGAAAATAAAAAAGTCATCATAGAATATATGAATAAGGCAGGAGATATTAAGACTGTAGAAATTAATTTAGTAAGGTTATTATAGAAATCTATTCTGCCTTTCTTTTTAATAAGAAAACGTTCGGTATTACAAAGCGCTTTAAGGTTCATAATTTAATTATTATTTCTTAAATAAACAGTTATGTATAAAGACTAGAGTATCTAAAAAATATTAATGTTTATTTAAGAATAAAGTGTACTAAAATTAGTAATTTGGTTTCAATATAATTAAAACTCAATATTTATGAAAAAATCCGTTTTAGCTTTAGCTTTAATTGGAGCACTAGCAATCTCTTGTGGAGAGAAAAAAGATACAAATGCAGTAGAAGAAACTACTGAGACAACAACTGAACAAGTAGAGGCACCAGCGCAGAAGGAATTATCTTATTCTATGGAGTGGACTGCTTTTAAAACGCCTGAGAAAGTAGGAGTAAAAGGAACATTTTCTGATATTAAATTAAATGAAGTAAAAGCAGATGCTGCTACATTAGAAGAAGCATTAAAAGGTGCTAACTTCGTAGTAGTAACTTCTTCTGTAAGCACAAATGATGCTGGTAGAGATGAGAAATTAAAAGGTGAGTTCTTTGCTAAAATGGTAGGGAATATCAATGGATTCTTTGGAGAGTTTAAAGATGGTAAAGTAATCGTAAACTTAACAATGAATGGAATTTCTAAAGAGAAAGAGTTTACTTATACAGTAGAAGGGGATGCTCTTAAACTAAATGGTTCAATAGATATCATCGCTGATTTTACGGCTCAGTCTGCATTTGATAGCTTACATGCAGCTTGTAAAGATTTACACGAAGGGAAAACTTGGTCTGACGTAGAGATTTCTGCTGAGATTAAAAAATAATTAGTTACTTTTGTAACGTAATTGAAGAGGAGTATGCTAAAATATTCCTCTTTTTTTGTACCTTTGCAAACCAAATAAATTATCTATTTTAGGATATGTTAGATAGACTACAAATTATTAAGCAACGTTTTGACGAAGTTTCTGACTTAATTATTCAGCCAGATGTAATCGCTGATCAAAAACGTTACGTACAATTAAATAAAGAGTATAAAGATTTAAAACAGTTAGTTGAAAAACGAGCTGAGTATATAAATCTTAAAGGTAATATGGAAGAAGCTAATGAAATATTAGCTGATGGAAGTGATGCTGAAATGGTAGAAATGGCTAAGATGCAATTAGATGAGGCAAAAGGTCGTTTACCAGAATTAGAGGAAGAAATCAAATTCTTATTAATACCTAAGGATCCGGAGGATGCTAAGAACGTAATGGTAGAGGTACGTGCTGGTACAGGAGGTGATGAGGCGAGTATCTTTGCTGGGGATTTATTTAGAATGTACACTAAATACTGTGAATCTAAAGGATGGAGAACATCTGTAGTAGATGTGAATGAAGGAACTTCTGGAGGATATAAAGAGGTAATCTTTGAAGTAACAGGAGAAGATGTATATGGTACATTGAAATTTGAAGCTGGAGTACACCGTGTACAACGTGTTCCTCAAACGGAAACTCAAGGACGTGTACATACATCAGCTGCTACTGTAATGGTATTACCAGAAGCAGAAGAGTTTGATGTACATATCGATATGAATGATGTACGTATTGACTTATTCTGTTCGTCAGGACCTGGAGGGCAGTCTGTAAATACAACTAAATCAGCCGTACGTATGACTCACATTCCTACAGGCCTTGTGGCTCAATGTCAGGACGAGAAATCTCAACACAAGAATAAGGATAAAGCTTTATCTGTATTACGTTCTCGTTTGTATGAAATGGAGTTAGCGAAGAAACAGGCAGAAGATGCTACTAAACGTTCATCTCAAGTAAGTAGTGGAGATAGATCTGCAAAGATTAGAACTTATAACTATCCACAAGGACGTGTTACTGATCACCGTATTGGACTTACTCTTTATGATTTGGATGGTGTTATGAATGGTAATATTCAGAAGATTATTGATGAGTTACAATTGGTAAGTAATACTGAGAAATTAAAAGAAGGAGACGTTTTTTAATCGTCTTTTATAAATATAATAAACCACACTTGCTTTTGTATAGTGTGGTTTTTTTTAAACTATAACTACGAAACATGACTACACAACAATTAATCGAACAAATCAAGCAAAAGAAATCATTTCTATGTGTTGGCTTAGATGTTGATTTAGATAAGATTCCAACTTTTTTATTAAAAGAAGAAGATCCTATTTTTAGTTTTAATAAAGCAATTATTGATGCAACTCACCAATATGCAGTAGCTTATAAACCGAATATTGCCTTTTATGAGGCTTATGGCATAAAAGGATGGATGTCTCTGAAGAAGACAATAGAATACTTAAATACTAATTACCCTGAGGTATATACCATAGCAGATGCTAAACGTGGAGATATAGGTAATACAGCATCTATGTATGCTAAAGCTTTCTTTGAAGATATGTCATTTGATAGTGTTACTGTTGCGCCTTATATGGGTAAAGATTCTGTAGAACCTTTTTTAGCTTTTGAAAATAAACATACTATTCTTTTAGCATTGACTTCAAATCAAGGAGCATTTGATTTTCAAACAAAAGAAGTGAATGGAAAGCCATTGTATCAAGAAGTATTAGAAACTTCTCAAACGTATAAAAATGCAGCGAATTTAATGTATGTAGTGGGAGCTACTAAGGCAGAGTATTTTGAAGAGATTAGAAAAATAGTTCCAGAAAGTTTTTTATTAGTTCCAGGAGTAGGAGCTCAAGGTGGTAATTTACAGGATGTATGTAAATATGGATTAAGTAAAAATGTAGGATTGCTAATCAATTCGTCAAGAGGTATTATCTTTGCATCTAAGGAAGAAGATTTCGCAGAGAAAGCGGGATTAGAAGCTAAAGCCATTCAACAAGAAATGGAGGAGATATTAAATAAAATGGTATGATTGTATTAAAAGATCAAATAGGGCAAGAGCATCGCTTTGAACAAGCACCAAAGAGAATTATTTCATTAGTGCCTTCACAAACAGAAACGTTATGTGATTTGGGACTTGAAGACGAGATTAAAGGAATAACTAAATTCTGTGTACATCCTTATCATTTAGGTGTTGTCAAAATAAAAGTAGGTGGAACTAAAAAGGTACACGTAGAAAAGATTAAAGCGCTTAATCCTGATATTATTATTGCTAATAAGGAAGAGAATACTCTAGAGATTGTAGAAAGTCTGAAAGATATTTGTCCTGTTTGGGTTACTGATGTCATTACATTAGAAGATAATAAGCAAATGATAGAAGATTTTGGTGTATTGTTTAACAAACGTACAGAGGCAAAGAAATGGAACGATAAGATTGATTTTGCTATCAAGGATTTTATGTCTTTTGTAAGTACTAGAGAAGTACAAAAAGCAGCTTATTTTATCTGGAGAGAACCTTATATGGCAGCAGGTAATAATACGTTTATCAATACCCTTTTGACTTTGAATAAATTTACAAATGTGTATGCTAATCGCGAAGAGCGTTACCCTGAAGTAGAGATAAGAAAGATTAGAATTCAAGGAGATCCAGAGTTGGTATTCTTATCGTCGGAGCCTTATCCATTTAAGGAAGAACATGCATTTGAATTAGGAAGACATACACATCACGGGAAAACTGTTTTTGTAGATGGGGAAATGTTCTCTTGGCATGGAACACATTTGTTTAATGCTTTTGAATACTTTAAGCAAATTCATAAACGAATTGAATAATGCTTTGATTTTTAGATAATAAGTAGTCTAGAGGATTAAGGTAAGAGTATAAAAAGAAAAAGCCGAGTAATTTCTTACTCGGCTTTTTTAACTAACCCTAACTATTATGAAATCAATCATTATTGATTATACAAATATCAAAAAAATATTTAGAAAGGTCAGTTAATCGAATGTTATAATAATGTTATATTTATTTTTTTGTTTAAAAATATAAATATAATTCAATATAATTGACTAGTTACTTTTTATTTTTAAAAAGTTTCTCGATAGAATTACTTGATGTGTTTTTTTTAGTTGAGTTTGTTAGATTATCTTGAATTGCGAATACTTCTTTTAATAGTTTAGAATCTCTAGATCCTGTGATATTTTCTCTAATATTCCCTTCTTCAACTGCGATCATTTTGAATACACCATCCATTGTTTGGTTGGTAATATAATCTGTTAAGTCTGTTGTAACAGGAGATACTAGAGGAAGTGCATTGTAAGTAGTAGTCATTTTTTCCCAGATTACATCAGCTCCTACTGATGCTATGGAAGAATTAATCACTGGACTGAATTTAGTATATAAACTTTTAGATGTGCTTTTTTTTAAGTAATCAGTTGCCGCTGATTTGCCTCCAACAAGAATATCTTTAGCGTCTGTGAATGTCATATTCTTAACTGCTTCTACAAAGATTGGTGTAGCTTCTTTCACAGCACTTTCTGCAGCTCTGTTTATTAGTGTTAATCCTTGATCCGCTAATTTGTCCATACCTATTCTTCTTAAAGCTCTATCTACTTTTTGAAATTCTTCAGGCATTACAATTTTAACCAATTCATTTTTTAAGAAACCATCAGGTTGTGATAGTTTACTTACTTGATCAGCAATTCCTTTATCAAGAGCTTCTTTTAATCCTTTGGCAACTTTATCTTGTGTAAGAGAATTGATAAGATTGTTTTTTTTGGAGGTTTGTGCATTGATGATTGGGGAATAGGCTAGTGTACTCATGGTTAGTACAGCAGCAATCATTGTCTTTTTCATAGTGTTTTATTTATTATTGTATTTACTTCTAGTTTTATTGCTTTTCTAGCAATTTCTAACTTTTCCTCTATTAAGATATTCTTTGCAATTAAAGTCTGTCTAAGTTGACTAGCATCGATGATGTTAGGATTATTGCCTATTTGGTGTATTAATTCTATAATACTGTTTTTTGATTGAACTATAATTTGCCAAAGCTCTTCGCTAATATAGATTTGCTGAGCTACGTTATAGTCAAACTCTTGTTCTATATGATTTATTAAATTGATTTGATATAGCACTTTATCTTCTGTAGTAGGTGTAATTCTTAAAACTAATTTTTTTAGATCTATACGCTCAATTAGTATAATAAAACGTTCAAAAGCTTGTAGTTTTAAAGCTTGTAAGTCTATTGTATTTTGGGTTTTGAGTTTTTCTAATAGGACTAAATCTTTTTTTGTTTGATTTCTCAAAATACGGTTAAAGAATGTATATGCTAAAGCTGCTGAAATTAAGGCAGGTAGAGTATAGGCTAATAGCTGTAAAACAAATTCTGTGCTCATTGCGATCTTTTTAAGCAAAAATAGGGAATATTATGTTTGCTGTGATAATTTTTATGGTCGCAAAAAACTTGTTATAAAGGTATAGTAATTGTAATTTTGACCTTTTCGAGTAAATTAGATATGCAAAATTATATAGATCAGTTAAATGAGGCTCAAAGAGCACCTGTACTCCAGAAAGATGGACCAATGATAGTAATCGCTGGAGCAGGGTCAGGGAAGACGAGAGTGTTGACTTTACGTATTGCTTATTTAATGCATCAAGGAGTTGATGCTTTTAATATTCTAGCGTTGACGTTTACCAATAAGGCAGCTCGTGAAATGAAAGTAAGGATTGCTCAAATCGTTGGGAATTCAGAGGCTAAGAATCTATGGATGGGAACATTCCACTCTGTATTCGCTAAGATACTTAGAGCAGAGGCAGATAAGTTGGGGTATCCTAGTAACTTTACTATTTATGATTCTCAAGATAGTCAACGCCTTATAGGACAGATTATAAAAGAGATGCAATTAGATAAAGATATTTATAAGCCAAAAGAAATACTAAGTAGAATTTCATCTTATAAAAATAGTTTAGTAACTGTAAAAGCATATTTTAATAATCCTGAACTACAAGAGGCTGATGCGATGAGTAAAAGGCCTCGTATAGGAGAGATTTATAATAATTACGTAGAACGATGTTTTAAGTCAGGAGCAATGGATTTTGATGATTTATTGTTAAAGACAAATGAGTTATTAACTCGTTTTCCTGATGTACTTTCTAAATATCAAAATAGATTCAAATATATATTAGTGGATGAGTATCAGGATACTAACCATTCACAATATTTGATAGTTCGTGCATTATCAGATCGTTTTCAGAATATTTGTGTAGTTGGGGATGATGCTCAGAGTATATACGCCTTTAGAGGAGCGAATATTAATAATATTTTGAATTTCCAAAAAGATTATGAAGGGGTAGAAACTTATCGATTAGAGCAGAATTATCGTTCGTCAAGAAATATTGTAGAAGCAGCTAACTCAGTTATTGATAATAATAAAGTTAAGCTAGAAAAGGTAGTATGGACCGCGAATGACTTTGGACCAAAGATAAAAGTACATAGATCATTAACAGATGGAGAGGAGGGACGTTTTGTAGCTTCTACTATTTTTGAAGAAAAGATGCAAAATCAAAAGAACAACAGTGATTTTGCTATTTTATATCGAACGAATGCACAGTCTCGTGCTATGGAGGATGCTTTGCGTAAAAAGGATATACCTTATCGTATTTATGGTGGTCTATCGTTTTATCAAAGGAAAGAGATTAAGGATGTATTGAGTTATCTAAGATTGGTAATTAACCCTAAAGATGAGGAAGCATTAGTACGTGTAATTAACTATCCAGCAAGAGGTATAGGAAATACTACTTTGGACAAATTAACAATCGCTGCTAATCACTATAAGCGTTCTATATTTGAAGTAGTTGAACATATTGATAAAATTGACTTAAAGATTACTGCTGGTACACGAAATAAATTGAGTGATTTTAGCAATATGATTAAGGCTTTTCAAGCGTTGGAAGAAACAATGGATGCTTATCAATTGACGGAACATATTGTTAAGAAAACTGGGCTTGTTCAAGAGATGCGTAAGGATACTACTCCAGAGGGTATTACACGTATGGAGAATATTGAGGAACTACTGAATGGTATTAAAGACTTTATTGAAGGTCAACGTGAGGTAGATGGTGCTAGAGGAGCTTTAAGTGAGTTTATGGAAGATGTGGCTTTAGCTACAGATTTAGATAAAGATACGGGTGATGATGACAGGGTGGCCTTGATGACAATCCACTTAGCGAAAGGACTGGAATTCCCGACTGTATTCTGTGTAGGAATGGAAGAAGATCTGTTCCCAAGTGCAATGAGTATGAATACTAGAAGTGAATTAGAGGAGGAAAGAAGATTGTTCTATGTTGCTTTAACACGTGCAGAGCATCAGGCTTATTTAACTTATGCTCAATCAAGATATAGATGGGGTAAATTAGTAGATAGTGATCCTTCTCGATTTATAGAGGAGATTAAGGATGATTATTTAGAGTATTTGACTCCAATAGAAACGAACTATAGATATAAGCCAACAATTAATGCTGATATTTTTGGTGATGTAGATAAGAGTAAGTTGAGATTGAAAAAACCTGTTGCGGGTACTCCTCCTGCTTATGTAACCGATAATGAAGAACCAAAAGAGAATAGGAATATAAGGAAATTAAAGCCTGTAGATGCTTCACCAACTAAGACTACTAGTCTTACAAATGGTAATCAACTGTTAGAAGTAGGACAGGTAGTTATGCATGAACGTTTTGGTAAAGGGGTTATTATTAATCTTGAAGGTGTTGGTGCAGATAAGAAAGCAGAGATTCGATTTGATGTTGGAGGAATAAAAAAACTGCTGTTAAGATTTGCTAAGCTTCAAGTTTTATAGTAAATTGTATAGAGTATAAAAAATATAAGTATGTCACAGTTTATAAAGATTTATCCAGAGAATCCTAATGAAAAGGAAATTGATAAAGTGGTTAAGGTATTAAGAGAGGGAGGTCTAGTTATCTACCCTACTGATACTGTGTATGGGTTAGGATGTGATATATCAAATTCTAAGGCATTAGAAAGAATTGCTAAGATTAAAGGAATAAAACTAGATAAGGCTAACTTTTCTTTTGTTTGTTATGATCTAAGTAATATTTCTAACTATGTGAAGCAGATAGATACTTCTACATTTAAAATATTAAAGAAAGCATTACCTGGTCCTTATACTTTTATTCTTCCTGGAAATAATGAACTTCCTAAAGAGTTTAAGAAGAAAAAAACAGTAGGGATTCGTGTGCCTGATAATAATATTGCAAGAGAAATTGTTAGAAAACTTGGTAACCCAATAGTATCTACTTCTATTTATGATGAAGATGAGATATTAGAGTATACTACTGATCCAGAATTGATATTTGAAAAATGGCAAAATATAGTTGATATTGTTATTGATGGAGGGTATGGAAATAATGAAGCATCAACAGTAATTGACTTGTCAGGAGAAGAACCTGAAATTATAAGAGCAGGTAAGGGAGATACTGATATCTTCTAAAAGAATCAAATAAGTATAAAAACGAATTAATAAACAAGGTTAATTTACAGTTACAAGCTATATAAGCTTAATTAAATTAGGGTTTTTCAAACTGAATTGTTATTTTTGTAACTGTTTATATTAAAAGCTAAACGTATCACACTATGAATTTACATGAATTTCAAGGTAAAGAAATATTAGCTAGCTACGGTGTAAGAGTACAACGTGGATTAGTAGCTAACAACGCAGAAGAAGCAGTTGAAAAAGCAAAACAACTTACAGAAGAAACTGGTACAAGTTGGTATGTAATTAAAGCTCAGATCCATGCAGGAGGAAGAGGTAAAGGAGGAGGAGTTAAGTTGGCTAAAAACTTAGACGAAGTAAAAGAAATCGCTGGTAAGATTATCGGTATGGATTTAATTACTCCACAAACTCCACCAGAAGGAAAAAGAGTTAACCGTGTTTTAGTAGCAGAGGATGTTTACTATCCTGGAGAAAGCGAAACTAATGAGTTTTACATGTCTGTATTACTTGATAGAGCTAAAGGACGTAACATGATTATGTATTCTACTGAAGGAGGTATGGATATCGAAGAAGTTGCTGAGAAAACTCCACACTTAATCTTCAAAGAAGAAATCGATCCAGCAGTTGGATTACAAGGATTCCAAGCTAGAAGAATTGCTTTTAACTTAGGATTATCTGGAAATGCTTTCAAAGAAATGGTTAAGTTCGTAGATGCTTTATATAGAGCATACATTGGAAGTGATTCTTCAATGTTCGAGATTAACCCTGTATTAAAAACTTCTGATGATAAAATTTTAGCTGTTGATGCTAAAGTGACTTTAGATGATAATGCATTATACAGACAAAAAACTTATGCTGAGTACAGAGACGTTACTGAAGAAAGACCTATCGAAGTAGAAGCTAAAGAAGCAGGATTAAACTATGTGGATTTAGATGGTACTGTAGGATGTATGGTTAACGGTGCTGGATTAGCAATGGCTACTATGGACTTAATTAAGTATGCTGGTTTCGAACCTGCTAACTTCTTAGACGTAGGAGGAACTGCTGATGCTAAACGTGTTGAAATCGCTTTCCGTATTATCTTAAAAGATCCTAACGTAAAAGCTATTTTAATTAACATCTTTGGAGGTATCGTTCGTTGTGACCGTGTTGCTCAAGGTGTTGTTGATGCATACAAGAACATGGGTGACGATATTAAAGTGCCAATCATCGTTCGTTTACAAGGAACTAATGCTGAATTAGCAAAAGAAATTATCGATCAATCAGGTATGCCTATTTTATCTGCTATTGCTTTCCAGGAAGCTGCAGACCAAGTAAAAGTGGCTTTATCATAATTTAGATAAAAGAATATAAAAAAGGCTAGCTCATTTGAGCTGGCCTTTTTTATTATGTGTTTTTATAGGAGAGATAAAAAAATAAAGCTATTCTTTTAAAGAATAGCTTTATTTTTATTTTTTTCCATTTTTGAATTTGATTCCTGCTAATGGTGATTTAGGAGTAGTCTTTTTATTAGAAGTAGTCTTCTTTTTGAAATCTACGTTTTTACCTGAGTTTCCTTCTTTTTTAGGCGCTGGTTTAGTTTTCTTGTCCGTTGTCTGTTGTTTAAATGGTTTTATTTCAGACTTATTGGAAGCTAATACTTCTAATGGATTCTTAGGGGCTTCTTTTGTTCCTCTTAAGTGAATTACTAAACCATTTAGAAAGTTTCTTAGAATTTGATCTCCACATTCTATGTATTTAGGATGGTCAGCATTTCTAAAAAAGTTACCAATTTCACCTTTTGAAATTCTAAAATCAACTAATTCTAAAATTTCTACTATTTGATCGTCGCGTAATTGTAAAGCAACTCTCAGTTTCTTTAATATGTCGTTATTATTCATTCTATCTATTTTTGCAAAGGTAATTAAATTATCTACAGTTTATCTTTTAAAGCTTTTATTTCGTCTCTTAAACGAGCTGCATTGATAAAATCTAAGTCTTTAGCAGCTTTTTCCATTTCTTTTCTCTTCTCTCTTATTATTTTTTCTATATCAGCTTTGGATTTGTATTTAAGAGTTTCTTCTGCTGCTTGAAGAATAGTTTCTTTTTGGATGTCTTCATAAGAAGCTTTGACTAATTCACTAGATATTTTTTTGTTAATAGCAGTAGGAGTGATGTTGTGCTTCTTGTTGAAATTCATCTGCTTTTCTCGTCTATAGTTTGTTTCATCTATAGTTTTTTGCATGCTATCTGTAATTTTATCTGCATACATAATTGCTTTTCCATTTACGTTTCTAGCGGCTCTTCCAACAGTTTGTGTAAGTGATCTATGACTTCTAAGAAAACCTTCTTTATCAGCGTCTAAAATAGCTACTAGAGAAACTTCGGGTAAGTCTAGTCCTTCTCTTAATAAGTTTACTCCAATTAATACATCAAATAATCCTTTTCGTAAATCTTGCATAATTTCAACACGCTCTAACGTGTCAACATCTGAATGAATATATCTACATCTTATTCCTACACGAGTGAAATATTTTGCTAGTTCTTCAGCCATTCTTTTGGTTAGAGTAGTGACTAATACTCTTTCATCTTTTTCAACTCTTGAATGGATTTCTTCGATTAAATTATCTATTTGATTTTCTGTCGGTCTAATTTCGATTATGGGGTCAAGTAATCCAGTAGGACGGATTAATTGCTCTACATAAATACCTTCTGATTTTTGTAATTCATAATCAGCTGGGGTTGCAGAAACATATACTACTTGATTTTGCATTGCTTCAAATTCCTCGAATTTAAGAGGTCTGTTGTCTACTGCAGCAGGTAATCTGAATCCATATTCTACTAGATTTTCTTTACGAGATCTATCACCTCCATACATGGCATGTACTTGTGATACAGTAACGTGACTCTCATCGATAACCATTAGATAATCATCTGGGAAATAATCTAGTAAACAGAATGGGCGTGTTCCTTGTTCTCTGCCATCTAGGTATCTTGAATAGTTTTCAATACCAGAACAATAGCCGAGCTCTCTGATCATTTCTAAATCAAAGTTTGTACGTTCTTCTAGACGTTTGGCTTCTAAGTGTTTTCCTATTTCTTTGAAGTAATCAACTTGTTTAACAAGGTCTTGTTGTATTTCCCATATAGCTTTTTGTAGTACATCTGGCGATGTTACAAACATATTAGCTGGATAAATATTAAGGTTGGTGTATTTCTCTATTACAGCAGAAGTTGAGGGATTGAATACTTCAATATCTTCAATTTCATCTCCAAAAAAATGTATTCTAAATGGATTGTCTGCATAACTAGGGAATACTTCTACTGTATCTCCTTTTATTCTAAAAGTTCCTGGGGTGAATTCGGCTTCAGTTCTAGCATATAAACTTTGTACTAATCTATGTAACAGTTTTGTTCTGCTTATTTGTTGATCTAATTCAAGAGTGATTACGTTTTTTTGGAACTCAATAGGGTTACCTATACCGTATAAACAAGAAACAGATGCTACTACAATAATATCTCTTCTTCCTGAAAGTAGGGCAGAAGTAGTGCTTAATCGCATTTTTTCTAGTTCTTCATTGATAGATAGATCTTTTTCTATATAGGTACCTGTAACAGGTAAGAATGCTTCAGGTTGGTAGTAGTCATAGTATGAGACAAAATACTCTACTGAGTTATTAGGGAAAAAACTTTTGAATTCTGTGTATAGTTGTGCTGCTAATGTTTTGTTGTGAGCAAGTATTAGTGTAGGTCTGTTTACTTCGTTAATAACATTTGCAACAGTAAATGTTTTTCCAGAACCAGTAACTCCAACTAATGTTTGGTATTTTTCATCTGCATTGATTCCCTGAGCAAGTTTTTTTATTGCTTCAGGTTGATCTCCTGTTGGTTTATACTCTGAATTTAATTTGAATTTCATAGTTGATTTAATAAGTATACAAAGTTACTTATTAAAAATAAAAAAAGCGCAAGAATAATCTTGCGCTTTAATATGATTAGATTGAATTCTAAATTTAGTTAATTTTGAATACAACTTTTCTTGCAATTCTACGAGCTGCAGCTGAATCTTTAGACACTGCGTCATCGATTCCGTTTCCTTTAGCAGAAACTTTAGAAGCACTAACTCCAGATTTAACTAAGATATCTTTAACTGCGTTAGCACGTCTTTCAGATAACTTATTGTTGTAAGATTTGTTTCCTACTGCATCAGCATAACCCATAACTTCAACAGAAGCATTTGGATTAGCTTTTAAGTAGTTAACGATGAAATTGATTCCGTCAACGTTTGTTGGTTGAGTTTTATCAAAGTCAAAATAAGCAGCAACATATCCTTTGTTGATTAATTCTTTAATCATGTTAGAATCGTTACCTGCAACAGCTTGCTCTGGTTGGTTACCATATTTCTCAGCGATGAAAGCTTCGATGTTATCAGCGATACCGTTGTTGTTTTTATCGATATTTCTACCTCTAGAATCAACTAAAGCACCAGCTGGTGTATTAGGCTCTAGATCTAAGTAATCTGGCACACCGTCTCCATCAGAGTCAACTAACATGCTTTCTACTTTAGATACTCTTCCGTCTAATTCAGCTAATAAAGCATTTTCTTGTTCTGCTTCAGTATACCAATCAGCGTGTTGAGCATTTTTACCTAAATAGATAGAAACTCCAACAGAAGCGTTAAACATAGTTCCTTGAGCGATAGAACGGTTAGTTGTACCTACACCATTCCAGTTTTTGTTTTGCTCTAAGTTTTGAATAACTGTAAAGTCTGCGTTTAATGCAACACGTGGGTGAACTTTAATTTGACCAGTTAATCCAGCCATTAAGTGTCCCATATTGTCTGTTCCAGAGAATGCATCTCCGTTCATCCAAGAGTAACCTCCCCCAGCGTGAGCTTGTACGTTTAATACTTTAGTCCAAGTTTCGAAGTTTAAAAGTCTTCCAACGTTAACAACCCCTTCTAAGCTTGTTCTGTAGTGGTTAGTGTTTAAATCAGCATCATTAGTCCAGTTGTCTAATTTATCATAGCCAAAAGAAGCTTTAATACCAAATTTGTTGTTTAAGCTATAACGTACACCTCCATCTAAGTGTAAGTTTTTGAATGTTTCAGCAGATTGACCTGCTCTAGCTGGTTTAGCAAATCCTCCATTTAAGTCAATAGACCATTTGTTGTAAGGACTTTGAGCATGAACAGCACCAAAAGCTAATACAGAAGCCAATAACGGTAATGTTAATTTTTTCATAGTTGTCTTTTTAATTTCCATTAAACATGATTAAAATAATCAGTTTTTTTACTAATCGCTTATGGAGCAAATATAAGGCAAAGATTTGTAATAGAAAGATAAAATGTTGTTTTTTTGTAAAAAAGGATAGTTTTAGTACTTTTGTTTCATAAAAATTGTATAATATGGGATATGTTTCGAAGATATTCGTTACTGTAGATGTAGTATTGTTTAAAAAATATTTAAATATTTCACAGATATTATTAATAAAGCGCAAAAATGAACCGTTTCGTGATTATTGGGCTTTACCTGGTGGTTTTGTAGACGAAAATGAAGATTTAGAGATTGCAGCAAAGCGTGAATTACGTGAAGAAACGTCAATCGACCTGAATCAACTTACTCAAATTAAAGCATATGGGAAACCTTTTAGAGATCCAAGATCGCACATGGTGACTGTAGCTTTTTGGGCAGAAGTAGGAGAGGGGGTTATTGGTGAAGCTGCTGATGACGCTAAAGAATTGAAATGGTTTAATATAGATGATTTACCACAGTTAGCTTTTGATCATTTAGATATTATAACTGATGCGGTAGATATATATAAAAAAAAATAAGTCTGTACAGACTTATTTTTTTATGCTTTACTTTCAAGAAGTTTTTTTTCCATGATAAAAGTACCAAATGGAACAATTGAAGCTAGACAGATAAGGCCATACTTTTTCATACTCCATTTTTCATCACTTTTAAGTACTGTAGCCATTACTATATATAGTATAAACAATACTCCATGTGCCATTCCGACTTTACTTACCATTTCTGGTTTGTGTAGAAAGTATTTTAAGGGCATAGCGATAAACAAAAGTGCTAGTAGAGATAAACCTTCAAGCAGCGCAACAATTTTAAATGTCTTTAGCATCTTAATTAAATTAGAAGTTTTAAGTATGCTAATATAGTTTTAAAATAGAAACAAAAAAAGCCTAACAGGAGTTCTGATAGGCTTTTATATTTAGATTAACATTTTAATTAGAAATCTAATAAACGATTGTTGTAATCTTTTAAGTCTTCTAAGTTATGTTTGTTATTAATGTCTTTGTATAAAGATAATAAGTACTGTAAACTTTCTAAGTCATTCTTAGATTCTTTCTCAACTGCAGTTGCCCCTTCTTCTCCTTCTTCTTCGATCGGCTCATCAGATGGTATTGCAATTAAAAAAGCTTTGTTGTTTTGAATGTGCTCATAAGCTAAACGAATAGATTTAACTAACACTGGTTTTTCTTCAAGTAGAGCAAACTCTCTAAGTTTTTGTAAATCTGCTACAATGTTTTCTACAACAAGACCATCAGAAATTAAATCTGATTGAATCTTTTTAATCAATTTTAAAGCATTTGCGTTTTCCACAGTAAATATCTTTTAAGTATAAAAAAATTATGGTGCAAAAGTAAACTTTTTAGATGATTATAGTGAAACAAAAGATGAAATATTTTGAACAAATTTTTGCAAAGTGCTGATTTTTCGTTTTTTATTTATGAATTGTTTCTTTTTTAAGATGATAGAAAGGTTTCTTATTTGTGTTATAAAATAAAAAACCGCCCTTTTCATAAGAAAAGTAGCGGTTTTTTTCAAACAAACTAAACCAAATCGTTTGTATTCGTACTAGAATACATATTCGTTTGACTCTACCAATTTCGTTGCAATAGTTTCTCTAAGTGCATTTACATTTGGTAAGTTTACATATTTTGTAAATCTGCGTAGTCCCATTAGCATTACACGTTGTTCATCACCTTCAGCAAAAGAAGCGATACCTTCTTTTCCTTTTGCTCCGATGATATCTACAGCGTGATATAAGTATAATTGAGCCATAGCGATTTGTTCTTTGATATTCTCTTCTCCTTTTAACTTCGCTAATTTCTCAGTTCTAAGGATAGCACTTTCTGCCATATAAATTTCAATCATCATATCAGAAGCAGCCATTAATAATGCTTGGTGTTTATCTAGGTCTGGACCATATTTTTGAACAGCACTACCAGCTACCATTAAGAAAGCTTGTTTCAGTTTGCTGATCATTTCTTTCTCTTCTGCAAATAATTCAGAATAATCAGGTACATCAAAGCTTGGTATACTCATTAATTCATCAGCTACTTTCATAGCAGGACCTAATAAATCTACATGTCCTTTCATTGCTTTTTTGATTAACATTCCAACTGCTAGCATACGGTTAATCTCGTTTGTTCCTTCATAGATACGAGATATACGAGCATCTCTCCATGCACTTTCCATAGGTGTGTCTTCTGAGAATCCCATTCCTCCGAAGATTTGGATTCCTTCATCAGCACATGATTGAACATCTTCTGACACTGCTACTTTAAGGATAGAACACTCAATAGCGAATTCTTCTACTCCTTTTAATTCAGCCTCTTGATGTGAATTTCCTTCAGCAACACGTTGGTTAATTCTTTCTTCAATAGAAGCAGCAGCTCTATATGAAGCAGCTTCACCTACATAAGCATTTGTAGCCATCTCTGCTAGTTTAGTGCGAATAGCACCAAAAGTAGAAATTGGTGTTTTAAATTGGATACGCTCATTAGCATATTTTACTGATTGCGTGATTAAACGGCGTTGAGAATCTAAACAAGCAGCAGCTAATTTAATACGTCCTACGTTTAATGCATTCATTGCAATCTTGAAACCATTTCCTCTTTCTGAAAGCATATTCTCCACAGGAACTTTTGTTTCACTGAAGAATACCTGACGAGTAGAAGATGCTCTAATACCTAATTTGTGTTCTTCTTCTCCTAAAGTAATTCCATTGCTAGGATCGTTTTCTACGATAAATCCTGTGATATTTTTATCATCTTCTATACGTGCAAATACGATAAATACATTACAGAAACCAGCATTAGAGATCCACATTTTTTGTCCTGTGATAGAGTAGTGTTTCCCATCAGCTGATAAGACAGCTTTTGTTTTACCTGAGTTAGCATCAGATCCAGCATCTGGTTCTGTTAAACAGTAAGCACCAAACCATTCTCCTGAAGCTAATTTTGGAACGTATTTTTTCTTTTGTTCTTCGTTACCATATAATGTAATTGGCATTGTGCCAATTCCTGTATGAGCACCAAAGGCAGTTGAGAAAGAACCTGTTGCTCCTGAAATATAATCACATACCAGCATTGTAGAAATGAACCCCATTTCTAATCCTCCATAAGCTTCTGGTACAGCAACACCTAATAATCCTAATTCTCCAGCTTTACGCATAGAAGCTTCTGTGAAAGCGTAATCTTTTTTCTCAAACTTTTCTTTGTTTGGCCATATTTCTTTATCAATGAATTCTTTTACAGAATCACGCATCATGATTTGTTCTTCTGTGAAGTCTTCAGGAGTAAATACGTCTTGGTATTTAGTTTCTTTAATTAAAAATTGTCCTCCTCTTGTGATATCTTTACTCATAATATATTTCGTTTATTGGGTTAATAGCTTTTATAATAGTTCATAGATTCCTGCAGCACCTTGTCCTGTACCGACACACATCGTTACCATTCCGTATTTAGATCCACGACGTTTCATTTCATCAAATAGTTGTACTGATAGTTTAGCACCTGTACATCCTAGAGGGTGTCCTAACGCAATAGCACCACCGTTTACATTGACGATATCAGGGTTGATACCTAGTTCTCTAATTACAGCTAATGACTGAGAGGCAAAAGCTTCATTTAATTCGAATAGGTCTATATCTTTTAGTTGTAACCCAGCTTGTTTTAAAGCTTTTGGAATAGCTTTTACTGGACCAATACCCATGATGCGTGGTTCTACACCAGCTGCAGCATAATTAACCATACGAGCGATAGGCTCAATGTTTAATTCTTTAACCATTTCTTCTGACATCACCATAACGAATGCAGCACCATCACTCATTTGAGAAGAGTTACCTGCTGTTACAGATCCATCAGCAGCAAATACAGGTCTTAGTTTTGCTAAAGCCTCAATAGAAGTTCCTGCTCTAGGGCCTTCATCTTTAGTGATTGTATATGATTTGCTATCTTTTTTACCTTTTTCGTTAATGAATACTTCATTAATGTTGATTGGAACAATTTGATCATCAAATTTTCCATCTGCTTGTGCTTTTAAAGCTTTCATATGAGAGTTAAAAGCAAACTCATCTTGATCTTCACGAGAAACTTTAAATTGATGGGCTACCGCTTCAGCTGTTAATCCCATTCCCCAGTAGTAATCTTCGTGTCCTTCTTTTGCTACACCATAATCAGGAGTTGGTTTGTATCCTCCCATAGGGATATAACTCATACTTTCTGCTCCTCCAGCGATAATACAATCAGCCATACCAGCTTGGATTTTAGCAACAGCCATTCCAATAGTTTCTATACCAGATGCACAGTATCTATTTACTGTAACTCCAGGTACATCATCTATTTTTAATCCCATAAGAGAGATTAGACGTCCCATGTTTAATCCTTGTTCAGCCTCAGGCATAGCGTTACCTACCATAACATCATCAATACGTGACTTGTCAAATTCAGGTAGTTTACTCATTAAATATTCAATAGTTTCAGCAGCAAGTTCATCAGGTCTTTTAAATCTGAATACTCCTTTAGGAGCTTTACCTACAGCTGTTCTATATCCTTGTACTATATATGCAGTTTTCATATTCTTTGTCGTTTTTAATTGGTTAAAGATTAGTTTCTTAATGGTTTACCATTTTTCAACATATACTGGATTCTTTCAAGAGTTTTGCGCTCTCCACATAGCGATAAGAATGCTTCTCTTTCTAGATCTAGTAAGTATTGTTCAGTCACTAAAGTAGCTTCTGATAAATCTCCTCCAGCCATAACATATGCTAATTTGTTAGCTATTTTACGATCGTGTTCAGAGATGTATTTACCAGCCATCATACTGTCAGTTCCTACTAAGAACATACCTAAAGCCTGACGACCTAGTACTTTAATATCTTTGCGTTTAGCAGGCTGAGTGTACCCAGCTTGAGCTAATACTAAAGCCTCACGTTTCGCTTGTGCTAATTGTAAGTCTTTATTTACAACTACTACATCTTTACCTTTTTGCAATATATTTAAATCAAAAGCTTCTTGAGCAGAGGTAGCTACTTTCGCCATACCGATTGTTAAGAAGTGCTCTTGTAGTGTATTTAATTCCACATCGTTTTTGCGGTATAGATCAGACGCTCTTACTGTCATCTCTTTAGAACCACCTCCACCAGGAATAAGTCCTACACCGAATTCAACCAGTCCGATATAGGTTTCAGCAGCAGCGACTACCTTATCAGCGTGTAAGCTTAACTCACATCCACCACCGAATGTCATACCATGAGGAGCAGCAACTACTGGAATACCAGAGTAACGCATTTTCATCATCGTATCTTGGAACGTTTTGATAGCGATATTTAATTCATCCCAATCTTGCTCTGCAGCCATCATGAAAATCATCATTAAGTTAGCACCTACTGAGAAGTTACTACCTTGGTTTCCTACTACTAGTCCTTGGAAGTCTTTTTCTGCAATTTCAACAGCTTTGTTTAATCCTGCTAAAACACCACCACCGATGGTATTCATTTTTGAGTGGAACTCTAAGTTCACGATACCATCACCTAAGTCAATAAGTGATGCTTCACTATTACCCCACACTTTATTAGCTGTTCTAATATTGTCTAAGATAATGAATGCATCTTGTCCAGGAATTGGTTCAAATGTTTTAGTGTTTTGATTGTAGAATAGCTTTTTACCATTCTCTACTTTATAGAAACTCTTTGCTCCAGATGCAGCTAATTCTTTAACCCAATCAGCTACTACATATCCTTCTTTTTCGACGATAGCAATACCTTTTTCAAGACCTACTAAGTCCCAAGTTTGGAACGGTCCATACTTCCATGCATATCCTGTACGCATCGCGTCATCGATAGGGAATAGGGTATCTGTAATTTCTGGAACACGTTGAGAAACGTAAGCGAATAATGAAGCAAAGTGTTTTCTGATTAATTCACCTGCTTTTGTCTGATCTGCTAATAGTAAAGCTAATTTAGCTTTAGTACCTCCAGCTTGTTTTGCTGTTTCTAGTACAGCAATCTTAGCACGTTCTAATGGACGATATTCTAATTTTTCTAGGTCAAGAGCGAAGCGATTTGTTTTTCCCTCTTTGTCTACTTCTTTGTAATAGAATCCTTTTCTAGACTTATCACCTAAGAATTTGTTTTCTAATAGGAAGTTTAAAGGTTTACTGTCTTTTACCTCTTGGATCATAGCGTCATGAGGACAGTTTTGTTTTAAGCCATTTGTTACGTTAATAGCAGTATCAAGACCTACTAAGTCTCCTAGTTTAAATGTACCAGTCTTAGGACGACCTAGGATAGAACCTGTTAATGTATCAGCTTCTTCAATAGTCAACCCAATCTCTTGTGCCAACTGCATTACCATCGCCATAGAGTATACACCGATACGGTTACCGATAAAGCCAGGAGTATCTTTACATAATACAGGAGTTTTACCTAAGTATAAGCTACTATATTTTTGGAAGAATTCGATAACTTCTGGAGCTGTATGAGGACCAGGAATGATTTCGAATAATTGTAAATATCTAGGTGGGTTAAAGAAGTGTGTTCCACAGAAGTGTTTTTGGAAATCTTCTGAACGGCCTTCTACCATTAATTTCATTGGGATACCAGATGTATTAGATGTAATTAATGAACCTGGTTTTCTGTATTTCTCGATTTGCTCGAATACAGATTTCTTAATGTCTAATCTTTCGATTACCACTTCGATTACCCAGTCGCAATCTTTTATTTTTACTAAATCATCTTCTATATTTCCTGTAGCGATGCGTGAAGCAAAAGCTTGAGAATAAATAGGAGCAGGTTTAGATTTTAGTGCATTAGCTAAGTGAGTACTTGCTATTTTATTTCTAACAATCTTACTTTCTAGGGTAAGACCTTTCTTTTCCTCTTCAGGAGTTAATTCTCTAGGTACAATGTCAAGAAGCAATACTTCTAATCCGATATTTGCAAAATGACAAGCAATAGCTGATCCCATTACACCAGATCCTACTACGGCTACCTTTTTAATTATTCTTTTCATATTTATTGTTCTTTGGTTTTTAATACTATTATTTAACTCTCTTAAGGTACAAAAATTATTTGTCTTCAAATATACTTTTGTCGTTGATTAACTGATTGATAACTTCAGTTACTTCCATAAAGTGCTGAATTTTCTCCTCTGATATTTGAGTTCGAATTTTTTCGTTAAAGCGTTTCACTTTTGCTTTAGATAATTCTCTTTTCTCTAAGCCTAGAGGAGTTAATTTTATAATCACACCACGGCCATCATTAGGGTTCTTTTCACGTGTGATTAATTTATTTTCTTCTAATTTTTTTAGAGTACGAGTAAGACTCGTAGCTTCCATACCCATATTTGGTCCTAGTAGAGTAGAAGGAGTACCTTCTTTATCTATACTTAGTAGTGCAAAAGCAAGTGACATGGTGGCATCATATTTAGCCGCTTCTTCATTGTACATTCTTGCTACAGCTTGCCATGTTGCTCTAAGTATATAATCGATTGTTGTGTTCTTCATACCATTTAGAATAATTCAAATATAAAAAAAAATAGTATGCGTGCATACTATTTTTAAAATATTTCTTGATTAAGTGATTTTTTGTGTCATTAACTTCTGTAAATCTTGTCGTATAAGTCTTTATGTTTCTCAAGAATAATACGTCTACGAAGTTTTAGAGTAGGGGTTAAGTGCTCACTGTCAATGCTCCACACATCAGGAGTAAGTTCGAACTTCTTCACTTGTTCCCATTTACCGAATTTTTTATTTACAGCTTCTACTTCTTCTGCAACGCGGTCGATAACTTTTTGATTCGTTGCTATTTCTTCGTTAGTAGTACCGATATCATATCTTTTTCGACGTGCCCATTCTTTAACGAAGTCAAAATCTATCTGAATAAAAGCAGCAGGCATCTTTTCTCCTTCACCGATAACCATGATTTGTTCGATAAAGCGAGACTGTTTCATCATATTTTCAATCATCTGAGGAGCTACATATTTACCTCCAGATGTTTTGAACATTTCTTTTTTACGGTCAGTGATGTGTAAGAAACCATCTTCGTCTATTTTACCAATGTCCTCTGTATGGAAATACCCATCTTTAATAACACTATTTGTTTTCTCTTCGTCTTTAAAGTACCCCATCATCACGTTAGGAGCTTTACATAAGATCTCTCCGTCTTCTGCTATTTTTACCTCCACATTACTTAAAGGGCGACCTACTGTACCAAATCTCAATCCTCCATTACGAGCATCGTTTACTGATATAACAGGAGAAGTCTCAGTAAGACCATATCCTTCCATTACAGGAATACCAGCAGCATTGAATACTTTAGATAGGCGAGCCTGAAGTGGAGCACTACCAGAAACAATGATTTTCATTTGACCTCCTAGTCCTTCTTGCCATTTACTAAATACTAGTTTTCTAGCTATTTTTAGTTGGAAGTTATAGAAGGCGCTTCTATTATATGGTTTATATTGGAATCCTAGTTCAAGAGCCCAGAAGAAAATACGTTTTTTAATACCAGTAAGAGAAGATCCTTTAGCAAAGATTTTATCATATACTTTTTCTAATAAACGCGGTACTACTGTCATGACATTAGGACTAACTTCTTTTAAGTTATCTCCCATTTTATCAATAGATTCCGCATAGTAAATAGAAGTACCTGAGAATTGGTAAAGATAAATCAGCATTCTTTCGAATACGTGGCACAGTGGTAAGAAACTAAGTGCTTTATAGTGATCTTCACGTCCAAAAGGAACTCTATCCCAGCTACCTATTACATTAGATAAGATGTTATTATGAGACAGCATCACACCTTTAGGTCTACCCGTAGTACCAGAGGTGTAGATTAGCGTAGCTAAGTGATCTGGTGTGATAGAATCTTTAATGCGATCCACTTCTTCTTGATTAGAAGTATCTCTTCCTAATTCAAGAATCTCATCAAAAGTTTTGCATCCTTCTATATGTTCAAAAGAACAAATACCTTGTAGAAGTGGTAGTTGATCTTTAACACTTATTAATTTGTTATAAATTTCTTGATCTGATACTACACAGTATTTTGCTTCTGCATGACTAAGAATGTACTGATAGTCTTCAGCTGCAATGGTAGGATAGATAGGCACATTCTGAGCGCCAATTTGTAAAATACCAATATCTAAAAGATTCCATTTAGTTTGGTTATTAGTAGAGATGACAGCTATTTTATCATTTGCTTCTATGCCTAGACGTAGTAAGGCACGCGAAACCATATTAGCCTTATCTATATACTCCTGTGAGGATGTTTTTTCCCATACTCCGTTCACCTTAGTAACTAAAGCTGCAGCCAGAGGAAAGTGTTCATTCTGCAAATAAGGAATATCAAAAAGTCTTGTAGGATTTACCATATTATCATTAATTAGCTAACGCAAAGTACAAAAAAAATATAAGATTTCTCGTATTTAGTATGTACTTAGCAATTTTTATCTGGTTTATTTGCAATTCTCGTAGTTGATTTTCTACTAAACTACATTATTCATTTTCTATATTGTGCTTGATGATGATTGTACTTAGAGCTTAAGTCATTGTAAATCAACTTTTATAAATATAGTAAAAAAATAAGTAGACACTTCATTATATTTTGATATAATCACTGAAAACTATTATTGAATATTAGTGTCCTTAAGAGATTGGGTATGCTGTATCGCCCTATTATCACTATATAATTATAGTAGGTAAGTCCGTAGTGAGTCCGTTATGAGTCCGTAGTGAGTCCGTAGTGAGTCCGTTATTTATTGAGATATATCGGAGTGATATCTTACTAATCGCGTTGTTAGTAGGGAGATGTATGTAGGAAGACAGAATGTTTTGTAAAAGAATGTTCTATCTTTAGATAAAGATTATAGAGGATTGTTGTTAGTACGAAAGGTATAATTTTTCTTAAATTTTCTTTAGTTTGGATATAAAATGCTTCTAAATGCTAATAGAAGTCCGAATAGAAATGATTAAGTTTGTGTTTTTAAAAAAATAACAATATGATTTCTAATCGATATCGATTGAATGAAGTATTAGTACTGGGGTATAGGTTATTCTTAGCTTTCTTCTTTTACTTTATTGCTCGTACACTATTTTACTTTTATAATAGTGATTTATTAAATGTAGACTCTTTTGGTCAGTTTTTAGAATTAGCGTATCACGGTATCACGTTTGATAGGATGGCTATTTTTTATGTAAATATATTATTTATATTATTATCTATTCTGCCTTTATTTATCAATACAAAAAAAGGGTATCAGAAGGTCGTGTTTTACGCCTATATCATTCCTAACTTGATAGCGTATTCTACTAATTTTATTGATTTTATTTACTATAGATTTATTTATGCTCGTACTACTATAGCTGTTTTCGACAGTTTAGAACACGAGTCAAATAAGGGACAATTGTTTTTTAACTTCTTGGTTAATTATTGGCATGTTTTTCTTATTTGTATTGTACTATGTGTGCTATGGGTGTACTTGTATACCAAGGTGAAGTTTACTCGATTTTTGAAAGTTGAGGATAAGAAGTCTTATTGGTTATCTACTGTCTTGATTATTATTGTGACAGGAGTGGGCTTTGTGGCAGGAGTAAGAGGGGATCTGAAGAAAGCAACTAGACCATTGAATATTATAGACGCAAATCGACATGTAGAGAAACCAGAACACGCAGATATCGTATTAAATACTCCATTCGCTATCTTGAGAACAATCGGTAAGACTAGTTTTAAGAAAGTAGAATATATGGATGAAGCTACACTTAACAAAAATATAAGTGGGGTGAAGCAGTATTATACTAATGAACTTAGTACTCCTAATATAGTGTTATTTATTACAGAAAGTTATGGACGTGAGTATATAGGAGCTTTTAATAAAGATATGAATATTAAAAACTATAAGAGTTATACTCCTTTTATAGATTCGCTTTCTCAGCATAGTTTAATATTCCCTAATGCATTCGCTAATGGCTATAAGTCTATTCACGGTGTGTCATCTGTCATCGCGGGTATTCCTTCGTTTAAAGATGCATTTACATCATCGCCTTATCCGAAGCAGAAGATCGAATCACTAGTGTCTACACTGAAGTCTAAAGGATATGATACATCTTTCTTCCATGGTGCTCCTAACGGGTCTATGGGATTCTTAGGATTCGGTAATATCTTAGGGTATGATCACTACTATGGAAAGACAGAGTATAATAATGATGATGACTTCGATGGTACTTGGGGGATTTGGGACGAACCTTTCTTCCAATATATGCGCACTACATTAAATGAAAAGAAAGGACCTTTCTTTGCTACTATTTTTACCGTGTCTTCTCATGAGCCATTTAATATTCCTGCTCAGTATGAAGGGAAATTCCCTATAGGAGATGTGCCTATCCATAAGACAGTGGGATATACGGATTATGCTTTTAAGAAATTCTTTGAAGAGAGCAGTAAAGAACCATGGTTTAAGAATACAATTTTTATCATCACTGCGGATCATACTAATCAGATCGCCTATGATGAATATAAAGAGCTTGTTAATCGTACTGCAGTGCCTATACTTATCTATACACCAGATGAGAGATTAAAAGGAGTAGATAAGAGATTAGCTCAGCAGATAGATATTTATCCTACTGTACTAGATCTAATAGGGTATGATAAACCTTTTAGAAGCTGGGGAAGAAGTCTAGTTAATGATACAATAACGACTCCATATACGATTAATTATGGAGGTAATGAATACACTTACCAAGAAGGAAATTATATCGTAAGGTTTAATGGGAAAGAGGTGACAGGGTTCTTTGATATTAAAGATAAGGGATTAAAGAAAAATTTAATCGGTCAAAAGAATAAGGAAATGGAAAGACTCGAAATAAAGTGTAAAGCCTTTATTCAAGACTATTTTGAACGTATTATAGATAAGCGATTAGATAGATAAGTATTATAAATAGCACCTTAATCAAGGTGCTATTTTCTTTTTAAGAAACTTTTTTTATTAAAAGTTTTTAGGAGTAATTCTTTGTTTATGAAGTTATTTGATTGTTTTATCTAAAAATTTTGAAATTAAAAGAAGTATTAATCTTGTGTTAGTAATATTAATGTTGAGTTTAATACAAAACGTTATTGTAGCTAGTATTATTAAAAAATAATGCTGTTAGTCTATATGTGTTTATTTGGGTGAAATGATAGTGTTTAATTAGGTGTTTTTGTACAGGATGATGAATAAATTTATTAATTTAAATTAAAAGTGTAAGTTATTGGTATTGTGTGTTTATGTGAAAATTGTATTAAAAAAAAATGTAAATCTTAAACTTGCTTTAGATTAACTTTTTAGCGCTGAGTTTTGGTTAAATTTGCCCAACTTTTTTTAAATATAAACCTTACAATTCTATGACTTCTAATAAATTTAGAGCCTATGAAGTAAAAGTGATGTTGTATAGATTATTTCTTGCTTTTGTTTTTTACTTTATTGCTCGATTGTTGTTTTATTTTTATAACGCAGATTTATTAAGCATTGATTCCGTTGGACAATTTTTATCACTATCTTTTTACGCCTTATCATTTGATAGTGCATCTATATTCTATATGAGTATTTTGTTCATCTTATTATCAATAGCTCCTGTTTTTATAAATACCAAACCTAATTATCAGAAAGTTGTTTTCTTTGCTTATTTCATTCCTAATTTACTAGCTTATGCTACTAACTTTGTAGACCTTATTTACTATAGATTTATCCAGTCTAGAACCACCGTAGCTGTGATGGATAGTTTAGAACATGAGTCTAATAAAGCAACGTTATTGTTTAACTTTCTATTTAGTTATTGGCATGCTTTAGTTTTGTTTCTTATATGTTCTGCTTTGTGGATTTATTTATATACTAGAGTTAAAATAAAACCTGTCAAAAGAGAAGAATCTACTAGTCGCTATTATATATCTACTGCTTTTATAGTAGTAATTTCAGTAGTTGGTGTAGTCTCTGGTATAAGAGGAGGTGTGACTAAGAAAACTAGACCAATAAATATAGTAGATGCCAATCGACATACTACTAAGCCAGAGCATGGGGATGTAGTCTTAAATACTCCGTTCACAATCTTAAGAACGATAGGGAAGAGTAGTTATAAGGAAGTGAACTATATGGATAAAAAGACATTAGAAAAATACATTAATGATGTAAAACAATATAATGTCAATGAACCAAGTACTCCTAATATCGTATTATTCATAACGGAGAGTTTTGGACGTGAGTATATTGGAGCCTTTAATGAAGGGACAGATATTCCAAACTATAAGAGCTACACTCCTTTTATAGATTCTTTGGCTAAGCATAGTTTGATATATCCTAATGCCTTTGCTAATGGGTATAAATCGATTCATGCTATTCCTTCTATTCTAGCAGGTATTCCTTCTTTTAAGGATGCTTTTACTTCTTCTCCATTCCCTAACCAGAAGATAGAATCTGTAGTGTCTATATTGAATAGTCAGGGGTATGATACTTCTTTCTTTCATGGTGCGGTGAATGGTTCAATGGGATTTTTAGGATTTGGAAATATATTAGGGTATGATCATTACTACGGAATGACTGAGTATGATAATGATGATGATTTTGATGGTACATGGGGGATCTGGGACGAACCTTTCTTTCAGTTTATGAGTAAAACATTAAACGAGAAGAAAGAACCTTTTTTCGCAACATTGTTTTCAGTATCTTCACATGAGCCTTTTAGAATACCAGAACAGCATATAGGGAAATTTCCCAAAGGTAATCTTGAGATACATGGACCTATAGGTTATACTGATTATGCGTTTAAGCGTTTTTTTGAAGAGAGTAGTAAAGAACCATGGTTTAAGAATACTATTTTTATTATCACAGCGGACCATACTAATCAGATTTATTATGATAAGTATAAGGAATTAGTAAATAGAACTGCTATTCCTATTATGATTTATACGCCTGATGAGAGGTTAAAAGGGGTAGACAATCGATTGGCACAACAAATGGATATATATCCTACTATTTTAGACTTAATCGGTTATGATCAACCTTTTAGAAGTTGGGGGAGTAGTTTACTTAACGATACTACAAGCGATCGTTTTACAGTAAGTTATGGAGCTAACGAAATAACTTATCAAACAGGTAATTATATTGTCCGATTTAATGGAATTAAAGTAACGGGCTTTTATGATATAAAAGATAAAGGGCTTACTAAAAACTTGATTAAGGAGAAGAATAAAGAAATGGAAGAGGCAGAAATGAAGTGTAAGGCTTTCGTCCAAGATTATTTTGATCATATTATCAATAGAAAGTTATCTGATATATAGAGGTGTTTTCTCTAAAGAGTAAAGGTTCACAGTTAAATCTGTGAACCTTTTTTATTTTACTCTGTAAAGTCGTTTTCGATTAATAATTCTTTAGCCTTATCTAAGTCTTCTTCATCGACTAAGATATGTACTGCTCTGTCAAGTGTTCCTGCTCCAATTCCGATAGCTGATTGTATATCATCTCTAATTATGTAGGGAATATTATTTTCATCTAAGAGATTTCTTACTGCGAGAACGATAATCTCACTGCCAGCAAATAATTTTTTGTGACTCATAACCTTCTGTATTTGTTCTTTTCTAAATTATGACTTTTTTAATTAAGAGAGTAAAAAAGATAAGTTAAAATCAAAATGAATTAGCCTATAAGTTTTTTTATTACTCTAAAAAGGAGTATCTTAATAAAAGAATTATAAAACAAAAAATATCTTATAAATGATAAATTATAAGTAAAAGAGAAGAGGTTTCATTAAACTGAATGATTATGAAAATAGAGGAGACAAAGGCATTTAGTCAATTGAGTAGTATAGCGCAATCAATTGTCAACAAGAGTACTTCCAAAAAACAGATTTCAGATGCTGTGATGATTGTGAAGAATATAGGTTTCGAAAAATGGAGTAGTATTACAGACCTACCTATTATGTGGCATCAGATAGTAAAGGAACTGGCTGTATAAATAATAGAATAGATGAAGTAGAAAAGATCTTATCCTATCAGGATGAAGATCTTTTTTCATTTATACAACAATAATAACTTCGAAATATAATTGTAATTTTATTTCAAATTTAAAATAGAGTATGAATATTGTTTATTTGGTTTTTGGTAATAAGATGAGTTATTATCAACAAGTTTTTTTCTCTATATATACCGTATTGGCTTATAAAGGAGCAAGTGATAATATTATTGTATTGACAGAAGAACCTTCTCTGTTTAATCAATTAAAGGGAAGAATAACGGTAGAATCTTTAGATAAGGATCTTGTTAAAGATTGGTTAGGGAAGTACCAATATATGTTTAGAGTAAAAATAAAGGCATTAGAGTATATCGCTCAGCAGTATCCAGAGAAAGATTTATTGTACCTAGATGTAGATACTTTTGTTTATAATTCATTAACACCTCTAAGAGATAAACTAGAACAAGGAACAAGTATTATGCATATAGATGAAGGGCAGCTCAATAAATTTACTACAAAGACAGGTAAAAGACTTTGTAAAGAATTAAAAGATAAGATGTATGGAGGAGTTTCTATTACTGGGGAAACTCATATGTGGAATTCAGGTGTCTTAGGAATTTCGAAAGTTAATTTTTCAGCTATTACTCTTGCTTTAAATATAACAGATCAGATGTGTCAAGCTAGTGTTAAGGCATTTACAAAAGAACAACTTGCTTTTTCTTTAGCGTTTAATTCTACTGGAGATATGACACCTGCAGATCATATTATTGGTCATTATTGGGGAAATAAAGAACAATGGGATGATTTTATATCTGATTGGTTAAAAAAAGCATTTATGCATAATTATACAGTAGATGAAGTGATCGCTAATGTTAGAAGTATTCCTCTGGATCAAATACCTTACTACCTTAAACACTCTAATACTTTAAAGCGTCTATCTAGAAAGTTACAAAATATCTTTCAACCTAAAAATCCACAATTTATAAAGAAGTAAAATTTTTTATAATCACTTGATTTTGTAATAAAAGTATTTGTTTATTTAAACTTATATCGACTTGTTATTGTTAATTTTGTTAATAAATTGATTTGTTTAAATGAATAAGGTTAATTATTATAGAGTGTTAGGAGTTAATCCTACCGTATCAGAGGAAGAGCTTAAGCGTGCTTTTCAGTCTTTATATGAGCGTTATAGTCCAGATAAGAATCCGAGTAGTTTATTCTATAAGACGATGTTCGAACAACTGAATGAAGCTTATGCTACATTAGAAGATAGAGAAAAGAGAGAAAAGTATAATATAGCGAATGGCTATGAGGTACCTGTCTATTCTAGACCTGAGGATAAACAAGAAATCTCTAAAGAGAAAGAAAAGATGGTAGATACAGGAAGTAATAATGCCTATATTTTCTTATTTGTGGTTATTGGTATTATCGTTGTTTTAGGAGGGTATTTAGTTTACTATACATTTAATGAGAGTGAAGATACAGAGATTAAAGAAACAGTGATTGTTGAGCAAGAATTGCCAAAACCTAAAGCGACTATAAAGAAAGTAGAAGTGAAGCCTGAAGAGGTAAGAAGAGAGGTTTATACTGCCGAAAAAAAAGAAAAGGAGCATCAACATACAGAAAGTGTGAAAGAAATACCTGTAACTGATAAGGCAAAAGAAGTAAAAAAGGAAATCTCTGTAGAAAAGAAGGTAGAGGCAACTAAAGTAAGTAAAGAAGAAAAGCTTACTAAACCAAGTTCTAAAACAGATAATCTGAATGATGAGTTTCAAACAAAGAAAGCGTTTAAAATAGGAGCGAGTAAGAATGATGTATGGGCTGTACAAGGAGATCCTACAGATATAAAAGAACAAGGTGATATCGAGACATGGTATTACGGTAAGAGTAAGATTAGATTTAAAAATGGAAAGGTTATAGATAGTACAAGTTTTTAATTGGTACTTAAAACCCTATTTACTACCTTTTATTTTTAAACAAAAGGTACTCAATAAAGGTGTTTAGAATGTTTTTTTATATAAGTTGTTGTTTTTGTTGGTATTAGTAGATGTTATAAAGTATTGTTTTTCGTGTTAAAATTCAACGGTTTTAGTTTTTTAACTAGTAAGGTTTATAAATTTATGTAATTAAATTACAATCAAAATTTATAATTATGACAATAAAACAGACCTATTTTTATCACCCAACTAGTTATGAAACAAATGAGTGTGTAATAGCTTCTTTTGAACAAAGAAATATTCCAATGCAAAGAATTCAACAGAGTCTTGGAAGGAAAAAAAGATTTATTCTAGATCGAAATTCTACAGAAACAACACTTACTATGGCTACCAAAGCTGCAAAAGGAGCATTAAAAGAATGTGGTTTGCATATTGAAGATATTGATGTTATTGCTTTAGTTTCTGCTACACCAGAGCTTTTAGTACCATCAGCTTCTATCAAGTTGCATCAAATGTTGAATGCAAAGAAGAAAACTATGTGTTTTGATTTAAATGCCAATTGCATTGGAGCATTTATAGCGTTAGATCAGTTGACTAAATATTTGCAATGTACTCCTAACATGCAGAGAGCATTAATTGTATGTGCAGAGAATCTATGTCGTATAGTAGATAATAATAATCCAATTACAGCATTTTGTTTTTCTGATTCTGCTTTTGCTTTTATTCTTGATAAGGATGGAGAAAGTATAGGACTTAAGGATGTAATGTATCATACAGATAGTGATATTGCTGATACAGTGTCTTATCCGCCAGCTGGCTTTTCTCAGTTTAAGAATGAAGATGTATTAGTATGGGATCGCTCCTTTGACGGAATGGGAAGTGTGGACTTCATAAAGAAAGAACTATTATTATTTTTAGAGAGAAATAAAATGAGTGTAGAAGATATAGATTTGTTTATGTTTTCTCAGTTTTCTTATAAAAATGTACAATTAATCAAAGAGTATTTTAATTTAGGTGATGATAAAGTGCCTTTTTATTCTCATGAATTAGGATATACTGGTTCGTCAAGTCCTTTTTTAGCATTAGATCAATATCAGCGAAGAGTAAGGAAGATTAAACAAGGAGAGCAGATTTTGTTTTGGACACTAGGTGCTGGTTATGAAGCAGGATTAATGCTTTGGGAATACTAATTAAAAGTATACGCAATAAAAAACACCCTAAGTCATCTAGACTTAGGGTGTTTTCATTTTATAACTATTCACTAACTAATCCGAAATGTTATTGTTGGTTTCTGAAGACCAACTCGTTGTTAAACGAGTCTAACAAGATCATACTATCTGCTTTTACATTACCAGATAAGATTTCTTTAGACAAGCGGTTCAACACTTCTTTTTGTACTACACGTTTTACAGGGCGTGCACCGAACTCAGGATCAAAGCCTTTAGTAGCTAAGAACTCTTTAGCTTCCGCAGTAGCTTCCATATGTATGTTTTGTTGAGCAAGCATTTTGAATACACTTTGTAGTTGTATATCTACAATCTGTAAGATGTTGTTTTTGCTCAATGGAGTAAACATCACTACTTCATCTATACGGTTTAAGAATTCAGGACGCACTTGTTGTTTCAATTCGTTTAGTACTTCCACTTTAGCATCTTCAGAAGCCTGCTCCATATTCGTAGCATTCTCAAACTTCTCTTGGATGATATGACTACCCATATTAGAAGTCATGATGATGATTGTGTTTTTAAAGTCAGCTAAACGTCCTTTATTGTCTGTTAGACGTCCTTCATCTAAAACTTGAAGTAAGATATTAAATGTATCAGGGTGTGCTTTCTCAATCTCATCTAATAACACTACTGAGTAAGGTTTTCTACGTACAGCTTCTGTTAATTGACCACCTTCATCATATCCTACGTATCCTGGAGGCGCTCCTACTAATCTACTTACACTGTGTCTTTCACCATATTCACTCATATCAATACGAGTCATCGCATTTTCATCATCAAATAAGTACTCTGCTAATGCTTTTGCCAACTCTGTTTTACCAACCCCAGTAGTACCTAAGAATAGGAATGAACCTATTGGTTTTTTAGGGTCTTGTAATCCAGCGCGACTTCTGCGTACTGCATCACTAATCGCTTCAATTGCTTCTTCTTGACCTACTACACGTTTGTGTAACTCCTCTTCTAAGTGAAGTAGTTTTTCTCTTTCACTTTGAAGCATTTTAGTAACAGGTACACCAGTCCATTTCGCTACTACTTCAGCGATATCATCACTTGTAACTTCTTCTTTAATTAGCGATTGACCATTTTGGTTTTCGTCTAATTGTTTTTGTGCTTTCTCAAGTTCTTCTTGAGCATCTTTTATCTTACCATATCTAAGCTCAGCTACTTTTCCATAGTCACCATCGCGTTCTGCTTTTTCTGCTTCCAGCTTATAAGTTTCTATTTCTTGTTTGATAGCTTGTACCTTATCTACAACCTCTTTTTCAGATTGCCATTTGCTATAGATATCGTTTCTTTCTTCTTTTAAGTTAGCTACTTCTAATCCAAGAGATTTAAGTTTATCCTCATCGTTCTCACGTTTAATCGCCTCAATTTCAATTTCTAACTGCATAATCTTACGATCTAATACGTCTAGTTCTTCTGGTTTAGAGTTGATCTCCATTCTTAGTTTAGCCGCAGCTTCATCCATAAGGTCAATTGCCTTGTCTGGTAAGAAACGGTTGGTGATATAACGCTCTGATAAATTAACAGCAGCTATAATCGCCTCATCTTTTATACGTACTTTGTGGTGAGCTTCATATTTCTCTTTTATACCACGTAGGATAGAGATCGCACTTTCTGTATCTGGCTCATCTACCATTACTTTTTGGAAACGACGCTCTAAAGCTTTGTCTTTCTCAAAGTATTTTTGATACTCATCTAATGTAGTTGCTCCGATAGAACGTAGTTCTCCACGTGCTAATGCAGGTTTTAAGATATTTGCTGCATCCATCGCACCATCACCACCTCCAGCACCTACAAGGGTGTGAATCTCATCAATGAATAGAATGATATTTCCTTCAGCAGAAGTTACTTCTTTTACTACTGATTTTAAACGCTCTTCAAATTCTCCTTTGTACTTCGCACCTGCAATCAAAGCTCCCATATCTAAAGAGAAGATTTGTTTGTCTTTTAAGTTTTCAGGTACGTCTTGTTGTACGATACGGTGTGCTAATCCCTCTGCAATAGCTGTTTTACCAACTCCTGGCTCACCGATAAGCATTGGGTTGTTTTTAGTACGACGGCTCAAGATTTGTAACACACGTCTGATTTCTTCGTCACGACCAATTACAGGATCCAGCTTACCTTCGTTAGCTAATTGCGTTAAGTTATTCGCATATTTATTTAAAGAGTTGTAAGTTTCTTCTGCAGAGGCAGAAGTTACTCTTGCTCCATTTCTGATTTCGTTAATTGCAGCTTCAAGTTGTTTTTCTGTAACACCTTGATCTTTTAAGATCTGAGCTACTTTGCTTTTTGATTTAAAGATTGCTAAGATTAAGTGTTCAATAGATACGTACTCATCTTTCATTTTCGTAGCGATAGCCTGAGCTTCAGTGATAGCAGTACCTGCCTCTCTAGATAAGCCTAATTGTCCTCCAGCTACTTTCGGAAAGTTAGCTATCGTAGCATCTAATACAGATTTAAAAGTATCTACATTGATGTTTAGTTTCTTTAAGATAAATGGTGTCACATTTTCATCTACTTCCATAATAGCTTTAAAGATGTGCTCATTTTCTATTTGTTGTTGCCCTAAGCCTTGCACGATTACCTGTGCTTGTTGTAAGGCTTCTTGAGATTTTATTGTAAAATTATTTAAGTTCATATAATAAATCGTTTATTTGTTTGGATATATCGTAATAGGCAAAAGGTGTTCCAATATTAAAATTAAGACTTTTTGGCAATATTTGAATTATTCGTATTAGTAAAAGATGTCAAAAAGTCATAAATTCGCTTAAGTAATGTAAATCACACTAACATTTTGTCTTATGAAATGGATCAATATAACAGAAAGTAGTCAAGTAAAAGACCTGATTGCTAATTCAAATGATAAAGCAGTAATTATATTTAAACACAGCCCTCGATGCCATATTAGTAAATTTGCATTAAGAAATTTTGAAGCAAGCTTTACTAATCCTACAGATGCAGATTGTTATCTAGTAGATGTAGTTAATAATAGACTTCAGTCTATGGAGGTAAAAGAAGAACTAGATGTGCATCACGAGTCACCACAATTAATCATTGTTTCTAAGGGAAAAGCGGTCTTTAATACTTCACATGAGAGTATAGATGGTGTTGATACAGAGAAATTACTGCTGAGACTATAGGATGAGTAGAACATTAGTTTATAGAACTGCTACTCTACAAGGGGTAAAGACACCAGGTATTATCCAGAATGGAGGATACCACTTTACACATTTTGATGTTTATGAAGATGGAAGGATAGCGGATTGGAACTTTGAAGATTTCGAACATTTTATTAAAGATGTACAGAAAGGATGGGTTGTCACTAATATACCTGACGGAGAGGAAATCTCCTGTTTTAATCTAGGATCTTGGAAAATAGATAAAGGACATTGGTATTATACACCTGAGACGTATCTTGAGTTTATAAAAAGTTTGGTATTAGAACTTAATCCTAATTGGACGAATATATATACTTATCAAGAGCGAAAAGTCAATGGCGTCACAGTAGGGGAGTCAGGAACAGGGACATTGTATAAAATAGATACGGTAAATGTGGATCACTTCTTTCCAACTAAAATAAAAGGAGAGAATCGCAGTCTATTTTATGTTTCAGAAGGGAAGTATTATTTAGTGCAATTATTACTTTTTAAAGATAAAACGATCTTAATTCACGGTTGTGGAGAAGAAAAAGTTTTAGACTTTGAACGTTTAAGGGCTTTGATAGATGAAGGTATTGTCTGTAGTACCATTCCTAATGGGGCTAAAGTGATAATAGAAAACCTTGGAGAATTTACAATAGTAGAGGAGTTTTATAGTAATGAGATTGAAGAGATATTCGTAGAATTAGAAGATGACTATCGACAGTTAAATGGAGAGAAATCTTTACTTCAGTTGTGTAGAGAGGCTTTAGAAGCTTATCAAGAGAATCCTACAGATGAATTAAAAGAAGCATTAAAAATAGCTTATGAACGTATCCCTGAACATATGCAGATGTATTTGGGAGATATGGACAGTAAAGATGGAGAGTATATAGATATTATATATGGACCTGAATATTGGGATCAATGGAATACAGATGAGGTAAAATAAAAAAGAGGCTTTCGGCCTCTTTTGTCATAAATACAGGGGGGACTTTCTTAATTAAATAGAAAGTGTATTGTAGTTGTTTTCATTTAACTGAAACATGTATTTATGCGCATTAGGTGTTCCGATAAAGTACAAAGGCAAGTCTTTCAATGTTACACCGTAAACGTTTAATGCAAATTCACATACTACTAATTTAATACCTGCTTTATTTGCAGCATCTAACTCAGCACGTAGTTCTTTATTGTTTAACTCTTGTACCATTTGCCCCATGATTACGATTTGGAAATCAGCTTTAGGATTAGCTTGTTTGATTTCACTTCCTGTCATTATAGAAGAGCGTAGGTTTTTTATAGATTGTACTAGAATAGCATATTTATCTCCTTTAGTATCTTGTTCATAAGCAACAATAGATGTTTCATTATTTACTGTATTGTAGGCTACTGCTTGAGCACTTACGATAGAACATAAAGCGATGGCTAAAACTAATTTTCTCATTGTTTACTATATTATGGTTTATATATCAGCGAAAGTAGCAGATAGTGTAGACAGATGAAGTAACAATTGTTACACAACGATTAAATAATGAAAAAGTTATTCTTTCTTCTTTGTCAATTCATGTAGTATTCATATTAATGAGGCTTTCCAGCAAGAGCTCCCCATATATTGGACACAAATTCCTAAAGAAGTTAGTTTCGTTACCTTAAAAGAGAGAGTCTGTAACTTATGTAACAGTAGGTAAGATTATCGTTATCTATCTTTGAAGTATTAAATGATATAAGATGATTATTGCATATTTTAAGAAATGGACAGTGATGAGGTGGATTCGTCTAGGTCTAGGAGTATTACTTTTATTTCAAGCTTTAGATGCAGAATTGTGGATTTTGATGATTCCAGTTTTGTATTTGTTTTTACAAGCTTTCTTTAATTTTGGATGTAAAAATGACTCTTGTACTTGGAGATAAACATGATTTTAGATATAACTTTTTGATTTGTAATTATTTATTGTCTGTGAGTTAGGAGTTGTAGGAAGCAAGAATATTTTTATTTTAGCAAGGTTTTAAAACTCGCAAATTATGAAGAAAAGACTGATGTCTATATTCGTATTTACGGCTATAGTTAGTTTAACTACAGCTTGTAAAGACAAACAAGAAGAATCTTCTACAATAGAAACTCCTATAGAGGAAACAATAACTTCTGTTAATGAAGGAGAAGAGGAACCTGCAGCTATAGTAGATGAGGCTGTAGTAGAAGAAGAGGAAGATTATTATGACCCTACAGTTTATCCAACTTCTTTTAAGTTTAAGCATGATTTAATTATGACAGGTGAGTATCATGAAGGAGAAATAGTAGATAATGTAAGTAGTAAGTCTTGGGTAGGATTAATAAAGGAAACAGATGGTACATATAGCGTACATAAAGTAAATCCTACTACTAAATTAATACATGATGTAGTATTAGATGAAGCAGGAGAAATGACAGGGGTAAAAGTCTCTGCTAAGAGTGTGGGTGAAGTGGTGTTCATGACGAATGAAGGGGTATTAACTCAGGGTAGTAACCTAGAAACAGTCAGTTTGCCTAAGACTATTTATCCAGGCGAGAGCAAAGATTTTATATTTAAGGGAAAAACCTATACTCTCTTTGCTAAAGGAGAAAAAGGAGCAGCCTATACTTACCAAAATGAAGAAGGAGAAGAGGTACAAGGGTATGAGATTAAAAAATACAGTTTATTCTTAAAAGTTAAGGAGCAAGATAAGATAATTACTTTATTAGATTTATCAAGTTTAGAAGAAGCTACTCCTACAATCGACTTTGTAGGAGATTTAAATGGAGATGGAAATATTGATTTTCTAATTAATACTACTTATAACTATAATATGAGTAGATATACGTTGTATCTATCAGAAGGTAAATCAGGAGCAGTAACAGTAAAACCTGTTGCGGCTTTAGTGAATTTAGGATGTTAGTAAACAACCAATACAAATAAGAGAGGCTGTCCATGGACAGCCTCTCTTATTTGTATTTAGAATATTCTCTTATTTGTATTTAGAATATTCTCTTTTAGTATGTACAATAGCGAGGATGATAATTTTCATTTTATCTTCCTCTACAATATAATGTATGTGATAAGGGAATTGTTTTAACTTATGTAAACGTACATTATTATAGACTATATCATTACTGAAAGGGTATAATATGATGTTCTCTTTTGCTTTTTGTAATTGTTGTATAAATTCTTTTGCAAGTTTGTGTGATATACTTTTGTAGTAATCAAAGGCAAATCTAATATCTTGTTCAACTAAAGAATTGTTTACCAATATATACACTATAGCTCTTTTTCAAATTTATTTACTAATTCTTCAAAGTCCATTAAGTCATCTGGATTGTTATGATAGTGTTCTAATCTAGAATCTATAAAATTTTTATGTTCTTGTGATATAGTATTACTTATGATTTCTGTGCTAATATTGTTATTGCAGAGAGTAACACAAGATCCGTTTTTGTTTTGATTTTCTTTGTGTTGAGTTTTCATAAGTATTGTGATTTTAATATCTTTTACAAAGGTATAAATAAAATACAGGTTTTAGATTTTTTTATTTTATATTTTTAAGATATTCAGTGTGTTATGGCTTTGTTGATATTTGTTTTTACTACATATTTAAATCCTTCATCGCAGGCATATTGATTTCTTTTACACACGTTGCATTAGATGTTGAGATGATAAAACGGATGGCTTGTAATACATCTTGTAATGGGATAAGTTCCCCATTAGATTTCTCGATAATAGACTTTACAGTTTCTTCACATCCATATTCTGTAGCTAGATATCCTAAGTTAAGAATAGATACTCCTATATTATCTTCTCTTAGGTTTTCTCTTAAAGAGTGAATAACTCCTCTTAATGCAAACTTGGTTGCTGAGAAGGCAACTTCTTTTCCATTGTGATTATCTAATCCCCAAGTAGATCCTATTAAGATAATCTTAGCATTCTCTGATAACTTTAGGTTTTCTATAAAGGCTTGAATCATTAGAATACAAGAAGAGATGTTGGTGTTAATCATATTGATGATTTCTTCTTGCGTATTATCATGGAAGCTATAAGTATCTGAGAAAGCATTGTGTTCCCATATCCCTACATTATAGATTAAATAATCTATTTTTTGGTTACCTATTGCTTGTTTTAAGTCATTAGTAGCTTGACTTGGATGAGATAAATCTCCTGCTATCCAATGCTTGTTCTGATCGTGTTTATCTAAATAATCAGGTTTAGTACGAGAGATCCCATAAACGATATCTTGTTCATTAGGAATATATTGCGTGATGGCTTTTCCTAAGCCTTTGCTTACTCCAAATATTAAGTATGTTTTTGCATTCATGATGTATTGCATTTATGTGGTGTAAAAGATGAAGATTATTTTTACTGTTCATCTTGTTTTTAAGAATCAGCAATTTACAAAAAGAAGAGGTATAGTAAACTTGTTGGGAAGCTTTTTAAGAGTTTTGACATTAAGTAGCAGTACGGTATTGTTTTTTAATGATGCAATTATCTGTTTATTAGTTTATTACGAGTAGTGTTAAAATGTGGTTTTTATAGTTGGGATATCAGAAGAACATATACTTTTGCACCACCTTAAAAATACGAAATAACGATGAAAAGAAAATCACTAATTGCAGTGATAGTTTTGACAATTGGGCTAGCTATGAACAGTTGTAAAAAAAAAGAAGTAGAAGAAGTATCTACTGAGGGTGAGCGGAATATTGGTTACGCTAACCTAAAACCTGAAGAAATAGTCATCAGCAACATAGGAACAGATGACGATGGTTTTGAACACTATAGTATAGTGTCTGGAACCGAAAATATTAAGGATTATCCAAAACATTTTTCATTTGACAATACGCTTCTTACACCTGGGGCATTTCATGCAGATGAAGTTCCTGAAAGAATAGAGTCAAAAGAATGGTTAGGATTAATATCTGATAGTACTAATACTTATAAGTTAGTGGCTATGGCGCCTCTGGTATCTAAGATCCTTGCAGATACTAGTGAAGAGGAAGACGAAGTGAGTGGAGTAGCTATTTCTAATAGTGGAAAACAAGCTTGTCTAATGTTTATAGAGAATAAAAATAGTAGTCTGAAAGAGGCTGTTGTAGAGACGGCAAATATTCCTTCATATATCTATCCTGGTGAGAAAGTACAAATCTCATTTAAAGGTAGGGAGTATACTTTATATGCTACAGGTACAAGAAAACTTAATGGAGTAAGCGAAGAAGACTTCTTAAACTCTGTAGAGCAAGGTTATGAAATGCCTAAGTATTATGTGAAGAATTATACTTTGCGTATGGAGATAAAAGATGGAGAACAAGTCAGCGAAATGATGCTATTATCTAAGAAATACTTTGAAGAAGGACAGGTGCCTAAAGTGATTTTTAGTGGAGATCTTAATGGTGATAATATAATAGATATATTGATTAATACTTCTACGGAGTACAATATCTCTAGACCGACATTGTATCTGTCAGATATAACCAATAATAATGTTTCTATACAGCCCGTAGCGGCGCACGAAAGTATAGGATGTTAATTACGATTTACTTTTAGAGTAAATAATGTACTTTTTTTTAAAGCCTCTTAGTGATTATACTAAGGAGCTTTTTATTTAGGAACCTCAGTTGGGCTAAAGAGGTTTTATCCATTAGTGTATCATTGTATTAATATAGAATGACACTCATATTTAGGATTAGAACAAGAACACTTGGCTTGCACTTCTTAGGGGATTGCTAGGAGATTTCTAGGGGTTTTCTAGCCTAGAAGGTAGTTTTCGTCGAAGAAAGGTGCAAGAAAGGTGCAAGAAAACCTCAAGCAATCTCCTAGTAGGTCAAAATAAAACTATCCTTAACTTGTAAATAAAGACTGAGATAAAATCATGGTTGTTCGATAAAAATATTTAAAAAGAAGTTAGCTTGCAGGTTTATCACGGAAAATCATAGGATACCAATTAGATTATATTTCTCTTCCTGATTACATGGCAAAACTACAATCGAAAAAACAAGTTTTTAGAATAGCTTCCACTTTCTTCCATTCTCTTCCAAAAACTTCTCTTTATTTCCCAAAAGTTCCACTTTATTCCTATTTTGGTATTGTAATTGGTTGATTTACAGTAATAAGAAATGTTGTCGCTATGCGTTTCTTCGGAACCTCTTCGGAATAATTCAGTGTTTCTTCGGAAGGAAGACTAGTTTTCCGAAGAACTCCAAAAGACTCTCTAATCAACGCCCGAAGAAAACCTTGTTTAATGTATAGTTTGAGTAGTGCTAATCAGTTTCTTTTGTACAGGTAGTTTTGCAGTATACGCAAGAGTTTTGATAGTCTTTGTGGGCTTTAACTACATTAAGCTATTGCATTTCTTAGAAAACCCTAAACAAGATTAAAAGATAAAATAAGTCTCTTTGTTTTGACAGCCTTTTTAGGCTTAGTATGAAATAAAAAAGTATAAAACTTATTATATAAAATAGATTTCACGCACTTATCTTTAAGTATGAAGATAAAATGCGTTGTTGACCAGTTATTTATAGTGTTGTTTTGTTTTTACGTTTTATGTAATTGTAAAAAACTAATAGTAATCGAACTCAGGTTAGGAAAGGAAAGATAGAGGAGTGTATAATCTCTACTTTACGATAACTTAATTATTTCGTAATATTTATGATAGCCTATACCAACATTATTATAAGTAGTTTCGACTAAAATTTAATTATGAATACACATCGCGATTTAGAGGTTTGGAAGTACAGTGTAGAGTTTGTTTCTACTGTTTATGATATTACAAAAGACTTCCCAAAAGAGGAAATATATGGACTGAGCAGTCAACTAAGACAGAGTGCTGTAGCTATTCCTTCTAATATAGCTGAGGGGAGTGCTAGAAAAGGGAATAAGGAGTATAAACAGTTTCTATACATAGCTCTAGGAAATTTAGCAGAGTTAGAAACTCAATTAGTGATAGCACATGATCTGAATTATTTAGAGAATATAGCTCAATACGATTCTACTATTACAGAGATTAGAAGTATGCTGTACACTTTAATCAAATCGTTGAAAAAGAAAAAGGAATAAGACGTTAACTTACCATGTACAGACTATGGCTAAAAAGACTATTAGCCTATTAAAAAAGCGTGATACGCACGGGGCGTTTCACGCTTCTTTATTTCAATTATCTATACTGAGTTTTATTCAAATTCAGCAATAGTATTATCTAACCAAAGCTCATACCAGTCTAAAAAAGACAGACTAGCTTCGTTCTCTAGCTCAATACTTGGGTATAATCCGCCGTCATTAACTCTATCATCAGTCCACATAATTCCTTTTTGTTCTCCCGTAATTACTAAGAATAATGTGATACCACATCCATAGTCACATAAGTTAAGTCTTCCATAATCGTGCTCTTCGCCACCGATTATTTCTAATCTCTCTTCGTATAGTTCTTCTTCTAATTCTTCGTTTCCTTCTTCAGCAGCTTTTTCTATCTTATTATCTATTTCACCCAGTGCCTCAATAGGGTTCCAAGGTTGAGTATGCGGGAAAGCTTTTTGTAAAAGAGAAGAAGTGTCTTCTCCTGTGATCATCATTACTTCTTCGTTTACACTAGCTTCCGCTAGTGTTTGTAATCCATAAAATGGACCTACACCACCATTTCCTACTTGTGTAATAAAAGCTACGTAGTCTTTTGGTAAACTGATTTGATGCTCTTTTTCAAATTGTGTTACTTCTTTCTCGCCTAATACAGGGTTTAATATATATTCATGTGTATCAGCACCGAATACTTCCAAGTCTTGGTCTAATTTGTCAAGTTGACTTATTTTTTCTTTGATGCGTTTGATTTGTTCTGTGTACATAGTCATAGTATTGAAGGCTCAAATGTACTTAATAATTAGAAAAGAGTATAGGTTTACTCAAAAAGAAAGCGTGAAATAACAGAGTTACTTCACGCTTTTGTATGTCATTTATACTTGATCAGTATAGTGTTTTAAAACTTGATTGTAGCAGGAAGTAAAGTACTTCTTACTTCTCCAAAACCAATTCTTACTTCATCATTTTTACAGTATCCTTTCATGGTTACAGTATCATAGTCGTGTAAGAATGTTCTAGTACTACCATCAGGCATGGTGATAGGTTTACTACCAGCCCAAGTTAACTCTAACATAGAACCATAACTGTCAGGTGTAGGACCAGATATAGTACCAGAGCCCATTAAGTCTCCTGAGTTTACTTTACATCCATTTACAGTGTGATGAGCTAATTGCTGACTCATTGTCCAGTACATATATTTAAAGTTAGATTCAGCTACTAGTTTATCTTCACTATTCTCTGGTTGTATGTAAACTTCTAGCTTGATGTCAAAAGCTTTATCTCCAGTTTGTTGTAGATAAGGAAGAGGAGTAGGGTCTTGTTTTGGGCTTGCTACTCTAAAAGGCTCAAGAGCATCTAAAGTGATGATCCAAGGAGAAATAGAAGAAGCAAAGTTCTTAGCTAAGAATGGCCCTAGTGGTACATATTCCCAAGTCTGAACGTCTCGTGCACTCCAGTCATTTAGAAGCACCATACCGAAGATGTACTCTTCAGCATCATCTACAGGTACACTATCTCCCATTAGGTTAGCATCTGTAGTAATAAAAGCAGTTTCTAGCTCAAAGTCTACACGTTGTGACGCTCCGAAGATAGGCGTGGTAGCTCCTTTTGGAAGAGTCTGTCCTACAGGACGTTTTACATTTACTCCTGAAGGAACAATAGTAGAACTTCTACCATGGTACCCTATCGGGATATGAAGCCAGTTAGGGAATAAAGCATTATCAGGATCTCTAAACATGGTTCCAACATTGGTAGCGTGCTCTTTACTTGAGTAGAAGTCAGTATAGTCTCCTATATACACAGGTAATTGCATTTCTACATCTTCTATTTTGAAGATGACAACATCTCTATGTTTAGTATTGTTTTTTAATTCATCGTTGTTTTGGTCAAATATCTCAGCGATTCTATTTCTTACCGCTCGCCATGTTTTTTTGCCGTTAGAGATAAAGTCATTAAGTGTGTCTTGTAAAAAAACATCATCTGTCAGCTCTATACCTTTAAAATATCCAAGCATTTGTAAGGCACTCAAATCAATGGCATAATCTCCGATACGAGTTCCTATAGTTATAATATCATCTTTGGTGATAAAAACACCGAAAGGAATATTCTGAATTGGAAAGTCAGAATCACTCTCTACTGGTAACCATGTTTTCCTCATCGGATCATTTGCACTAATCATCATAATTGTTTTTTTGTTTAAGTTAATAGTATATTCAAATATATAATTAAGACTGAATATAACAAACGTTTTTTGTACATTTGGAATCAAATTAACGAAACACACAAACTAAATGAGAAGAGATTCAGAAATTTTCGACCTGATCGTAGAAGAGCAAGATAGACAAATTCATGGTATTGAATTAATTGCTTCTGAAAACTTTGTAAGTGAAGAAACTATGGAAGCAGCAGGTTCTTGTTTGACTAACAAGTATGCTGAGGGATACCCTAATAAACGTTACTACGGCGGATGTGAAGTAGTAGACGTAGTAGAGCAAATCGCGATAGACCGTGCTAAAGCTTTATTCGGTGCTGAGTATGTTAACGTACAGCCTCACTCTGGATCACAAGCTAATACAGCTGTATTCTTTGCATGTCTTAAACCAGGTGACAAAATCTTAGGTTTTGACTTATCTCATGGAGGACACTTAACTCATGGATCACCAGTTAACTTCTCAGGAAAGTTATACAATCCTGTATTCTACGGAGTAGATCAAGAGACAGGATTATTAAATTATGATAAAATACAAGAGGTAGCTACTAAAGAGCAACCTAAATTAATCATCGCTGGAGCATCTGCTTATTCTCGTGATATGGACTTTAAACGTTTCAGAGAGATTGCAGATAGCGTTGGGGCTATTTTAATGGCTGATATTTCACACCCTGCAGGTTTAATCGCTAAAGGATTAATGAATGACCCTGTACCTCATTGTCATATTATCACTACGACTACTCACAAGACATTGAGAGGACCACGTGGAGGTATGATTATGATGGGTAAAGACTTCCCTAATCCATTCGGATTAACTACTCCTAAAGGTGAAGTACGTATGATGTCTGCTTTATTAGACAGTGCTGTATTCCCTGGAAACCAAGGAGGACCTTTAATGCACATTATCGCTGCTAAAGCTGTTGCTTTTGGTGAAGCATTAACTGATGAGTACTTCCAATATATGATGCAAGTGCAGAAGAATGCTAAAGCTATGGCTGCTGCTTTCGTGAAGAGAGGTTATAACATTATCTCTGGAGGAACTGATAACCACATGATGCTTATCGATCTTAGAAATAAGAATATCTCTGGTAAAGAAGCTGAACAAGCATTAGTGAAAGCTGAAATCACTGTGAACAAAAATATGGTTCCATTTGATGACAAATCTCCATTTGTAACTTCAGGTATCCGTATTGGTACTCCAGCTATTACTACAAGAGGTTTAGTAGAAGCTGATATGGAAACTATCGTAGAACTTATTGATAGAGTATTGATGAATCATACTGATGAGGCTGTTCTAGAAGAAGTAGCAGACGAAGTAAATGAAATGATGGAAGAAAGACCAATGTTCGTTTGGTAATCGACTAAAATATAAGATTTTAATAAGGAAGGGGCTCAGAGATGAGTCCCTTTTTTTGTTTAATAAATAGTTGTACTAAGAGGAGATAATGTATATTAGTAAGCGTTCTTGTCATTCCTAAGAGCCTTATTGATAGAGAAGGTTATAAAGAGTCGTTTTAAAGTCTTTGAGAGAAAGAATATGAAAAAGTTTATCATTTTAAGTTTAGTAAATCTTGTTTTTATGAGTACTGTTTTTGGTCAGAAAATCAGAGACTTTGTTGTTTCTGATTCACTTGTCTATGTTTTAAAGGGACAGAATAAAATATCAGTGTATAATAAAGTTACTTTAAAATTAGTAGAGGAAATTCAGACAGAAGGAGATACACAATTAAATAATATTAGTCTGAAAGGGGATGAGTTAATTGTAGTTGCTAATAATAAGAATCTTCTCTTTTACCAAAATAAGGAGTGGAAGATTATCTACAGTAGTCTTAATAAGGTGAATGGAGTACAGTATACTAGTAAAGGTGATGGCTATTTATTCACTGATAAAGGAATAGAAGATGTGTCTACATCTAAGATATACAATCAACAAAAAACTATGAATACTCAAATAAGAATTAAAGAAGGAATGTCTGTTCCTTCAACTTATTTTATAGATAGGAGTAATGTTATTTGAGGAGGTTTTAATTATGGAGAATGGGGTGGAGATATTATTGCTTTTGATACAGAAAATAAGAGTTTTATTGATTTAAATATGAATGAGGTTAAAGTGGAGCTATTACCAGTAGTGAATTTCTTTGAAGATAGAGAACAGGTATATTTCACTTCAGGACTAGAGCATCTGATGTACAGTGGAAGCCTTATTCAGTTTAAAGATTATACTGCAAAAGAAATCTTAGAAGTATATAGTAAGTCTGTTTTCGAGGACAATGGAGATGATATTGAATTATTAGGTGCAGGAGATTATTGTGGTGCAGAGGAGGTTATCTATCTTTTCGCTGGTAAAAATCTCTTAAAAGGACAATTAAGTGTTGATCTTAGTAAAATAGAGAATTGGCAAGTACTATTACCTAAATCTTCTAAACAAGAAAATGAGATGGTAATACGTCTAAAAGTATTAGCGAAGAATAAAGTGATTTACCTAACAGAGAAAGGAACTTTGACTTATTATAACTATGGAGTTATTCATAAAATACCGTAATAACCAACGAGACTTATAGTCTCGCTTTTTGTATTACTTTATCATATCTGTAAAATGAATATCTTTGATAGGATAACTATTACGCTATGGACACTATACTCTCAATATTCAATGCTCAAAAGGACTTCTTTAATAGCAATCAAACGAAGGATATTAGCTTTCGTATTACACAATTAAAGAAACTAAAACAATTGCTTAAAGCCAATGAAGACAGATTGGCTGAAGCGATATATCTAGATTTTGGGAAGTCTTCTTTTGAGACCTATATGACAGAGTTGTCTATTGTTTATCTAGAGATTGATTACTTTATCAAGAATATTAAGAAACTTAGTAAGCCTAAACGAGTTTCTACAGGTGTTATCAATTTTCCTGGGAGGGGGTATATAATGCCAGAACCATTAGGATTGTGTTTAGTCATTGGTGCGTGGAATTATCCTTATCAATTATCTCTTTTGCCTGCTTTGACAGCTATAGCAGCAGGAAATACAGTAATGATTAAGCCTAGTGAATTACCAATGAATACATCCAATGTATTAGCAGAGTTGCTCAATAGTATTTTTCCTAAAGAGCTTTTATATGTGGTAGAGGGGGGAGTAGAAGAAACTACACAGTTATTAAGCCTACAGTTTGACAAGATATTTTTCACAGGAAGTACTGTTGTTGGAAAGATAGTATATCAGGCAGCAGCGAAGAATTTAGTTCCTGTTACACTAGAATTGGGAGGAAAGAGTCCTGTGTTTATTTTAAAAGATTGTGACTTAGAGATAACGGCTAAACGTCTTGTTTGGGCGAAGTTATTGAATGCGGGACAGACTTGTGTAGCTCCTGATTATCTATTAGTAGAAAGAGAAATCAAAGAGAAGTTGATTAAACAACTTCAGAAAGAAATGAGTAATTACCCATTGGATAGTAAAGAATTACCTTCTCACTATTTACAGATTATTAATACACACCACTTTGATCGATTGGTTAGTTTAATTAATCTTGAGAAGGTATGTTTTGGTGGCTATATAGATAGAGAAAAACGATTTATAAGCCCTACAATCCTTGATAATGTCGATTGGGGAGATAGTGTTATGCAAGAAGAGATATTTGGCCCTATATTGCCTATTATAGCTTTTGAGTCATTAGATGAGGTAATTGAGAAAGTAAAAGAAAAACCTAAACCTCTTTCATGTTATATTTATTCCAAGGATCAGAGCCTTATAAAGAAGATTTTAAGAGAAGTCTCTTTTGGGGGAGGTGCAGTCAATGATAGTTTAATGCATTTGACTACAAGTACCTTGCCTTTTGGAGGTGTGGGTGCTAGCGGAATGGGGAGTTATCATGGACGATATGGTTTCGAAGCGTTTACTCATTTTAAAAGTATACTACACAAGCCATTCTGGTTTGAGTCTAATATGAAATATCCTCCTTATACAAAAAGGAAGGAGAATTGGTTGAGAAGATTATTTAAGTAAAAGAATAAGAGGTAAGTATAATGCTTGCCTCTTTTGTTTTTAATGTAAAAATATTGATTAAAGATAATTATTTTAACTCTTATTAATTATTTTTGAATTAAAAATAAGTAAAATGAAATGGATTAAACTAATGACAGCCCTTATAGGTTGTACTTTCTTAGTATCTTGTTCATCAGTTATTAAAAGTTCAAGAGTGACTGTTTTGCAAGAGAACTATTGTGCGCCTACCATTGTGTATACAGATGATACCACTGAAGAGCAAAGGGCGTTTGAAGATTTAGGAGTTAAACAGAAATTGTCTCCTCATGATTATAGACTAGCGTCTCATCTGGGATTAGTGCCTCAGTTGGCTAAGTTTTTAAATAGTACAGATCCTATAGAGAGATTAGAAGCGAAGCAACAGATTATTATTAGAGTCCAATTGTTTCAGATAGAGATAGATGCTTTGGCAGCAGAACTAGATTGTAATGGGGAGCGATATGATCAACTAGCAAGGGTATTGGATGCTAAAAACGGAACTACCAATACTCAACTAACAGTTGCTTCTATCGCGATCGGTGCAGCAGTTACATTATCTACAGCCTTGATTACAAATGATAATACGAATAAAGGATTAAATATCGCAGGTGGGGTAGTAGGTACAGGACTAGGATTTTTGTTATTAAATCCGAAAGGCAAAAAAGTAGAACTAAAAACGAATAGAAGTTTACTTAGTAATATTTGGTTTGAACAGAATGATAATCTTGCATTTCCTCCTGCAGTATGGAGAGTGATGAATGATAAATCTTTTAGTAATGAAGGTAAATTATCCCTAATACAGACATTAAAGAATAGATGGCTGTTTTTTGCTTTTAATGAGGAGATTAGTAAAAAGGATGAGGAACTCTATTTTGGCAAAGGTGGATTTTTTAAATCAGAGGGAATTCATTTAATGGCAGATATGAATAATGAGCTTCAAGCAACAGTAAAAACAATCCAACAAGATCTTAGAAGCTTAATTTACAATGTGAGTTTATTGAAATAAGAAATCTAACAGTTAAAAGCTTTTAATATTTGAATAGTTTAATTGTTAAAAAGTAATTACCTTGTGGTGATTTTAATTAAAAAAGATGAAAAAGATACTGTTTTTTATTTCTTGTGTAGCACTTTCTGTTCAGGTACAAGCACAAGAATCTGTTGTTTTATCACTTGACTTACAACCGGGTAGCTCTTATGAGATAATTTCGAATGATAAGTTTAGTACGATTACTAACCTTGTAGGAAATAAAGAAATCATTGAGATGATTAATAAAGAGGGGCAGAATTCTTATCCTACTTATGAGACCGAAGAATCTAATGCAAGTTATACACTACATTGGACAACTAAAAAGAAGAATTCTCTGAACTTTGATTTGGACCTAGAGAAGAGAGTTGCTAGAGTTTTTGAAGGAAAATCAGTTGTAAATACTGAGACTGAAGGGCCTATAAAAGGATATAGTAGAGGTAGTGTAGATGCCAAAAAAGGGTTAAAATTGTCTAAATCATTAGGTGAAAAACACAAGACTTTAGAAGGAGATTTGCTTGTGATGTTAGATGACTTATTTAATGGAAATGGACTTAGTAGTGATCCTATAAAAGTGAATCAAGAATTTGAGTCTACTAATACTCAAAAGATGAGATTATCTGATGAAAGTGAAGTGGAGGTAACAACCAAAGAAGTAAATAAAATAGCCAAAATAGCTAATAATAAAGCCTATTTAGTTATTGAGACAACGATCACCTCTAAGAGTACTTCTACTAAGTTTGCAGAGATGAAAGGAGGAGGTACTAAAGAAGTTATTTATGATATGGAGAAGAAATACTTTGAATCTATAGATGGTAAGTTAGATGTTACGGTTAATATAGAATCAGATGAAGGAGTTAATATCACGATGGTTAATACAACTTCTCAAAATGTAAAAGTGAAGAAAAAGTAATCATAATTGATACGATACATAAATAAGGGTTAGAAGCTAAAACTTCTAACCCTTATTTATTTACTATCGCATACAACACATGGTCAAGGTATTCACCATCCTTTAATGTATAGGCTTTCAATACCCCTTCTTGTTGCATTCCTATCTTTTGCATGATTTTTCCTGATGCTTCATTATGCGTAAAGTGAGAAGCAAATATTCTTTTTAGATGCAATGTCTCAAAGCCAAAATGAACTAGAGCTTGTGCTGCTTCAGTAATATATCCTTTATTCCAGTACTGATCATCTAACCAATAGCCCATCTCAGCTTTATTGTTTGCCTTGTCTATTCCTAAGCCGACTCCACCGATGATCGTAGAGCTACTTTTTAATCGAATAGCAAAGATGTATTTATCTCCAATCTCTAATCCTTCTAAAGCTAAGTTTACCCAAAAAGTAGCACTTGCCTCTGTATAAGGATAAGGGATATTGGTTGTGTTCTGACTGTATACAGGGTTTTTCATAATCTCTAATAGGCGAGGAATATCCTGTAGATTAGGTTGATTTAGAAGAAGGCGTTCTGTGGTTAATTCTATTGTTTTCATAAGAGTTGTTTTTATAAAAATAGTAAATACTTCCATGTATTCAGTGAATTTATTGTTTGAAATTAATAGTATTTTAGCCCAAAATAAAAAAGATGATAGACTTTGATTTTACATCAAAAGGATTTGAGATAAATGGGCAACTGTATAGCTTTCCGATAGCAAAAGAAGAACTGTTTACACTATTTGGAGAGCCAGAGGTATTCTCAGGAGAGCATAATGATGTTTATATTTGGCATACAGTAGGATTACGAGCTTTCGCTAAGGATAGGATAAATATTAATACCATAGAAGTAACTTATAGAGTAGAAGATTACGCTACAGCTGTGAAATCTGCATTTATAGGTCAATTAAAACTAAATGGGGAATCAGATGTAATGAAGTATTATAACGAACATAAGCAAGAGCGTATAAAACTTTGGGATACAGATGATACTGGTGCTTTTAGATTTAATGATGTGACGGTGTGGTATAATATCAGAAGGGAAGAGTTGTATTCTCTTTCTTTACAAGCTTATGAAGAGGTTGAAGAAGAAGAAGTAGCATTATTACCTATTGATGAAAACTTTGAATATTTAGAGGCGGTATGGTATGAATGGAAAAAAACAATAGAACATAGAGTTGGTGCTGATAATAAGTACTATAATCCGACACATGGTATTACTCAAGAACAATTAGATATTGTTGTAGAGCAATTAGACGAAGTAGAATTACCTGCCATTTTAGTTAATTTTTATAAGATAGCGAATGTGAAGTGGAATGCTGTTACTTCAGCACTAAGTTTGCATGCCAACGGATGGGATTATGACTTATTGCCTTTTGAGAAGATAGCAGATGAGTGGGAAGGTATCAATGAGTTGTTCGATGATGATGAGGTAGATGAAGATATAATAACTGATTATGATACCCGACTTAAGTGTACAGGATATGCTAACCCTAAGTGGATTCCTTTTGCAGAAGGGAAGAATGGAGATTATCTACTGATAGATACTGATCCAAGTGATATAGGGACGTATGGACAAATTATAGAACTACAAAATGAGTCTTGGAGTAGAACAGTAATTGCTTTCTGCCTAGAGGAGTTGATTTATAGAGAAATAGAATCTTTAGAAGGAGCAATAACAGAACATCAACAATTTATAATAGATAACGGAACATTCTAATGAAATATATATGTGCAGATTGTGGGCAAGAACACGAGGATTGGCCTGCATTAGTATTTAAAGCTCCTGATCCTTACTTAGCACTGTCTGAGGAAGAAAGAGAACACGCAGACTTAACGAGCGAAATATGTAGTATAGATGAAGAAGATGAGACACATTGGTATCTGAGAGGGGTGTTGACTCAGTATGTCTATGATGCCTGCCAATACTTGGATTACGGGGTTTGGGTTAGTCTTAGTGAGGCGAGTATGAAAGACTATTATGAGCACTATGAGGATAAAGAGTACAAGACTACTTACTTTGGTTGGTTAGTGACTAATTTACCTAATTATCCTCCTAATACTTCTTTTGCTTTACCTACCAATGTTGAGGTTGATAATAGTAAAGGGATTCCAACTATTTTACCTCATAAAAAAGGAGATTCAGTATTTATAAAGGACTTTTATGATGGAATTTCGACAGAGGAAGCTTTGAAGAGAATCGAGGCTTTAGTAAAATAGAGATGGGATTTAAGTATGTCATAATTCAAGATTAGTTTTGCTGTGTGATGCTAGCAGATTCCTTGAGGTATTCTTGCACTATTCTTCGACAAAAAGGTGCTCTGGGCAAGGAAAGTCCTAGGAAAGTGCAAGCAATGTGCGCCAAAGTGCAAGGAATACAGCGATTAGACTTTGTACAAAAGGTATAAAGTACCTCTCAATAAGGCAAACTAGAATAAATAGGATAGAGATAGAAAAGAATGAGTAGTAAAGGACAACAATTAGCAATAGATTATAAACAGACAGAATGGAAGACACCTGATGTTTATAATCAATTAAGGGGATTAATGAAGGATGAAGCAGAAATATATGCTTTCTGCTTAGAGTTTCTGATGAATATAGAGAAGGATTCAACGCTTTTTCACAGTGCACTAAGTTATGTTAATGAGAAAGACTTTAGCCAATTAGTTAAAATAGCAATTGATATTTTAAAAGAAAAAGAGAGTGCCGTAGCAGAGAGTGTTATAGAGTATGCAGGTATTCAGTTACCTCATATATTACATCCTTATCTAGATGATTTATTAGTCTTAAATCCTAATGGGGATAGCTATTTTGCAGATTATCATTGGAGAAATTGTACTTCTGCTCAATTACAACCTTATTTAGCTCAATTCTTAGCATCGAATACCGATTTAGAAACTAAGATTAAGTTGTTTAATTGTTTAGTCGAATCTAGAGATATCACTACTATAGAAAGCCTTATTCCACATGCGTTAGAATTAGAATTGAGCACTTATGTGAGTTCAGCAGATTATATCGATGGGTATTTAGAAGGTGTGGGATTGTGTAGAGAACATGGAAAGGTAAAAAGATACTGTTCAGATCAAACGTATCATATTTTATTTGAACCAAAGTATTTAAACAAGCCAAGTGCAGTACATTTAAACCGTACAGATCACCCAACGTGGAATGGTACACCATTAGCAAATAAGTATAAAGTAGGTGGGTATTTAGCGGAAGATGAGAATAACCCCTTTATGCATATAATTACATTAAACCCTATTCCTGAAGGATTGCCAATAAGTTTATCTCAACTAGTGTTAGGATGTCATTTACGCGAATTAAATGAAAATGGTGTTGTCTTTTATCAACATGATGAACAAGGGATTCCTCATAAGATAGGAGAGCCAATGGTGATAGAATGGGTAGAAGAGCATGCTATGGTTCCTACAGAAGTAAGCATCGTACCTACGGATTCTCGCTGGTCGTTTCAGTCATGGGCAAGCGCTAATAGTAGAGAGAATTTGTTTAGAATAGGAGGAGAACCTTCTTGGATACAGAATGGAGAGGTTTTGACTTGTCCTATTAGCGGAGAGAAGATGCAGTTTATTATGCAGTTAGACTCAGAAGTTCCCGATGTAGAGGGAGGTGAAGTGTATTATGGTAGTGGTGGATTGTGTTATATCTTCTGGTGTGATAAGACTAGAGTAAGTGGATACATTATGCAACATACCTAAATATCAGTAACTCATATTGACGTTTCAGAAGCGAATTTGTATGTTTTGATTAATTATTATCCTTGTTATGTGTTTTTTATAATTAATCTTGTGTATATATTTAAAAATACATGACATTATTATTAGTTTATTTGTTTCTAGCTTTAGCTGTATCTTTTATCTGTTCTATCGCAGAAGCAAGCTTACTTTCTTTATCCCCTTCTTTTTTAAAGTCAAAAGCAGAAGCAGGAGATAAGAAAGCCTTAAAAATGATAAACCTAAAAGAGGATATTGACAGGCCTTTATCAGCTATTTTGTCTCTTAATACAGTTGCGCATACAGTAGGAGCTGCAGGAGTAGGGGCACAAGCAACGGTAGTTTTTGGTGAAGCTTATTTCGGAGTGGTATCTGCTGTGTTGACTTTGTTAATCTTAGTCTTAACGGAGATTATACCAAAGACTTTAGGAGCAAATTATGCTAAGGATATCTATGGATCTATGGCAAGTGTTATTTCTGCTATGGTTGTTGTAAGTTATCCATTAGTGATTATGTCATCTTTCTTGACAAAGAGGTTGAGCAAGAAGAATGCAGAGTCTTCTACCAGTAGAGAAGAGATTGCAACTCTAGCAAGTATTGGAGAGCAAGAAGGTATCTTAGGTGTTAAAGAGAACAAGATTATTCAAAACGTATTCAAGTTAAACGAAGTACGTATAGACGAAATTCACACACCACGTATTATGTTGGTTAGTGCAGATGAAGAAATGACTTTAAGAGAGTTCCTGAAGAATAAAGAATTTCTACATTTCTCTAGAATCCCTGTGTATAGTGATACGAAAGACAATATTACAGGTTACGTGCTAAGAGAAGTTGCGTTCGAGTATTTAGCAGAAGATAGATTTGATATTCAATTAAAGGATATAAAGAGAGATATTCTATTTGTGTCTGAAAAACTGAATGTAATTACGACTTGGAATAAGATGAAGGAGAAGCATGAGCATATCGCTATTGTAGTGAATGAGTATGGTGAAGTAGATGGTCTAGTCACTATGGAAGACATTATCGAGACTCTACTTGGTTTTGAGATTATTGATGAGAAAGATAAGATTGTTGACTTGAGACAATATGCAGAAGAAAGATGGCAAAATAGACAAAAGAAATATGCTTATTTGGCTGATGAAGACGGTATAAAATAAGTTTACAAAGTTTAAAAAACAAAGAACTCCATCGCTTTTAGCGATGGAGTTCTTTGTTTTTTGCGTAAACAGGAGTGTTTTTTAAAATGTTTTTAATATTGCCTATCTCTTGTATTTGTTGGGGTTAAGAGTGCTTTAATGAAGGCGTTTGAAATAAACATTTGAATTTCTTTAACTTTTTATTGGTTTGTTTTAAAATGGTTTTGGTATCTTAGCCATATCAATGAACGCGAATTTTAGAACATATAATCCTGTTTTAAACACTACTATCTTAAGTGGTGCAACTTCTCGTGTTTCTAACGTTACTACTTCTACAGTAACTATTATTACGTTGACATCTTCGTCATCGTCATCTATCTCAACCCTGTAAAGGGGGAATTTATTACATATAACCATCGTCTGTGGTCGTTTATTTATTAACGGCTGTATTTTATATTATCCAAAGCGATTAATATCAATTAGTTACTTGCTTTGGGAGAAAACCAAATCAATGAAATTTTATGAAAGTAATAAAGTTTGGCGGGTCATCAGTGGCTAATGCCGTGAATATAAAGAGATGTATAGATATCATCAATAAGATAGAAGAGCCTGTTATCGTAGTGGTATCTGCGCTGAGTGGAGTGACTGATCTACTGCAGCTTGCGGCAGTACAAGCGGCAGCACATAATGAAGAATATATAGATCAATTTAAAGATATTAGTCATCGCCATTTAGAAGTTGTCAGAGCATTAATACCTGTGAATGATCAAGCAGGAATATTGAGTAGTGTTATACGTGAACTAAATGAATTGGAAGTATTGTTACAAGGGTGTTTCTTACTAAGAGAGTTATCTCCTCGTATTAAGGATTTGATTATGTCTTATGGTGAACGCCTTTCTTCTTATGTTATCGCTGAGGTTATGAAGGCACAGGGGCAAGATTGCCGTCATGGATATAGTGGAGATTTTATCAAGACAAATGACAAGTTTGGTAAAGCTGCTGTAAACTTTGAAGTAACTGATCAGTTGATCGTTGATTACTTTGAGAAACATAAGTGTGCAGTAACTATCGTACCAGGATTTATAGCAGAGTCAGAAGCAAATGAAGTGACAACATTAGGACGTGGAGGATCTGACTATACTGCGGCTATTATCGCAGCTGCTCTTAACTTAAAAGAACTAGAGATCTGGACTGATGTAAGTGGTATATATACGGCTAACCCAAGAGTAGTAAAACAGGCAAAAATAGTAAAACACATCAACTTCCAAGAAGCGATGGAGCTTTCTCACTTCGGAGCGAAAGTATTGTATCCATCTGCTTTGGCGCCGATTTTACCTAAAGGAATCTCATTGATTGTCAAAAATACTTTTGAACCAGATGCAGAGGGAAGTTTAGTCAGTGCTGTAGGAAGTACAGACCCTAATCCTGTAAGAGGAATTACAAATATTGACAATCTAGCACTACTGACATTAGAAGGCCCTGGGATGGTAGGTGTAGCAGGTATTTCTAAACGACTGTTTGAAGTATTGTCTTTAGAGGATATCAATGTGATATTCATTACTCAAGCTTCTTCAGAGCACTCTATCTGTTTCGCAATTATTGCTTCAGATGCAGAAAGAGCAGAGCAAGTGATTAATAGTGCTTTTGAGTTTGAAATACAAAACAAAAAAGTAAAACCAGTTCGCGTAGAATTAGGGATGTCTATTATTGCAGCAGTAGGAGATTATATCAAAGGGCATCAAGGAGTCAGTGGTAAAATGTTTAGTGCGTTAGGTCGTAACAATATTAATATCTGTGCTATCGCTCAGGGTGCATCAGAGCGTAATATCTCTGCTGTTATTCTAGAGAAAGATGTTAAGAAAGCATTGAATGTACTACATGAAGCTTTCTTTGAAGAGGTGGTGGTTCAGTTGAACTTATTTGTTATGGGAATAGGAAATGTAGGAGGGAAGTTCTTAGAGCAAATCGTACAACAACACAATTATTTAAGAGAGCATCTGAAAGTAAATGTTAGAGTGGTAGGAATAGCTAATTCTAAATTGATGTGTTTTAATGTAGAAGGATTTGATTTGGTTGAGGTAAAAGATTTGTCTAATTGTGGAGTACCTATGACTCAAAGGGGATTCTTAGATAAGATCAAAGAACTGAATTTGCGCAACAGCATATTCGTAGACAATACAGCTACTGCTGATGTGGCCATGACTTATGCATCATATTTAAAGAATAGTATTGCTGTAGTGACTTGTAATAAGATAGCTTGTTCTTCTACAATGGAATATTATAAAGAGTTAAAAGGCCTATCTAAGAAGTACAATGCTCCTTTCTTATACGAAACAAACGTAGGTGCAGGTTTACCTATTATTGATACAATTAAGAACCTTGTTGCCTCAGGAGATCAAGTAAAAGAGATACAAGCAGTATTAAGTGGTAGTTTGAACTTTATTTTTAATCAATATGACGGTTTTATACCTTTTGCAGAGATAGTAGCTCTAGCTAAGAAAGAAGGGTATACAGAGCCTCATCCATTGATAGATTTGAGTGGTGTAGATGTGAAGAGAAAACTGATGATTCTGATGAGAGAGTGTAACTATTGGGTAGAAGAGGAAGATGTACAGGTGGATAGTTTCTTACCTATGTCTTGTATGGAGGCTGAGGATGCTGATGCGTTTATTACAGCTTTAGCTAAGGAGGAAGCTCATTTTAAAGCTCTATATGAAGGGGCAAAAGCTAAAGGAGCTTGTCTAAAAGTAGTGGCAACGCTTAAAGACGGTAAGGCTAGTGTAGGTCTGCAAGAGATAATGTCTAATCACCCATTCTATCACTTAGAAGGGAAAGATAATATCGTAATGTTCTATACAAATCGCTATCAAGAACAACCGTTATTAATAAAAGGAGCGGGTGCAGGAGCAGAAGTGACAGCATCAGGAATATTTGCAGATGTAATAAGAATAGGAAGTAAATTGTTATAAGATGAAAGAAATAAAGATATTTTGCCCAGCTACAATCGCTAATCTATCATGTGGATTTGATGTTTTGGGTGTGTGTTTAGATAATGTAGGTGATGAAATGATTATCACTCAAACAGCAGAAAAAGGAGTGTGTATCAAAGAGATTATTGGAGCTGATTTACCACTTGAAGTGGAGAAGAATGTGGCAGGCGTTGCTGCTTTAGCTTTAATAGAAAAACTACAACCTGACTTTGGTTTTGAGATTGTGATTCACAAGAATATCAAGGCAGGTAGCGGTATTGGTAGTAGTGCTGCAAGTTCGGCAGGTGCTGTCTATGGTGTCAATGCGTTATGTGGATACCCACTGACAAATAAAGAGTTGATCTATTATGCTATGCAAGGAGAAGCTTTAGCGAGTGGGGCACCTCATGCGGATAATGTATCTCCAGCGTTATTAGGAGGGTTTGCATTTATCCATAGTTATGAACCGCTTAATATAGTTCATATCGAAGCTCCAAAAGAGCTATATGCTACAGTTATTCACCCTCAGATAGAATTGAAAACAAAGGATGCTCGTTCTGTTTTAAAGCAAACAGTTACTTTAAAACAAGCGATTAAACAATGTGGTAATCTTGGCGGATTGATATGTGGACTTTATACTTCTGATTACGATTTGATTGGTAATTCACTACACGATGAATTTGTAGAGCCTAAACGTTCACTATTGATACCAAACTATGCAGAGTTAAAACAAGCAGCTTGTGAGCATGGCGCATTAGGAGGAGGAATATCAGGAGCAGGGCCTTCTGTGTTTGCATTGAGCAAAGGCAAGGAGAATGCAGAGTGTGTAGCAGAAGCAATGCGTCAAGTAGTAAAGGATGCAGGGTATGAGTTTGATATTCATGTATCACCTATTAATTCACAAGGTATAAAAGTATTGTAATGGAGTATTATAGTTTAAATAACCCTCAGCGAGTAGCCTCATTTAAAGAAGCTGCAATACAAGGTATTGCCGAGGATAAAGGATTGTATTTTCCACAAGAAATACCTCAGTTAGCTCTTTCGTTTTTTGAAGGTATTCAAGCGATGAGTAAGGAAGAGATTGCATACCAGGTTATCGCTCCTTTTGTAGGAAAAGAGATTGCAGAAGAAGAGCTAAGAACGATTGTAAGAGAAACGTTAGCATTTGATTTTCCTGTAGTATCGATTGATCAAGATGTTTATACATTAGAGTTATTTCATGGACCTACATTAGCTTTTAAAGATGTAGGAGCGGGATTTATGTCTAGATGTTTAAGAAGTTTTGTCAAAGGGGAAAAAGAGAAAATTACTATTCTAGTAGCTACTTCAGGAGATACAGGAGGAGCTGTAGCTCACGGATTCTATGATGTGGAAGGAATAGAAGTTGTTATCTTATATCCCAAAGGGAAAGTGAGTAGCATCCAGGAGAAGCAATTAACTACGCTAGGTAAGAATATTAGAGCAATAGAAGTAGAAGGAAGTTTTGATGATTGTCAGGCGATGGTAAAGAGGGCTTTTTTAGATGAAGAGTTGAAATCTTGTCGTTTGACATCAGCGAATTCAATTAATGTAGCTCGTTGGTTACCTCAGATGTTCTATTATTTCTTGATGTATAAAGAATTACAACATTTAAACAAACCATTGGTTGTGTCTGTACCTAGTGGAAACTTTGGTAATATATGTGCAGGGATGCTAGCTCAAAAGATGGGATTGCCTATTGCTCATTTTATTGCAGCTACTAATGCAAATGATACAATACCAAGATTCTTTTCTTCTAAAGCCTATACGCCGAAACAAACAGTAGAGACAATTTCTAATGCGATGGATGTAAGTGATCCGAGCAACTTCGTGCGTATATTAGAATTGTTTGCTAAAGATGCGAAGGAGTTGAGTAAAGATCTGTCAGCCTATTCTTTTACAGATAAGGCCACATTAGCATTAATAGAAGAACAATATGCTAAGAATGGGTATTTACTAGATCCTCATGGTGCGGTTGGTTATCTAGGAATCAAGGAGTACGCTAAGTCACATCATGATTTTACAGGGGTATTCTTAGGAACAGCACATCCTGTTAAGTTTCCAGAGTGTATAGAAGAATTGCTAAATATAGAGATTCCAGTTCCTGATAGATTGGAAGAGATTATGAAAGGAGAAAAGAAAAGTACTGTTCTCACTTCTTATGAGGATTTGAAAGAAGAACTTTTAAAATAATAGGAAGGATTGTTCTGATTGTGATTAGAACAATCCTTTTTCTTTATTTCTATTTATCTTTGTAATTCAAAACTCACAAAACAATGATTAAAGTAGTACCCTTAAAAGAAGGTGATTTTTATGAAGATGAGGTAAAGAACTTTTTACCTATAGGAGATAAGGTATTGACCACAGAAATACAATTAGCAGTACAACCTTTTTTGATCATAACAGATAATCATAAAACATTATTGGATGTAGGTTTAGGATATCAAGAGAATGGTGTTTACAAAATAGATGAATTATTGGCCAAAGAAGGATTAACTCCTTTGGATATAGATAGAGTGTTGATGTCGCATTTGCACAAAGATCATATCAACGGTTTGGTTGAAGAAACAGAAGAAGGATATATAGGACGCTATCCTAATGCTCAAATATACATTCAACGTAGAGAAGTTGCTTTTGCGGAGTTGTCTATGGATGATATTTCATTTGATTATGATATACTGGAAGAGGCCTTAGCATTGCCTAATATTATATGGATGAATGATGATCAGGGTAGTATAGATGATCAGATTACTTATCAAGTGGTAGGAGGGCATACGCCGTATATGCAGGTATTTTGGATTAAAGACAAAGAACAAACCATCTTTTATGGTGCAGATAATCTACCAAAGCATAGCTATCTAGAATTTAATATGGCGTTTAAAAGTGATTATGACGGTAAACTAGCGATGAAGTGGCGTACAGAATGGAAGATACAGGCTGAGGAAGAGCATTGGACAGTATTGTTCTATCACGATATGGACCGAGCAGTGTATAGTTGTGAGTAAACTAAAAAAAGACACACTAATTAGTTGTATATTAGATACTCTCAATCTTTAATATGAGTATCTATGAGTAAAAGAGATTTGTTTACAGCATTAGTGAAGTTATTAGGGTTTTACTTATTTCTTACCTATTTTTTGTCTCTATTAAGTAGTTTGTACTATTTGATTACTGTAAAGGAAAATACCTTTGGTGATTTACTGTCAGATATAAGTCAACATATCTTTTTGTTGGTAGTATTTACTCTGTTAATGTTATATGGAGATAAGATAGTTAGCCTTTTCCGCTTGAGTAAAGGTTATGACACTGATAAAATAGTAGTCGATAATCTGACTGCTGTTGATATTGTTAAGGTGGGAGTGTTTATTATTGGAGGAATACTCATTGTGAATAATCTCCCTTATATGATTACATGGATTATACAACGATTTACTGTAGCTATCAGAAATGAAAATATGCCTACCTTTGATGAATATGGGGCTTTTAGAGCTTTTGCTAATTTAGTGTTAGGATTCTTAATGATAACCAATTTTGGTAGAATAGCTAAGTACTTTGTCAAATGGAATAAAGAGGAATAAATTATAAAAAACCTTCTGATCATAATAAGATTAGAAGGTTTTTTTATGTAACCTAAAGTGAGTATTATAACTTTAACTATTCTATTTTTTATTTAGTATATCAAAGGATGTTTTGAATTATATAATTTATAAATCTATAGTTTTTATTTTTAATTGTTCTTTATTGTGCGTTTTTTATATTTAGTTTAAGCTTATTTTAAATGGTTATTTAGAATTATTCTTGTTAGTGAGATAAATAAGTCTACATTTGTCATTATTTAAAATAATTATAAATAACAAGTGAGCAGGCTTAGTAAAGTAACCTTATTGATGGCTCTAGCCAGTACCTCATTAGCTTTGGGGCAAGTAAAGAAGATTATCGTTATTACCAATAACAATAATCAGTTGGTAAAGAATGCTGTCGTAATAGTAAATAATCAACAACTGATAACAGATGGGGAGGGGCAGGTTCAGTTTGACCTAAAACCTGCATCGTCTTATGTTATTCAAGTATTTGCTGAACACTATCAAAGTGTGAATCAAACATTCGATACTGTGGATTTGATTCGCAATTCATTTGTTTTAGAAGAAGACCACACCATCTTATCAGATATTATTGTTCAAACTAAAGATGAACAGCAAAATAGTAATCGAGATATTATTAGAGCAGTCACTATAGATACTAAAAGTGAGATTCTTCGTCCTACCTCTTTAAATGATTTAATGAACAAGACTACTGGAGTGCGTATCCGACAAGGAGGAGGCTTAGGTTCAGAGGCTAATATTAATCTGAATGGTTTTCAAGGTAATGCAATTCGTTTTTTTAAAGATGGTATTCCTTTAAACTATTTGGGACAAGGGTATAATATTTCTAATGTGCCATTAGATGTGTTGGATAAAGTGGAGGTATATAAAGGAATTATCCCTGTGCACTTAGCAAGTGATGCTTTAGGAGGAGCTGTTAATTTAGTTTCTTCTTCTATACAAAGTAATCAATTAAGAGCTTCTGTAGAATACGGTTCATTTAATACAATTCGCTCAGCTGTAAGAGGGCATTATAACTTAAATGATAATTTATATGCAGGAGGAGAGGTGTTTTATAATTACTCTGATAATGATTATAAGATTAATACTCCTGATCTTGAATTAGCTCAAACTCATTCTAAGGTAAAGTTGTTTCACAATCGATATAAGCACTTCTTTGCTAATGCTTATTTAGGAGCTCATAATCTTTCTTGGGCAGATAAAATTGAACTAGGTATAAGCTATTATAATATCGATAAACAACTTCAAAATAGTCCTACTTCAATGGTTGTACCTTATGGAGGAATTGAAGATAAGCAACACAGTGTTATTCCAACATTAAGGTATAAAAAAGCCGTATTCAATGATAAATTATCTATAGATCAATTTCTATCTTACAATGTAGTGAAGTCACAAGCTATTGATACCTTAAAAGGAAGGTATAACTGGCTAGGAGAGTTCACCCCACGTGGGTATAGAGGGGAAGGAGATATGCCTATGGATGCTGATATAGATATGACATTCTTTACTTCAAGAACATTGATAGGCTATGCGATTAATCCTTCACAACAGATCTGGTTAAACAATACTTACAATTATACTAAAAGAGAAGGTAAAGATCCTTATGGAAGAGTAATTCAGGATTTGAACCAAACGGTGATTGAGCTTCCTACTCGTTATAAAAAGAATGTGTTAGCTATAGGGCTGACGAGTCAGTGGTGGGATAAGAAATTGGAGACAAATGCAATTGTGAAGTTGTATAATTATTCAAGTAGAGGGCTTAATACTGCTAGTAATGTAGACTTATCCGCTAGAGATATTCATGATGTATCAGATAATGCATTTGGCTGGGCTTTAGGAGCTAAATATAGATTAACAGAACAAACTAATCTTCGCTTTTCTGTAGAAGATGCAAGAAGATTACCAGGATATACAGAGTTATTTGGTGACTATATTTTTATAGCATCGAACTTTAATTTAAAGCCAGAACAGAGTATCAATTTAAATTTAGGAATAGAGAAGGAGGTGGGTAACTTCCAATATAGTTTTAATAGTTTTTACAGACACACAAAAGATATCATTGTACTTGTGTCAGGTAATCCACCTCTCTCTGTTTTTGTCAATAAAGAAAAGGCTAATGGGTATGGCTTTGAAGGAGATCTAAGCCTGAAAGTAAAAAAGAACTATAAGTTTTATGGGAACTTTACTTGGCAAAGTATTCGTTATGGAGAGTTTAAACAAGCCGCAGATAAATGGTTAAAAGGTAATAGAGTTCCAAATATTCCATTCTTTTTTGCCAACATTGGAGCAGAAGCTAAGTTTACTGATGTTTTCAAGAAGCAAGATCGATTAACAGCTTATGCTAATCTTAATTTCGTTCGTGAGTTTTACATCCAACCTATTGATAAGTCAATGGAGCCAAATGGATTTTTAGGATTGTTTGGAAAGAGTAAAGGAGATGTGAAAAATATTGTTCCAGATCAAACTTCTCTTACTCTAGGTACTTTATATGAACTAAATGATAAAGGAGTATCTATCGGAGTTGAGGTACGCAATTTACTAAATCAAGATTTATACGATTATTTTAAAATACAAAAAGCAGGTAGAAGTATCTACTTAAAACTTAACTATAAACTTAATTAACATGAGACTTATAAAACCATTATTATCAATGTCATTTGCTTTTGCATTAACATTAGCATCATGCTCTTCTTCAGATGACAATAATCCTGTAACACCAGTAGACCCAGAAGTAAAACAGAGCCAATATTTTCTGATGACTTTATCAGAAGGAAAAGGACCTATTAAAAACGGTTTCCTAAAAGCCTATTCTTCTTTACCAAAAGGAGCAATAGACAATGCTACAGGTAATACGACAACCACAGGAGGAATGGGAGGGTATCGTCAATATGGTAATAGAGTGTATAGAATGTTTGATGATAATAATTCTCGTGCATTAGGTCAATTCATTTTTGATGATAAAGGCTTTTATACAACTAAAAGTATTGCTGTAGAACCAAAAATAGCAGGTTCAGGAAACTTTACATTAACGAATGATCATACAACAGGATATTATTTTGAAGGAGCTCAACCTACACAAATACAGATTTTTGATCCTATAGGAATGGCAAAAAAAGGAATGTTAGGTGATTATGCTGAACAGATCAATGCGTTAGAGAAAAAGTTAAATCTACAAGGTGTAAACTTTAAAGCAATAGGTCAACATTTATTAGCAATTAATGGTAATAAACTATATGCTGATATCACTTTTGGAAAGAACCAAGGGGCACAGGGAGGTATGTTTGATGGTGTATCAACTGATGTACATCTTGCTGTTATTGATTTGACTAATGGAAAATGGATAGGAGATACTCAGGTAAAGAATACAGGTAATATTGCTTTCGTTGATGAGAACCCGTTGTATTATTTTGACGAGAATAAAGATTTGTATTTCGTGTGTCAAGGTATTAAAACAGGAGGTTTAGGAGATCAATCTAAAATAGCACGTATTAAGAATGGATCAAATGAAGTAGACCAATCATGGGAATTAGATTTCAATACGATGTTTAACAGTGTAACACCTGGTAAATTCTCAACAATCTATGTAGAGAAAGGAAAAATAGTAACGTTGGTAAATGATGTACCATTAGCAAATCCACAAACAATTAATTTGACTCCTATTTGGAAGTATGTAGTGATTGATATTAAGAGTAAGGCAGTAACACCTATTCAGATAGAGGGAGTAACATTAGTCGAAACACCAGCCGCTTCATTAGGAGTATCTAAAATAGATAATAAGAAATTTATTCGCGTGGTAAATGATACAAAATTGGGGTACTATGAATTATCAGAAGATATGCTAAAAGCAACGCCTTCTATTGAGATTCAAAAAGGAGGAAAGCCTCAAGGATTGTTTAAAGTAAACAAGTTATAAAAGTAATTAATGAAAAAGTATGTGTTTATTGTTTTAATGGTAGTTATGAATTTGCAAGCACAGAACAGTTTTAAAGTTAGAGTAGAAGTCACAGTGGAAGACTTTGCTCACACAGAAGAACCTATTTATTTGACAGGTAATTTTAATCAATGGAATCCTAAGGATGAGCGTTATCTAATGCGTAATATCTCAGGAACATCTAATCAATATTTAGTAGAAGTTGAAAATATTCCATCAGGAGTTTTAGAATATAAATTCACACGAGGTACTTGGCAGACTTTAGAGTCATCTAAGAAAGGTAGATTGATTAATTTACACGATGTAGAAGTTAAAGAAGATATGGTATTAAAGAATACTATTTCTGCATGGAGAGACCAGTTTGAAGCGTCTACAGCTCCAGATCATCTAGTGATACTGAAGAACTTCTATATCCCTGAGTTAAATAGAGTAAGAGATATTAGAATTTATTTACCTAGAGACTATGACCATAGTCAAGAATCGTATCCTGTGTGGTATATGCACGATGGACAAGACTTGTTCGACGAGGCTACTTCAGAAGGTAGACTAGGTCCAGTAGAATGGGAAGTAGATGAGACTATAGCCAAATATGGAGATCAATATATTATCGTAGGGATAGATCATGATTATCAAAAGAATCTAAGAGAAAAAGAATATTCTTTTTTTCCTACACAGAAGAACCCTGTCGTAGAAGGACAAGCTTATATTTCTTTTATAGTTAAAACATTAAAGCCGTATATAGACTCGACTTATAGAACCCAATCAGATGTTCATTATACTGGTATCGCTGGAGGTTCTTTAGGAGGATTGATTTCTTTATATGCAGGGTTGACTTATCCAGATACATTTGGAAATATAGGCGTGTTTTCTCCTTCTATTTGGCAAGACGATCACAATCTAGATACTTATGTCAATGTCTTATCTACTAGTCAAATAGATAAAATAAGAAAACAAACCTATTTTATCTATGGAGGAGGGCGTGAGAATCGAAAGAAAGGAGATGGTAACGTGGTAAGAATGGATGAAGATATTCTCCGTTTTTTAGAAACAAATAACAAGGTATTAAACCTTAATTATGAGTTGAATATTAATCCAAAAGGAAAGCATGGTGCTTGGTATTGGCAACAAGCTTTTAATTGGATGATAGGTAGCTTATCTAAAGTAGAAAGTACTAATTTTTAATAATAACAATATGAAATACATTAAATCATTAACGTTTTTGAGTGCTACAGTATTAGCAGCAATGGGAACAACTGCTACAGCACAATCAATAGATCAAAATAAACAAGTAGGAAAAGGGTTATATGAAGTTGCTTACAATAGTGTGGACAATGGAGTATATGTTGCTTCTGTAATCGATTTTAAAACTAAAGAAGGAGTTGTTTATAAATTAAATGGCAATGACTTATCTGTTGAAAAAGAGTACAGTGTGAACGGGAATCCTGTATTTGGTATTGCAGTAAATGAAAAGACTCAAAAGATTTATGGAACGAATACAACTACTAATGCAGTGACTGTAATCGATCTAAAAACAGGAGCTACTAAAGTAATTCCAGGAACGAATGAAAGCGGTCACAATAGAGAGATTGCTATTGATGAGAAAACAAATACTATTTATGCATCAGACACACAACAAGATGGGAAAGTGTGGATCATTGATGGAGATAAAGATGTATTAAAAGGATATATAGACAATACTGGTATTTTTACAGCAGGACTTACTTTTGATACTAAAACGAAGAAGTTATACGCTGCTAATATGGGTACAAATGAAGTAGCTATTATTGATCCAACGACTAAAAAAGTGATTAAGAAGTTTGCTTCAGGTGGAGAAAGCCCAATTAATGTTTCTATTGATGAATCAGGAAGAAGATTGTTTGTGACAAATTCTTCTACTGGGTTAACAGTATTAAATGCTGACAGTGGAGAGTTACTAAAAGTAGTAAAGTTTAAAGGAGGGTCATTAGGAGTAAACTATTTACCAAAACAAGATAAAATTGTTTTAGCAAATAGAGAAAGTGGTAAAACTGTTATTGTTGATGGTAAAACCTATGAGGTAGTTACAGAATTAGAGACGGGAAGTCACCCTAATACTGTAGCAGTAAATAAAAATACAGGAGTAGCTTATGTTACAAATAAAACAAAGAGAATGCCTAAAGTAGAAGGGCAAGAGGCTGCAGTAGATACGAATGGTGATACTGTGAGTAAAGTACAATTATAAAATCAAAGCTCATCTATTATAATTAGGAAGTGGCTACTCTGTAATGGAGTAGCCATTTTTTTTAGGTATATATTAATGTTGTTTGTTATGAATATTATTTAGTTGTGTAAAATTTTATGAAAGTTGTTTTATTATGGTGATATGTTGATTATAATCGTACTTTTAACATAAAATAGAGTATAGTGAGAAACGAGGAACTTAGATTAAAGAAAGAAGATTTCTATCCACCATTATTGTTGGTAGGAGTGATGTGGTTTATATTTGGTCTACAACAATTGGGTATATTCCACGATTGTTATGGAGTGATTCCTTGGCGTATAGAAGGCATTAAAGGAATTTTCTTAAGTCCTCTGTTTCATGGTGGGATAGACCATATCATTAGTAATACTTTACCTTTATTTATACTTAGTGTAGTATTGTTTTTGTTTTATAAAAAGCAAGCATATACAGTACTTATTATGGGGTGGATTACCTCAGGTTTAGCCTTGTGGCTATTACCTGATTTTGGTTACTTTCAGACAAGTATGATGAGTTGTCATATAGGAGCAAGTGGATTAATTTATATGCTCTTTTTCTTTCTATTCTTTAGTGGAATATTTATTCGCAAGTTAGTTTTAATCTTAGTATCTATTATCATTGGGATACTATATGGAGGGTTAGTTTATGGAGTACTACCTAGCTATGTCGCAGAAGGTGTTTCTTGGCAAGGGCATTTAGTAGGAGCGTTAGTGGGTTTAGTATTTGCATATCAGATGAATAGGAAGAAAAGCAAAAGAAAGTATAGAAGGAAATAAGCTACATTAAGTGTGGTTTTTACATTAAAACCTTGTTGAAATGTGATGTTGTTTACTAGAAAAACTACTTTTTATAGTAAAATTAACAAGTCTAATATTGTCATATTTCAGAAAAAAAATATTTTTGTGATATGAAATATGTATCACTAATTGTATTATTATTCTTTGTAAACTTTATCGCTACGCCGACTATTGCGGTGCTAGCTGGCATTGAATTAGAGATACCTTCTGTGACCATTTCTGAAGAAAATAAAAAGCCAATCACTAATGCAGAAGAAGAGCACAAAGGACATTTGTGGGATTTATCTGCTTCTAATCATCTTAATCTAGTAGATGCAGGAGAAGGATTGGAATTAAACTTCTCTCATTTGAAACTTGTGTATGAATCACAAGAGTTCGATATCTTATTACCCCCTCCTGAACGTTTAGTTTAATATTATTTCTATTAGTAAACACTAGTAGAGGATTTAGCAAAAGACATTTTATAGGTTATTTGTCTATCTATTTTTATAGATATGGATGGTTATAGAGTTCATTCTAAAACTAACAATAGATAGATCAACGAACAGTAATTACGCAATGCAAATCGGAATTAGTACTATAATCATACGATAGTATAATGATAGCGCTATAGAAAGAGTTATGGCTTAGAATCTTTTTGTAGTATTTAGCTAATACTGTTTCTTGATTTTTGTACTGTAGAGTATGTGCTATATTTCCTTTAGTTACCTATGATGTCTTTTGTTGTAACGAAAGTCTTCTTTTGCAAAATGGTTAATTGTCAGCAATGAAGAAGCCTTTAGTTAATCATTTCTTTTTTAGCTTTTAAGTATTGAATAAGTCAATATTTACCTTCTTGATTTTTTGGACAACAATGAATCGACAGATCTTCTATTGCCTTTATCTGTGGCTAAAAAAGAAAAACTAAACGTAAAATAACAATGACAAAAAATATGAGTATGGCAGCACTTAAGAAGAGTGTTGCTCCAGGCCTTGTGGTCTTTTTAGTCGCACTTCCACTGTGTTTAGGAATTGCGTTAGCTTCTGGTGCACCCCCTATTGCAGGTATTATTTCAGGTGTGGTAGGAGGAGTAATAGTTGGATTACTGAGTAATTCAAATATTAGTGTAAGTGGTCCAGCAGCAGGTTTAGCGGCTATTATATTAGGAGCTATAACGGAGCTAGGATCATTTGAATTATTACTTACAGCAGGTATTATTGCAGGAGTTTTGCAAGTGATATTAGGATTGTTAAGATCAGGTACTATTGCCAACTACTTTCCATCAAGTGTAATAGAGGGAATGTTAGCAGGTATTGGATTAGTGATTTTAATTAAGCAATTGCCATTGGTTTTTGGAGTAGATGCTTTAGGTGATATCACCTCTTTTGCATCTGTCCAGTTGGGTACGGTGATTATTACTGTTATTTCATTAGCCATATTATTACTGTGGAATAAGATGAAGTGGACTAAGAAAGTCTCTTTTTTACCAGCAGCTTTAATTGTAGTGGTAGTCGGTATTTTGATTAACCAGTTTTGGATTGCTACAGGTAGCTCTTTAGCTATCGAACCATCGAGATTAGTGTCGATCCCTATGTTTGATAGTTTATCAGATATCAGTTCCATATTTGTATTTCCAGATTGGACAGGATTTGCTAATCCTGCTGTATGGATGATTGGAGGGACTATTGCTATTGTAGCTTCTATTGAAACTTTATTGTGTATTGAGGCGACAGATCGCTTAGATCCATTAAAGAGACATACAGATACTAATAGAGAATTAAAAGTACAAGGGATAGGGAACATTCTAAGCTCTTTGATAGGAGGACTTCCGATGACTTCTGTAGTAGTACGTTCTTCTGCTAATGTGAATGCAGGAGGATTGTATAAAGCATCAGCAGTCATTCATGGTATTTTCTTATTAATAGCTGTTATCTCCCTGCCTTTAGTGTTAAACATGATTCCTTTAGCATCTCTAGCAGCAGTATTAATCTTAGTAGGGTATAACCTAGCTCGTCCAGCTATTCTTATGCACTTTTGGCATAAAGGTTACACACAGTTTATTCCTTTTATCATCACATTTATTATGGTAGTAGTAACAGATTTACTTGTTGGCGTCCTTGTAGGTATGGGAGTGAGTGTATTATTCTTACTAATCGGAAATGTAAGAAAAGCATTCTCTATGCATCGTCAGATAAAGCAAGAGCAAGTAGTATATACCTTGACTTTAGCAGAGGAAGTATCGTTCTTGAACAAGACAGCGATTAAAAACAGGCTTTATCAATTGCCAGATAATTGTCACTTGGCTATAGACGCAAAGCGTATGGGGTATATCCATGTGGATGTCTTAGAGCTTATAGAGACTTTTATAAATGAAAAGGCAAAAGAAAAAAACATACTGATTACTACAACAGGTTTTCACAAAGAAGTGAAAGTATCAGGAGACCAACAAAACATTATTTTATCACACAGAAAAACCATTTAATTATGAATTCATTTACAAAAGAAATATTAGCAAATACAACGCCAGCACAAAGTTTAGAATTATTATTAGAAGGAAATAATCGCTTTGTAAATAACTTGAAGTTTAACCGAAACTTCTTACACCAACTACAAGAGACTAAGGATGGTCAACATCCACATGCCGTTATTTTGAGTTGTATGGATAGTCGTGCTCCACTAGAGCATGTATTAGATCAAGGGATAGGAGATATCTTTAGTTTAAGAATAGCAGGTAATGTATTGACAGATGAAGTAATCGGAAGTATGGAATATGCCTGTAATGTGGTTGGTAGTAAATTAATCATGGTATTAGGACACAGTAGATGTGGTGCTGTGACAGGAGCATGTAATCATACAACTTTAGGTAAACTAGACACTATATTAGAACGCATCCATCCAGTAGTAGATAAAGTTCGCCAAAAACACAGTAATGAAGATTTGTCAGCATCAGAATTAGTAGAGTTAGTGACGATGGAGAATGTAAGAACGATAGTAGCACAGTTGCAAGAGGTGAGTCCTTCGTTGACTAAATTGATTGCTGAAGAAAAAATAGGTGTAGTAGGAGCTTATTATGATGTAGTAAGCGGAAAGGTTGAATTAATCTGCTAAGATTATTATTGATTAAAGGAGAAAGGGGTGTCATTCGTGATACCCTTTTTTTATACAGGATACTTATCACTGTTCTGAGAAGTATTAAAAACAGCTACAATATGTATCATTTGTTTATAAGGATCTACTCTAAAAAAAATGACATACGGAAATTTCTTAATAGAAATAGCTCGTATGTCATTGTATCTTATTTGAAAGAAAGGATTGCTTTTTAATACTTTCAATGTTTTATCAAATTCTTTTTTAAAGGAATTTAGAATACGTTTAGATATCAAAAAATAATACTCAAATATAGCATCTAAGTCATGTATAGCACTTGGAAGTATAACTATATTATAAGTCATATTTTTTGTATAGTTCATTAAGTGCCTTATCAAGAGAAATATAACTCTCACTGGGTTCTGCAAGTCTTTGTTCTAAGATGCCTTGTTGTTCTAGAGTTAGGTTAAGGTCATTAATCTGTTCACTATAATCAGCACCAATTATCTCAAGAAACTCTTGAAATACTGCTTTTTTATCATTTGGTATTATGACGTGATAGTTTATCATAGCGTATGTGTTAAGGTGTTGATAATTAATTGTGTACTCTTCTACAAAGGTATTTATTTTTATTTGATAATTATTTATAAATTCAAATATTTACTAATTTGTGTAATCTAGCTAAATAAGGTTGACTGTTTATGATAAGTGTACACTTATAGTAGTTTGAGATAGCTTTAGTTTTGAATGAGTCCGTAGTGAGTCCGTTATGAGTCCGTACTTACTCCGTTATTTGATAGAAAATAACGGAGTCATTATACTATCATAATAGAGATAATAGAGAAAGATGGTAAATTTACTCAGAATGAAAGTAAAGGATAGCCCTTCTTTTGTCTTTTCAGTATATAAAAATGTTGATTCACACTTGTTTGTTTATCTTATATGCTGACTTTTTTTAATTTGCAGGAACCTAAATATACTCAATATTATATTTAGTTCACTTAGAATGACACAGAATGAGAGAATTTATATTTGACCATATTGAAACTTCCCGTTTTAAATTACGAATACTAGAAGCTGAAGCTTATCAAAACTTTTTAAGATTAGCTACTGCAGAAGAACTTTTGCATTATATAGGTATTCCTGAAGAGGAAGTAGAAAAAGAAAAAGTAAAAGCAGCCTATGGCTTCCGTACTTATAATAAATCATATTTGATGTTTTTAATCATTGATAAAGAAACAGAGGATATATTAGGGTACTGTGGATATCATACTTGGTATTTAGAACACGATAGAGCTGAGGTAGGATATGGACTGTATCATGATAACTCGAAAGGAAGAGGTGTGATGAGTGAAGTCTTAAATACGGTCTTACATTATGGATTTGAAACTATGCAATTGAGACGAGTAGAGGCCTTCATTAGCCCAGATAATATGGCTTCCTTAAATACAGTGAAGAAGTTTGGATTTACTAGAGAAGGACAATTGAGAAGTCATTATGTAAAAGGAGAACAGATAGAAGACTCTGTTGTTTTTAGTTTGTTACGAGGTGAATATAATAAATTAAACTAAAAAGAAGATATGAAAATTAGAAGCCTTAGAGAAGTAAGTTTACGCGAGCTCACAGAAGTATTTAATGATTCATTTTCAGATTATATACTTCCCTTTCATTTGACAGAAGATAGCTTGGCATTTAAACTAAATAGTGAATTGGTTGACTTAGATTATTCTATCGGAGCATTTGATAAGGGGGAGTTAGTTGCTTTTATGCTAACAGGAGTGAAGAAAGAAGCTGAGCAAGTCTATTATTATAATGCTGGTACAGGAGTGAGACCTGCATATAGGGGACAGCGTTTAGTCGCTCAGATGTATAGTTATGCTATTCCTATTTGGAAAGAAACGGGTAGTAGTGTAAATCTATCCCTTGAGGTAATAAAAGGAAACGATAAAGCTATTCGTGCTTATAAAGCTCAAGGATATAATATAAGTAGAGATTTATTGTGCTTCAAAGGACAACCACGTGAGGTGCACTATAAGACAGCTAATGTTGTAATAGAAGATGTAGAGCAAGTATGTTGGAAAACAGTTCTTCCTTTTTGGGATATCCAACCAAGTTGGCAAAATTCAATAGCTGTATTAGAAAAAGCTAAGGAAGACATTCGGTATAAAGTAGCTAAAGTGAGAGGTATTATCGTAGGATATGTAGCCTATCATAAAAGCAGTGGTAAAATATATCAACTAGCGGTAGATAAAGCTTACCGAAATAAAGGAATAGCAAAAATTCTCGTGAATGATGTGGTTAATATTTTGGAAACCCCTATTCTGATTACTAATGTGGATGATAAAGGAGTGGATTTCATCTCGTTTTTAAAGAGAATAGGCTTAGAGCACTATATTACTCAACATGAGATGATCATGAAACTATAGGTGTTAATATTATAAGTATATGAGGACAAGATTAATAAAGCCAAAGAGATTAAAAAAAGGAGATACAGTTGCGACAATTTCTTTGTCATGGGGTGGGGCAGGTGAGTTACCACATCGTTATCAAGTAGGAAAAGCTCGACTGGAAAACATATTTGGACTTAAAGTTATAGAGACGTCACATGCTTTAGAATCAGCAGAGTGGATTTATAATCATCCAGAGGCAAGAGCTAAGGATCTAATGGATGCATTTAAGAACCCGGAAGTAAAAGCTATTATTACCAATATAGGGGGAGACGAGAGTATTCGATTATTAAAGTATATTGACTATGATGTAATTAGAAATAATCCAAAGATATTTCTAGGATTTTCAGATAGTACAGTAACGCATTTTATGTGCCTAAAAGCAGGGTTGAGCTCTTTCTATGGTACTTCGTTATTAGTGGGATTTGCAGAGAATGGGGAAATGCATGATTATCAGATACAAGATATCAAACGGACATTGTTTGAGATAGAACCAGTAGAACCAGTGTCTCCAAATACAGAAGGTTGGACTACAGAGTATTTAGATTGGTTTGATGTGAGCATACAAAACACTAAACGCAAGCTGAATCCATGTGAAGGGTGGCGCTATGTGAGAGGAGAAAAAAGCGTACAGGGTACTTTAATTGGAGGGTGCATGGAAGTATTAGAAATAATAAAAGGAACGGAGCTTTGGCCAGAATTAGATGTGTGGAAGGGAAGTATATTGTTTTTAGAAACTTCTGAAGAAAAGACAGCTCCTCTTTATATAGAGCGTTGGTTAAGAGGGTATGCAGCAATGGGTATTTTAGATGTAGTAAATGGAATTATATTAGGAAGACCTTATGACAATATGTACGCTGAAGAATATGAGCAAATATTGCTTAAAATACTTGATGAAGAAGGTCTAAGTACTCTCCCTGTGATAACACAGATGAACTTTGGTCATACGTGCCCAACGTTCACTTTGCCATATGGATGTGTAGCAGAGATAGATAGTATTAATAAGCGTTTCTCTATTCTAGAGAGTGCGGTAATAGATAGATAAAATATGTTTTATATCAGTGAAGTATCATTAGAACGGCCATCGCGATATCTTTCTAAATTACAAGAACAGACTTATGATACATTGTCTAAGCTTTCTATGGATTGGCAAAGAGTTGAAACAGAGGAGGCAATTACAATGGAAGATTGTTTGTTGATTAATGAGAGGCTAGATATGAATATGGTCAAAACACTTTTTTTGTGCAATAGACAGAAAACGATGTTTTATCTATTTATTACATTAGGAGATAAGCCTTTTAATAGTAAAGTATTTAGTGAGGCTTTAGGCATCTCTAGGGTTTCGTTTGCACCAGCAGAGATGTTATACGAAAAGATGGAGACCAAGGTAGGAGCGGCATCTATATTTGGATTATTAAGAGAATCAACTAGCAATATTCAATTAGTATTTGATCAAGATGTTTTGGATCAACCTTTTTATGGCTGTAGTGATGGAACTACTACTCATTATTTGAAATTGCATACAACAGATATAATTAATAAGTTAGTTCCTTTCTTAAATAGAGACTTGCTAACAATTAAACTATAATTATGGAAGATCAATTATACCAAAATGTAGATCTGGTTCAATTTTACGATTATGACAACTTATGGGACAATGAAGAAAAGTATGTGCAACTAGCAGATAAAGCTAAAACAGTTTTAGATCTAGGATGTGGAACAGGGCGATTAGCTACTGTCTTATCAGAAAGAGGAAAAGATGTAGTAGGAGTGGAGTATGCTCAAGCGATGCTAGAAAAGGCAAAGAAAAGAAGTTCAGAAGTAAAATGGGTTCAAGGAGATGCAAGAACTATTCGCTTAGAGCAGAAGTTTGATTTGATTATTTTATCAGGTCATGTATTTCAGGTTTTCTTGACGAAAGAGGATCGTTTGGCTGTTCTAGAAACAATCAAAGTACACTTAAATGAAGGAGGTAGGTATATCTTTGACAGTAGAAATCCGTTAGTGAAAGATTGGTTAACGTGGACAAAAGAGGAGTCTATACGTCAATTTAAACATCCTTTGCATGGGCAAGTCACCGCGTGGAATACGTATGAAGGAGATGCAAGAGCATTGACTTATACGACTTATTATAGTATTGATAATACACAAGAGAACTTTAGTTCACAATCTATGATTGCTTTTCCTAGTTTTAATGAGATAGGACTATTAGTAGCTGATGCTGGACTAGGAATAGCAGAAGTATTTGGTGATTGGGAATTGAATAGATATAATGAGTATAGTGAGGAAATAATATGGTATGGATATGCCTAACAAAATGAATTAAATGGAAGCAAAGGAATTAAAGCAAATAGCCCATAAATATGCAAAATCAGTTGAATTAAATGATTTTGTTGCGTATGGAAGTGTTGCCGCTGCTATTGAGACTATAGACGGAAATGTATATACAGGGATTAGCATTGATACTGCTTGTTCTATGGGATTCTGTGCAGAGCATGGGGCTATAGCAGATATGCTAAAGCATGGAGAAAATAGAATAAGACGGGTAGTAGCTATAACGGAGAAGGGAGAAGCTGTGCCTCCTTGCGGAAGATGTAGAGAGTTTATGACTCAATTAGCACAAGAAAATGAAAACGCGATCGTAGAAGTAGAAGATGATCACTATGTAACTTTAGGTTCTCTTATGCCTTATGATTGGAAAAAAGGAATGAATAGAAAATGGTAAGTGGATAGCTTACTATTCGATTATAAAAGACTTTAGTATGTACTAGAGTCTTTTTTTATGTCTTACTAGTACTTTGTTTGCGTTGAGGTAAGTTGTGTTTATTTCTATATTGTCTGTTTTATTATACGAATTGTAGATTGACTGTTTTTATATTCTAATAATTCGATATTAAAGTAAGTTTATTTGGTGTAAAAATTACAATGTGTGATTTTTTAACAAATACACGAAATTGAAATTGTTAAATGTTAGTTATAAAACCTGTTTATTCACGTATTGTGAATTTATTTTGAGTTTTTATTTTGGATAATTCACAGATGTCGATATATATTTGTCAAAAATATAAATGTATTAATAGTCGAAATGAAAAAACAAACTCTATTTAGTCTCCTATTTTTAGGAATGTCTGCAGTTAGTCTTACTGCTTGTTCTTCTAGTGATGATATACAAATTACTGAAGAAGCACAAAATAATTCTAAAATGTTTGGTAAATGGGAACTTGTAGAAAAAGCAGAGTTAGATGTAGATGGTAGAATAGTAAAGGAGACTTTGGCAAGTGATTTAAATGTACCCGCTCAGACAGTAGATTATTATAAAGGAGGCATTACTATTCAAACAGATTATTCAAATCAAAAAGATAGTCAAGGGAATTATTACAATGAAAGGTCTCCTAGACAATGGATGTTAAGCGGAAACAAATTGTACTTAGGTATCAGTAAATCATTAGAGCAAAATGCTGAACAGATTTATGATATTCGAGTATTAAGTCAGGATCGATTAATTATTGAACGAAAGATAGATGTAAAAGATGGTAATCGTTATACTTCTAATGTAAGCAGTATTAAAATTATCTATAAAAAAGTAAACTAGTCTTTTATTACTCTTAAGCATTAGCACCTTACCGTAATTATTATAATGTGGGTAGTAAAAAGATTCTGTAAATAATAAGTAATATAACTTTAAAAAACAGTTGTCAAAACGAGAGTGGAGATAGCTGTTTTTTTTTGTTTTTTAGGTTATACAAGAAGAAGAAAGAAAAAAAGAACGTTTTGAGGCTATAGAATAAGTGATTTTTAAATACTGTATATATACTTTAAAGGTATATGTCTATTTTATTTATTACTGTTGATAGATGTGATATATCTAAACTAAATATGTTGTTTTATCTTAATTTAAGAAGTAAATAAATACTGTGTTTTTTAAAATAGAAATTTGTAATAACTATTTTTATTTTTTCTTTATTTAGTAAAATATTTGGTTTTTTGCGTAAATCTATGTTATTTTTTTAGCCTAAAGGAGGCTAAACCTTCTCAAGGTTTACTTTTTTTGGTTTATTATTTTTTATTCTTCTTAATAAATTGTTACAATTCATTGTTAATTATATATTCGATTTATTGTAGGGACTTTTGTCTTGCTTTTTGAATGTGTTGACCTTATAAATTTGCCAAAATTTACAAAGCAAACGATTATGCAACAAAAATTACTTTTATTATTTATTTCAATCACATTGTGTTTTAATTTTATTTCTTGTTCTAGTGATGATGTGCAGATTAGCCATCAAGGTAAAAATAAAGCACTATTAATAGGTAAGTGGAAATTAGAAAGTAAAAAATATTATGATAGATGGGGAGGCGCCATTGCAGGAGAAGTAGATAGTACTTGTTGTCCTCCACAGACACTAGAGTTTCATAGACATGAAATTATGATTCAAACTGATTTTTACAAAGAAAGTGAAGACACTGATATCATATGTGATGAGCGCTCTCCTTTTCAGTGGTTTATGATAGAGGATAAATTGTATTTAGGAGTAGGAAAAGAGGTGAATACAGATGATTATCAGGATTATGATATTCGTGTGTTGACAGATGAAATATTAGTATTGGAAAGAAGTATAAATGAATATGACAAAGAGCCATTCTACTCAAATGCTAAATTTGTTAGAATCACTTATAATAAAATACATAGCTATTAAGGTAGAATATTGACGTACATCTTTGGGGATTTTGTAGTATGGCATACTTTAGTAGTAAATTTAAGATTTGATAATTTATAATAAATGGATAGATTGATTGATGTACAGACTGTCTGTCATGGTCGGTATCAAATTTGGACTGCTTTAGTAGAAATGAGAATGTCACATTGGGTAAATACTTTTGTTATTAGAGATGCAATAACTCATGAAGCTGTATTAGATACTGGATCAAATACTTGGGATTTAGAAAACTATAGAGAAGAAAACAATCAGTTGATTTTGATTTTTAGGATATATCCAGAAGGAAATGTGTCCTACACCTTGACTGTTGATTTTGATCTCCAAAAAATTATTTATGAAGGACAATTATATGATTTTAATTCTTTAAATACTATTATAAGTAAATGAAAGAATAAATAGTTTTTAAATAAAATGGAACTTATTATAATTAACAGCTGTTTCACAATTAGGCAAGTGTATTTAGATAAGAAAATAGTATCTTTCAAGCTGTAAATAGAGAGTTAAACAATATATGGGACTACAGATAGGAGGTATAGTAATAGATAAAAATTATCAATCTGATTTGGAAGGGTTAGAAGTAATACTAAAAAGTAAGTTAGTACATGAAGAAGAAGTTACTTTTAAGAAGGCTACTGTTAGTGATAAGGAATCAGATATATTAGATATTTGTTTTTTAGAGGATGCTACTTTAGTTTTGGTATCGATAGGTATGGCTTCGCTAGTGTATAAAGCTTCTAAGCAGAAGGTGATGTCTTTCGTTATAGATGAGGAGATGATGTCGTTTAACCTTCATTATACAGAGAATGGTTTTTTGATTAGAACAGTGCTAGAAGTAGAAGGAGAGGTTGTAGAAAGTATAGGTGAACCATTGGAATATGAAGAGGTAGAAGAAAGTAAAATAGAACTAATATATCATCTAATAGAGGATATAATAGGTGAATATTTGTGGGATATAGAACCTCAGGAAAGATGTATGCGTTTTGGGTTAAAAGAAGATAAGGTAGAAGACGAAATATTTTTTACGAGCTCTTCTATACCTACTTTTGAATTCGAAGATCTAGGGGATGAAGAATATTCTTGTGATGAAAACAAAGTGGTCAATATGAATGAAGAAATCACTAAAGTTAAAAGGCAAAAGAAGTCGTCAATTATAAAGCAAGTTATAAAAGGATTAGGATTAAAGAATTAATCCTAATTTGATTTAAATATAAAAGGGAATCTACACGGTAGATTCCCTTTTATATTTATTCTTTTTTCTCAACTGGTTTGTTCTTGTTGATTTCATCTTGAAGTTGACGGCGTATTCTTTGTTCGCGTTCAAGAGAAGATTTTCTTAATTCTTCAAGTTCTTCTTCTGTCTCAGATAATTTTCTGTTTACTTCTCTGATTTCAGAAAAGCTTCTTTTAAAGCGATAGTATATTATTCCTAAAACAATAATTAGTATACCTATAATAGCCCATATAATCGTCAAGAAAGTTGATTTCTCTGAAGATATTCCTAAAACTTCAATATTCTTTGTAGTAGTTAATGAAGTTGAAAGAGAATCTCTAGTTATTTGTAACTGCGATGTTAAGCTTTCAACAGATTCTTTATGTTCTAAAGAAGCATCTTTATTATTAGCAATAGTTAGATGTAACTTAGTAAGAGAGTCATTTACATTTTTTTGTAATTGGTGCAATTTTTCTACCTCGACAATTTTAGACTTTTGCCAGTTTGTTGATTCGTTTAGTAAAGTATTAAATTGATTATCTATTGTATTTGTTCTTTCTTGTGCAAAGCTCGCCAAACTAATTGCAATTAAAGCAACAGTAAATGTGAATTTATTTCTCATCTATATTTTTTATTCTCGTATCTTCAGAGTGACACTTGTTAATATAATTTATTTAGCCCTTTCTTGTAAAATCTTCATTGTAGAAAATATCAAAACTAAAAAAGTGAATAGTACAATAACTTTTTACTCTTTGAATACTTTTAAAAATTATAGAAAGAATAAAGAACTATTATTTTATTTAAGACCTTTTTGGTTTTGTTTACATGTGCAATATATAAAATGTTTAGTATTATCTAAAATTGTTTTAAAATTCTAATAAAATTGAATGTAAATACTTCTAATGTTAGATATCAATATGCTTATTTGTATAAAAGTTGTGTTATATTGAATAAAATTGAAGATATTTAAAATATTTAAATTTTATTGTAGTAGCAATTTTTGAATTTTAGAGGGAATAAAAGTTAAAAAGTGCCATATAATTATGTAGTACAAAAATAAAAGTTAATCTTCTTTCTTTTTAAAGAAGCTTTAGAATCATTGTATTTGTTCCTATTTAGACTTTTAAATGGTTTTAATTTTAGCAATGCTATAGAGCTATTTAGTACCATTTTTTAGAACTTTGATGAATATTTATTTTTGTAATATTTATAAGAAAGGTTTAGTATTATTACTAATAATAAAAAAGTCGCTGTTTTTAACAGCGACTTTAAGTGTCCTAATATCGGATAGAATTATTTTTTATCTGTAACAATAGTTCCGAAAGGTAATGTCGGTTTTACGAATGTTCTATCCGTGTTACTTGCTTTTATGAATGTTAAGTTTCTTAGTGAGATCTCATGTAGTAATTTTGGTTCAGATCCATCTACAGGTTCAGTCCATCTAGATTTGATAACTATTTGCCCTTTAGGTGCAACCCAATATTCTTCTAATTTATTTGGGTTGTTAGTATTTGATCCAGGTATGTCTCCTTCGTACTCACATACTTGATTTAGATTAATACCTGTACGACTATATTGTTTTATACTAAGTAGTCTTTTATCGTTTAGTTCTATAATACTTTCAGCCGTAGCTTCTGTTGGAAGATCATCTTCAGTGATATTCAAGATAAGAGCTTCTTTGTCTTTTAAGTTATATAATGAGTTGTTACAATTAAAATTGTTTAGACCATTACCATTGTTATTATCAAACTTAAAAGCTAAAGTTCTATTTGCATAAGTTGTAGATCCAAAAGTCATCTGATCATATTTAATACTAGTGTCTCCTTGATTAAAATGTATATTTAATAAAGAAAACGTGTACTGATAAATTAGGTTGACGCTATTATCAGTTGCTGTTGTATTATTATTAACCTGTACTGTTCTATCTATGATGACTGTTCCACCTGGAGATGCAGGTATACTCTGAATGACAGAAGGAGTAGCTGGAGGAGGAAGGTTACATATAGATGTGCCTTCTACTTTATCAGTATATTTTCTATAATCTAAGCTAGTATCTGTTCCACTAATCTCTACTCTAGCTCTGTTGATAGTTTCATCTCTCATGATGTTATCAGCATCAATAACAAGTATTAGTGCTTCATCATTCTGAAGTTTGTAGAAAATCTTATCAGCTCCTGGTGTAGTACATCTCTGTACAGCAGTTACGTTGTTAAAATCAATGTCTTTATAAACTAGATTACCATCATCACAAGAGGTAAGTAAAAACATAAAAGATATACCTGTAAGGGTAAAAAACTTTTTCATCAGTCGTGAATATATTATTGTATACAGCAAAAATAGTTTTTTTATTGCTATAAAATAGTTTGCATGGGTATATTATAATTTTTTATTATTATTTCTGGGGCTTTTTTTACATTTTAGATGGTGTATTCAATGCTTATTAGGGATATAAAAGGAGTCAATAAAAAAAATGACTGTCTTTTTTATGCACAAATAGTATTTGTCTATATTTGAAAATGTTAATGTAATCGTAATAAACTCTTGTTATCACATGAATAATTCGACAGTAAAAACTAATTATCCTGCACTATATACTTTAGTTACGGTATTCTTCTTTTGGGGATTTTTTGGAGCAGGTAATAGTATTTTTATTCCATTTTGTAAAGCTTATTTCCACTTAGATCAATTTCAATCTCAATTAATTGATTTTGCTTTTTATACAGCATATTATTCAGGAGCTTTGATTTTGTTTATTTTAAGTACTATTAAGGGGAAGGATCTCGTAACAAGTTATGGTTATAAGAAATCAATTGTATTTGGTCTGCTGTTTTCAGCAATAGGGGCAGGATTAATGATTTGGGCAGTGAATGTAAATATTTACACTGCTTTGTTGATTGGGTTATTTGTAGTAGCTCTCGGTTTTTCGTTACAACAGATAGCGGCTAATCCTCTAGTGATTTCTGTAGGAGATCCTAAGACAGGGACGAGTAGAGTGAGCTTAGGGGGAGCGGTTAATTCACTGGGAGGAACTATAGGGCCATTGTTAATGGCGTTTGCTTTATTTGGAAGTACAGTCGCACTAACTGATGATCAAATACAACATCTGAGTCTGTCGAGTATGACAATGTTATATGCGGGAGTAGGAGCTCTTTTTGTAATTGCGGCAATGTTGTTTAGATTCTCAAAAAAAATACCTGATGGAGTGCGTATTGAGCCTATGGAACCAGCAAAGAAAGCAATAGGAACTTTAATTACGATGACACTACTATTAATAATGATATATATTCCTGTATTTAATACCTATAGTCAATCAGCTAATGAACCAGTAGAATTATTGGTTAAAGAAAAGGAAGTTTTGAGCAATAAAGAAGTAGAGGCTTCTCAGTTAGTTGAAAAAGAGAAAGCAATCACTTTTTTAAATACTCAAATTGTTGAAATTAAAGAAGGGTTAGATAATAAACGAATTATGTTACTTTCGGCAGCTTTAGTGGTGATAGGAGGAAGTATTGGCTTTGCTTATCGAAGCAGTAGGAGAAATCAACAAGGTTGGGGAGCGATGCAATATCCACAGTTGCTTTTAGGGATGTTTGGTATTTTTGCATATGTTGGGGTAGAAGTAAGTATCGGAAGTAATTTAGGAGAGTTACTTAAGCTAGAAGAGTTTGGTAATCTCCAATCTTCTCAGATAACTCCTTATATATCGATGTATTGGGGAAGTTTGATGATTGGGAGATGGGCTGGTGCTGTGAGTGTATTTAATTTGTCTAAAGGGAAGCAATTATTAGCAATGATTGTTGTTCCATTTTTAGCTTATTTTGCTGTTCTTGGGGCTAATTATTTGGCAGGTAATGATGTAACACCTTTGTATTACTATTCTGTTTGTGTGGTTTTACAAATTGTATTAACGTATTGGGCAAAGAATAAATCAGCGAGAACATTAATGCTGTTTAGTCTTTTTGGATTATTAGCAATGTTAGTCGGGTTGTTCAGTACTGGTATGATTGCTATTTATGCTTTTTTAGCTGGAGGTTTGGCTTGTAGTGTATTATGGCCAGCTATCTTTAATATTGCTATTATTGGCTTAGGTAAATATACTGCTCAAGGGTCTTCTCTGTTAATCATGATGATATTAGGTGGGGGTATTATTCCTCCGATTCAAGGAAAAGTTGCAGATATACTAGGTATTCACCAATCATACATAGTTAGTTTATTGTGTTTTGCATATTTGTTAGCTTTTGGTATAGTGGCAAAAAAGGTGCTTTCTAAGCAAAATATACAGATAGATGATATTAATTAGATTGACTTTAGTAAGAGTTGTAATTACTAATACTTTTCACATATAGCGTGAAAAGATGTTAATTCTATTGTAGTAATAATATCAGTTTTTACTACATTTGCGATTACGTGACAATAAAAGACAAGACAAAACAACTCTTTTTTAGAAAGAGCATAACAATAACTTACCAACAAAAAGAAAATGAAACACGTTTATCTTGATAATGCTGCGACTACATCCGTACGTCCAGAAGTAATCGAAGAGATGGTTAATGTACTTAGAAATGATTATGGTAATCCATCTTCAACATATGCTATCGGTAGACACGCTAAAGCTTTAGTGGAGAATGCTAGAAAAGTAATTGCAAAGCAATTCAATGCAACTTCTTCTGAGATTATCTTTACATCTTGTGGAACTGAAGGTAATAACTGGATTTTGCGTTCTGCAATTCGTGATTTAGGAGTTAAAAGAATTATCACTTCTAAATTAGAGCACCACGCTGTATTAAATACTGTAAAACAATTAAGTGCTGAGTTCGGTACAGAATTAGTTTTCTTAGATATCCAACCTTCTAGTGAAATTGATTATAATCAATTAGAAGAATTATTAAAAGATGAATCTAAACTTACATTAGTAAGTTTAATGCACGTTAATAATGAAGTAGGGACAGAATTAGATTTAAAAAGAGTAGCTACGTTATGCGAAGCTCATCATGCATTATTTCACTGTGATACTGTGCAGTCTATAGGTAAAACTAAAATTGATTTGGCAGAGACACCGATAGACTTTATTGTAGCTAGTGCTCATAAATTTCACGGACCAAAGGGGATTGGATTTGCTTTTATCCGTAAGAAAAATGTGCTAAAACCTGTGATGTTTGGTGGAGAACAAGAGAAAGGGTTAAGAGCAGGTACTGAAGGAGTACATCAAGTAGTAGGTATGGCTAAAGCTTTGGAAATGGCTTATGATTTATTAGAAGAAGAAAGAGCTCATATCACTAGTATCAAAGAATATTGTAAAGAAAGATTAGTAGAGGTATTTCCAGAAGTATGTTTTAATGGAAATAATGTAGGGTTTTACAATATCTTAAATGTATTATTACCTCTATCTGAGGAGAAAGCAGCTATGATGTTGTTCCAGTTAGACATGAAAGGAATTGCAGTGTCTAGAGGAAGTGCATGTCAATCAGGAAGTCAAAAACCTTCTCATGTATTGTCACAATTCTTATGTTCAGAAGACTTAAAGAAACCAAGTTTAAGACTTTCATTTGGGCATGAAAATACGAAAGAAGATATTGATGTTTTAATCGAAGTATTAAAAACAATCTAATCAGATTGTTGTTCAAATAGAATTTAAATCCACTCTCAGAGAGTGGATTTTTTGTTTTAAAAACTCACAGGCAGTAATCTTAACTAAAAAAAGAGAAAAGTTCACCAAAAATAAGATTGCTTTACATTAACATTAGCGCTAAATTTGCAGAAACAACACAACATTTATGAGTTCAAATAATAGATACGCACTACGCGGAGTTTCTGCTGAGAAAGAAGACGTTCATAATGCAATTAAGAACATTGATAAAGGATTATTTCCAAAGGCATTTTGTAAGATTATCCCAGATCATTTAACTGGGGATGAGGATTACTGTTTAATTATGCATGCTGATGGAGCGGGTACGAAGTCATCTTTAGCTTATATGTATTGGAAAGAAACTGGAGATATTTCTGTATGGAAAGGAATTGCTCAAGATGCATTAATCATGAATATTGATGATTTATTGTGCGTAGGAGCGACAGATAATATTATGCTTTCTAGCACTATAGGGCGTAATAAAAATCTAGTTCCGGGAGAAGTTATTTCTGCTATTATCAATGGAACAGAGGAATTAATTAATGAATTGAAATCTTTTGGAGTAACAATTCACTCTACAGGAGGAGAGACTGCAGATGTAGGAGATTTAGTTCGTACGATTATTGTAGATTCTACTGTGACTGCACGTATGAAGAGAAGTGATGTTATTGATAATGCTAATATTCAAGCAGGTGATGTTATCGTAGGTTTAGAATCATTTGGACAAGCTACCTATGAAAAAGGGTATAATGGAGGTATGGGAAGTAATGGATTAACATCAGCTAGACATGATGTTTTTGATCATTCTTTAGCAGCAAAATATCCAGAGAGTTATGATTCATCTGTGCCTGAAGAATTAGTCTATTCAGGAAAAGTACATCTTACTGATGTAGTAGAGGGATCTCCTATAGACGCTGGTAAATTAGTATTGTCACCTACTCGTACTTATGCACCTATTATTAAGTCAATATTAAATAAATATAAATCAGATGATATTCATGGGATGATTCACTGTAGTGGAGGAGCACAGACAAAGATTCTTCACTTCGTGGATAAATTACATATCATCAAAGATAATATGTTTCCTGTTCCACCATTATTTAAGCTAATTCAAGAGCAATCTAACACAGATTGGAGAGAGATGTATCAAGTGTTTAACTCAGGTCATCGTATGGAATTATACGTAAGACCAGAAGTGGCAGCTGATATTATTGCTATCTCAGAATCTTTTAATGTAAAAGCTCAGATAGTTGGTAGAGTGGAAGCTTCAGAAGAGAAGAAACTAACAATCACTTCTGAATACGGAACATTTAAATACTAAAAAAACATACAATATAAAATGGCAAGATTGCTTTCTATCGATTTCGGTAAAAAACGTACAGGTATAGCTGTAAGTGATGAACTTCAAATTATAGCCTCTGGATTAACTACAGTTGATACAGAGCAACTATTGCCGTTTCTAAAAGATTATTTTTCTAAAGAGAAAGTGGAGAAGGTGATTATTGGAGAACCAAAACGCCTAAATAATGAACCTTCTGAAGTAGTACCTTTGTTGAATAGTTTTATTGAAAAGTTTAAGACGTCTTTTCCTGATATGCCAGTTGAGAGAATAGACGAGAGATTTACTTCTAAGATGGCTTTTCAAACAATGATAGATAGTGGTCTTAAAAAGAAACAAAGACAGAATAAAGCGTTGATCGATGAGATAGCAGCGACTATAATTCTACAAGACTACATGAGAAGATAAATGTTTTTTAATTTTATGATTATTTAAGATTAGTTGTAGATAATTTCTCTTAAATAAAGATTAGTTTTGCATATAAATAAATCCGATATAATGTCAAGTATACAAAAATCAGAGGCTGATGTTGTTTTGGTAGGGGCAGGTATTATGAGTGCTACTCTTGGGGTCCTACTGAAAGAGCTGAAACCAAACTTAAAAATTGAGGTTATTGAGCGTCTCGACAGTGCGGCTGCCGAAAGTTCTGATGCAATGAATAATGCCGGAACTGGACACTCTGCGTTTTGTGAATTAAATTATACGCCTGAAAAAGCAGACGGTACAATAGATGCTTCTAAGGCAATCAATATTGTAGAGCAATTCGAAGTTTCTCGTCAATTTTGGTCTTATTTGGTAAATAAGGGGGTCCTTAAAAATCCAAGTAATTTTATCCATACTGTACCTCATATGAGCTTTGTGTGGGGAGAAGATAACGTAAACTATTTAAGAAAACGTTATAATGAACTTCAAAAATATCCATTATTCCAAGGAATGGAATTCTCTGATAATAAAGAGAAAATAAAAGAATGGGCTCCATTAATTATAGAGAACAGAAAAGAAAATGAAGTATGTGCTGCTACACATATGAATCTTGGAACAGATGTTAACTTTGGTGATCTTACTCGTCAGTTATTTGACCATCTAAAGAGTGAAGATGGAGTTAATATGACTTTTAATTGTGAGGTTAAAGATATCACAAAGACTGGTTCTGAATGGACTGTATCTGCAACAGATAGTAAAGGACAAAAAAAGGTAATCAAATCTAAATTTGTATTTGTTGGAGCAGGAGGTGGAGCGATTCTACTATTGCAAAAAGCAGATATTGCAGAAAGCAAAGGTTATGGAGGATTCCCTGTAGGAGGAGAATGGTTAGTATGTCGTAATCCTGAAGTTGTGAAAAAACACATGGCTAAGGTATATGGTAAAGCATCTGTAGGAGCGCCACCGATGTCTGTACCTCACTTAGATACTAGGTTTATTGATGGAAAACATTCATTACTTTTTGGACCTTACGCTGGTTTCTCTACTAAATTCTTAAAAAGAGGATCATATTGGGACTTAATTAAATCACTTGAATTTAATAATATTGGTCCAATGTTAGGAGCAGGTCTTCGCAATATGGATTTGACCAAATATTTGATAGAACAAGTATTACAGTCTTCAAAATCTCGTTATGCAGCATTAAGAGAATATTATCCAGATGCTAAAGAGGAAGATTGGAAATTAGAAAAAGCAGGACAACGTGTACAAGTTATCAAAAAAGATAAAGATGGAAAGGGAATCTTGCAGTTTGGTACTGAAGTAGTAAGTGCTGCTGATGGATCAATAGCAGCTTTATTAGGAGCTTCGCCAGGAGCATCTACCGCAACTCCAATTATGTTAAAGCTTTTATCACAATGTTTTAAAGAAGAGTTTAAGTCTGCTGAATGGCAAGCTAAATTTAAGGAAATGATTCCTACTTTTGGATTAAAGCTAAATGAACATCCTGAACTAGTAGCAAGTACTAGGGATAATACAAGTAAGACTTTGAAAATATATCCATACAATTAATAAAAAAGCACTCTATATAGAGTGCTTTTTTATTAATTATATGTTAGTATTATTTGTTTAGAGAAATAATATTTTAGTTATAAAGGCAAAGAATGTATATAACTATTATATTTACATACTTTGTCCTTTTAGTTATATAATTATTATTATCTGAATAAATGTTTAATATGCAGATGCTTAAAAATGACTTCTAAATCTCTTTACCTAATTCTTCCTTTCTGGGTATTAGTATTTGCTATATATGGTTGTGATAATTCAAAAAGGAATGATATTATAAATCATTCTATAAAGGAGTTTCTAAAAAACTATAATACTGATGCGGTAAATGACTTAATGCTAAAACAAGCTGATTCTATAGGAAAACTTGTTTTGTTATTGCCTAATTCCCGTGGTAATAGAGAAATAATAAAGGATTATATAAACAAAACTAAAGCTCATAAAAAATATTGTGATCGGTTATATGACTATGCAGTTGAAGATCGTGATAGTATAGATATAGCAAATGCTTATTTATTGACAGGTCAGTATTATTTGAGTAATCTTGTATTTGATAGTGCTTACTATTATTATAATCAAGCTGAAAAGCTATATCTCATAAAAAAGGATTCCTTAAATATTAGTTACACTTATTATATAAAGGCCTATGTACTTAATAAAAATGGTGTCTATTCAGAGGCAGAAAAACAAATTCTAAAATCTATTCGCTATAATACCAAAGAAATATCTATTCGAAGACGTCATCAACAGTATTTTACAATTGGAGATGTTTTTAGTGGATTAGGTATGTATGAGGATGCTTTACACTATTATAACCAAGCGTTCGAATTACTTTCAGATAAAACAATATTATCAGAGGAATCAGAAGCGTATATTAATCTTAGCAAAACTTATTTAGTTGATAATGTAGCAAAGGTGTATATAAAACAAGAAAAGTACCTCAAGGCTAAAGAACTACTATTAGAAGGTATAGCTAAGTATATAAATTTTAATGATGTAACTAGTGAAAGATACTACGCATATTTAGCTATTAGTTTAGCTTCTACTAAATTAAAAACAAATGATTACAAAGGGATACATGCTTTATTAAACGAGATAATAGAAATAGGAAAAAGGAATAAGAACCGAATAATTATCCATAAAGCTGAATTAGTTTTGGCAGAATATTATTTTGTAACAGGGCAACTGAATTTAGGCTTCCCTTTAGTTGAAAGAATATTAGAAGAAGTTCGTAGTGTGGGAGATTTTGAAAATCAATTGAAGGCATTAGAATTATTAATATCCTATGATTCTGATAGATCAGACCAGTTTTTTATTGAATATGTTGAAATAAGTAAGAGATTTAAAGGAGAAGGAAATTTAATTCAAAATAGCTTTATAAGAATAAAACAAGAGGCAGACTCTTTGAATGAATTGAATAAAACATTACTAGAGCGAAATAGATTATTAAGTACAATTACTATTAGCTTATTTGTGATTGTTACTATTATTTTATTAGCTTATATATATCATTTAAAGATAAAAAAAATAGGGTTAATCAAGATGTTTCAACAAGATACTGAACAGTATTATAATTCAATTATAAACGTTCAGAAGTATTTGGCTGTAGCAAAAGATAGAGAACGTAAAATAATTGCGAAAGAATTAAACGATGGGGTAGTTAATAGGTTATTTGCAACTCGATTTACATTAATGCAATTAAGGAAAGAAGAAATTGATAATCATAAGGATGTTTTGGTAAATGAAGTTGTTGAAGTAGAGGATTATATAAGGAATATATCTCATAGTCTTGTTAATGAAGAAGGAGGGAAGGTACAGGGATTTCAACAGTTATTACAAGAACTTGTCTTAGTACAGAAAAGACAGTCAAATATTGATTTTAGTATACTAATAGATGCTAAATTAGATCTAGAATGTCTAGATCATAGAAAAAGAATAAATATTTATCGTTCGATACAAGAGGTTTTGTTAAATGTAGCTTTACATTCTAATGCGAGTAAGTGTGTCGTTGATATTAAGCTTAAAACTCCTGTAAGTTTTGAAATAGCGATTACGGATAATGGGACTGGTTTTGATACTAGGTCTATAAAAGGTGGATATGGACTACCGAATGTTAAGGAACGAATAGAGATTATAGAGGGGAAATTATTTGTGATTAGTAAGAAAGGTAGTGGAACGAAAATTCTCTTCATAATTTATTTCTAGAAATACAGAGAAATTAAATAAAGTATGTGTATTTCGTTGTAAATAGTATTATGTATTCGGTAATTAATAGTTAATTATATACTTTTTACTTTTACTAGATTACATATTAATAGTTCTCTATCTTTGTATGCTTTTTTTAATAAGTTATAGTGTCTTGTATTTAAAATGTTTAAACTAAGAGTCTTATATTTTGCAGTCTTGTGTATTTCTATGTCGATGATTCATTGTACACAGACTGAAACCAATAAAGAAGACTTAAAGTTAGAAGAAATAAACGCATTTATAAAGAGTTATAACAGATTTAACCCTACTGATAAAGATAAGGCTGCTGCAGACTCTTTAGGTAATGTTATATTAAACCTAAGGAATACTGAGCAGAGCAGAAATGCTTTGCGAAAATATATATTACTAACTAATGCAGATAAGCAGTATATAGAAGAACTCTTTAAGAGGTCTAGAAAAGCAGATGACAAGAAAAATGAAGCGCAAGCTTATTTCTTACGTGGTAAACGTTATGCTCAGAATTTTCAAATAGATAGTACTTATTATAATTACACTAAAGCTGAGTTTTTGTTTAAGTCTATTCAGGATTCTGTAAACTTGCAAGAAGTGTATTCTCATAAAGCTATTATTCTTTTAAATAATAAAATCTTTACTGAAGGACAATCACAGATTCTTAAAGCGATGAATGTTAATAAAGAGCATAAAGATGCTCGTATTAAATATTCAGAATCTATTATAATGGCTAATGCTTTAGTAGGTTTAGAACAATTGCCAGAAGCTTTAAAGCAATTAGAATTATCTTTAAAACTTTTAGATAACCCTGAAATTGTAAAGTTTTTTTTACCTGATGCAATTAGGTTGAACAAAATTACGATTTACTATAATATAGCAGAGGTTTATATTAAGCAAGGCGAGTATAAAAAAGCCCAAAATTTAATACATAATGTTATTGATAAATATATCAATGAAAGTACTATATATGATGAGATGATGTTGGCACATTTGTTATATAACTTAACTCAAGCCGATATTAAGAGTAAACAATATGATGATGTAGAAAAGAATCTTGTTAGAGCAATCGATATACAATTGAAAAACAAGAATCTTCAGGATTATAATTTGTATAAAATTCTTTTAGCAGAGTATTTCTATCTAATTAAAAAAGAAGAACAAGGAAATCAACTTGTAAACGAGGTATTAGAATATGCTCATCAAAATAATAATCTAGGATTAGAAAAAGAAACTCTTACTGTATTATTAAAATACAAAAAAGAGCAATATAATACCAATTTTGTGAGATACGAGGAGTTGAATAAACTTATACTCGATGAGAATAATGTGATCAAGAATACTTTTGCAAGACTTAGTTTTGAAGCGGATTCTCTAGAAAGAGCAAATGAGCAATTACAAAATCAGAAGAATATTATTACGATGGTTTCTAGTGCTTTACTTGTACTTGCTATAACTATTTTCTTTGTTATTTTGTTTAGGCAAAAAGCAAAAGAAGTTTCTTTAGTCAAGTTGTTTCAGAAAGACACAGAGAAGTACTATGACTCGATTATCAATGTACAAAATGAATTAGCCGAAGCCCGTAATATAGAGCGTAAAGAAATAGCAAAAGAACTACATGACGGTGTTTTAAATAAGCTATTTGTTACTCGTTTTTTATTAATGCAGGTAAGTAAAGAGTCTGTAGAGACACATAAAGATTCCCTTATTAATGAAGTAAAAGAGGTAGAACAATATATAAGAGATGTTTCTCATGTATTAGGACATGAAGAGGATTTTAAAAATAAAGAGTTTAATGAACTAATTAGGGATCTAGTAGGGATTCAGAATAGAAATCAAGTAACTAAGTTTATATTATTTATGTCTAATGATATTTGCTTTAGTAGGTTAAGTATTAAGTTTAAAGTTCATATTTATAGAATTATACAAGAGTGTTTACAGAATGTACAGAAACATGCTAAGGCAACAGAATGTCAAGTATCTATACTGTTAAGAGAAGAAACGAGATTTGAGGTAATTATTAAAGATAATGGAGTAGGTTTTGATACAGATATAGTAAAGAGAGGGCTTGGATTTACTAATATAAAAGCAAGAACCCAATTGATGAATAGTAAGATTAATATTTCAAGTACAGAAGGTAAAGGAACTAGTATTTCTTTTACTATTGATTTAAACGAGTCAGTAGAGTGCTAGAATCTAGGTATTAGATAAATGAGAGAGGTCGCTTAATAGCGACCTCTCTCATTTATTATTCTTCACTAGTGAAGTTTATTCTTTTAGAAAAGTACATTAGTATGGCGATGATGGTGAATAATCCAATACTACCGACAATAAGTGCAGCTTCTTTTAATTGTAATAGGAAGAATAGAAATGCATATAACACAAATAATAATCCAAATATAGTTGCTGCAATACGCTTGTTTTTGCTCAATCCAAAGATAAATGATGTAATCAAAATTATAGTCGCTGATGCTGAAATAATATAAGCATAACTAAAGCCTATATATTCTGCAAAGGATAGGAGTAAGACGAAATTGATACATAAAGCTAACCCCACTAATGTGTAGTGTAATATATTGATGCTTAGGTTTTTTATATTCTCCATAAAAAAGAAGGTAGCGAAGGTTAAGCCTATAAATAGTAAAGCATACTTAGTAGCTCGGTTTACTTTGCTATAAAAGTCATTCATTTGTAGAAATTTCATTCCAAAACTATAATCTGTCAACTGGGTAATTGTATTTAGATCAGAGCTGATTGGTATAGATTGAAAAATTGTCCATTTTGAATGCTCGTTTACGCTTTGTTTTTCATCGTTATCAGGTAGATAGTTTCCAATATATTTGATATCCTTATAGTCAGAAGTGACATTGACATTAGTCTGTTTAGCAGTTGCTAGAAAGTTAATCTCTGTAGAACCCTTTAACTGAATAGGAAAATTAATATTACTCAAATCTATATCCTCTTTATTGATATCGTAACTTAAGAAAGCAATACTAGAATTGATCCTTAGAGATCTATCCTGCTCAAAGTATTGTTGAGGGTTTTTATTGATAAGAATCTCTTGAGTGAAACCTTTACTATCTGATACAGAGAAGACAATCTTCGCATTTGTAAATGCTTCCTTATCTGCTAGATTTAACGTAGAGGCTAATTCATCTAGCGTAGGGAAGCTAGCTTTTACATTTAAGTTAGTGTTATAAAGTGCTACTTCATATAAGCTTCTTTTTTTAATTTGTGTTTTTATATCACCTGTAAAATCTTGTTTGATAGGAGTTTGTAAATAACTGTTTAATTGTTTCATTACTTTTCCATCCTCAGTAAGATGATTAGTATAGTATTCTACAAGGACAAAAGGACCGTATATGGTTTGTTTTTGTCCCCATTTAGAGGTTACTTCAGTCGTTACTTCACTCTGAAAGCTTTCACGTTCGGAGATTAGACTACTGATAAAAGGTAGTGTGATAAGTAACATAAGAGATAATACACTGATTATAACTCCTTTGATCATTGGTTTGTAATTTTCTTTTTTCATTTTATTAGAGTTAAAAGTACTTTGTTTTTCAAAGTTGATGGGTAAAAAAATTATTTAAGCTTTTTAATTAAATTTTCTAAATAGGCTAGGTGTTGTTTAAAGGCAAGCTTACCTTCTTCAGTCACTGTATAAGTAGTATTTGTTTTTCTTCCAACAAATCCTTTTGTAACCGTTATATAATTACTTTCTTCTAGGTTCTTTAAATGAGAGGCAAGGTTTCCATCTGTTAGGTCTAGATATTCTTTTAGATCTTTAAACGATAGGGAGTCATTGACCATTAATCCACTCATAATACCTACGCGGATACGATTGTCAAAGACTTTGTTTAATTTTTCTAAATCGAATTTCATATTTGTGTTATAATTTATTTATCGTACTTATTCCATAAAATAATCCCGTAAAGCAAATGTACTAAACCGAACCCTATTGCCCATAGTAAAAGTGTGTAATCTAAGAAATAGAACGCTAGTAAACCTAGGACTATCTCTAGTGCAGCGATTGCTTTTACTTCTTTGACAGTGTCTTCTTGGACGCTAAATAGTGCTAACCCATAGAATAATAGTGTAGTAGGTAAAGCAAATTGTAGCAAATGATACTTATGTAATATTAAGCAAAGAATTCCGGCTATTATTAGCGGAATAGAGAAGCGTACTAATAAGCGCTTAGTGACTTGATTTAAAAACGATTTCCCTTGTTTGCGTGTTTTGCGTATTGTAAAGAAAAATCCACCTACCACAGCAATGACAAAGGTAGCGATAGCTAGCACTAATAGCTTTTCTGCAGTATAAGCAGTTTGGTACGGATCTTCTAGTGTTAGATTTTCATAAGAGTACGTAGAGCTTGTCTGCCAATAGTATAAAACACTTGCAGCAATAAGCCCACATAAACCTACCCATATACCGCTCCAACCACTAAGGCTTAAAAACTTAGTAGAGCGCTCCATTATCGACTTGATTTGATTTAAATCTTCAATAGCTTTATTTGTCATAGTAAAAGTACTTTGAAATACAAAGTTAATAAAATAATGATATGTGCAACAAAAAAGTGAATATTTATTTTAATGGTTATAAATCTATACTAACGTTCTCCACTATAATCATAAACGAGTACTTATAGCTAGTTCAAAAACTATTTAAATACTATGTAAATTTTCTTGTTTTGATAAGTAAATTAGGTGTAATAAATAGCTTTAACTCAAAAAATCAAAGCAATGAAGATAAATCTAATTTTGAAAAAATAGGCAGTGTTCGCATAGTTATCGCATAGTGATGGCATACTGCTCGCATATTTTTGATGGTTTTTTATGCGACCGCTATGCGATAAAATTGTAATCCATATGCTATTACTGTACTAATGTTTCTAAAAGCAGTGATATTGATGCTTTTTAGAAGTTGTTCTTTATCTAGGTAGGCGTTTGAGCTGTATTTTATGTCAGTTTATGTTTAAATGAAAGAATCATAAAGCGTAAATTTGTTACTTGCAGTCAATTAAATAATGAATTATGACACAGATTACTTCCTATACTTTCTCCACAGCTAAAGCTTTGACAGAAGAGCAGAGCATAGACTATAATCATCAAGTAGATCAGTTTAATGTTTGGCCTTCTTATGTATTAGCAGATACAGTGAATCTAACATATTGGGATAGTATATATGAGTTGTTCGCTGATTATCAGTTTTATCTTTTAGAAGGAAATGTAGTTGTTGGTAATGGAAATTGTATTCCACTTCATCTTACTGCAGAGGAGTTAGCTGACTTACCTGAGGGAGGATGGGATTGGGCTTTGGAAAAGGCTGTTAAAGATCATGAGAAAGGATTAATCCCAAATACACTTTGCGCATTGCAGATTGGGCTCAATAAGAACTATCAAGGTAAAGGCATTAGTCATCAGCTAATCCAATATATGAAAAGTATTGCTTTGTCTACTGAGATGAATGCTTTTATATTGCCTATTAGACCTAACTTAAAGACAAATTTTCCTTTGATTTCAATGGATGATTATATCCAATGGGAGAATGAAGAAGGTTTGCCTTATGATGCATGGATACGTACACATATAAAAGGAGGAGCTCATATCGTAAAGATTTGTCAGTATTCTATGGTTGTTGAAGGAAGTATCGCCGAGTGGGAAGAGTGGACTAATATGAAGTTCAGAAGCTCTGGTGAATACATCTTACCTGTATTGCTTAATCCTATTAAGATAGATTTAGAAATGGATAAAGGTGAATATATAGAAGCTAATGTATGGATGAGATATGAATTAGGTTAACGCTATAGGATTGTATAACGGGGTATAGGGGAGAACTATGTGTTGTTGATTTAAGCATAAGTAACTCAAATCTTTTGAGGGGGGTAGTGAAATTAGCGAATATTTATTATATTGGCATTCTACAAAAACTAAAAAATTATGCAACAAAATACACCCTATACGCCTACTAACAAGGTGCGTATAGTTACTGCGGCGGCTTTATTTGATGGCCATGATGCGGCGATTAATATTATGCGTCGTATCATTCAATCGACGGGATGTGAGGTTATTCACTTAGGACATGATAAGAGCGTTGAAGAGGTAGTGAATACAGCTATCCAAGAAGATGCTAATGCGATTGCAATGACTTCATATCAAGGAGGTCATAACGAGTATTTTAAATATATGTACGACCTGCTACAAGAAAAAGGAGCAGGACATATCCGAATCGTTGGAGGAGGAGGGGGAGTAATTCTTCCTAGTGAGATAAAAGAGTTGATGGATTATGGTATCACACGCTTATATTCTCCAGATGATGGACGAGCAATGGGATTACAAGGGATGATTAACGATATGGTAGGGAAGGCTGACTATCCTACAATGGACTTGCAATTACCAGAAGGAAAAGATGTCTATCAATCTTTGGCAGATAAAGATGTTACTACGATTGCTCGTTTAATTTCGTTAGCTGAAAATAGAGAAGAAGATTTCCTTAAAGTATTCCAATACGACGAAAAGAAACATAAGAATACACCTATATTAGGTATTACAGGAACGGGAGGAGCAGGTAAGTCATCTATGGTAGATGAGTTAGTTCGCCGTTTCTTGATTGACTTCCCTGAAAAAACAGTAGCACTAGTCTCTGTTGACCCTTCTAAGCGTAAGACAGGAGGAGCTTTATTAGGAGATCGTATTCGTATGAACTCGATTAATAATCCTCGTGTGTTTATGCGTTCTCTGGCTACTCGTCAGTCTAACTTAGCGTTATCTCGTTATGTTGAAGAAACACTTCAAGTACTTCAGGTTGCCAATTATGATTTAATTATTCTTGAAACTTCGGGAATTGGTCAGTCAGACACGGAGATTTTAGACCACTCAGATGCTTCTTTATACATTATGACTCCAGAGTTCGGAGCGGCTACTCAGTTAGAAAAGATTGATATGCTTGATTTCGCTGATATCGTTGCAATCAATAAATTTGATAAGCGTGGAGCATTAGATGCAATTAGAGATGTAAAGAAACAATACCAACGCAACCATAACTTATGGGATGTAAACCCAGACGAAATGCCTGTATTTGGTACGATTGCTTCTCAGTTTAACGATCCTGGTACCAATGCTTTGTATAAAGCGATTATGGATAAAGTGGTAGAGAAGACAGGAGCAGACTTAACGTCTAGTTTCGAAATCACTAAGGAGATGAGTGAGAAAGTATTCGTGATACCTCCTAACCGTACACGTTACTTATCTGAGATAGCGGAGAACAACCGTAAATATGATGAGACGGTATTAACTCAAAAAGAGGTAGCTCAGAAGCTATACGGTATTTTCAAAACAATAGAAACAGTAGCTGGTAAATTGCCAGAAATAGATAAGTCAGGAATCGTAGAAGAAACAATAGCTTCTAAAGATGCTGATACACAATTGTTCATCAACCTTCTATTAAAGGAGTTTGACAAGGTGAAGATGAACTTAGACCCTTATAATTGGGAAGTGATTCTAACATGGGATCAGAAGGTGAACAAGTATAAAAACCCAGTGTACTCATTCAAAGTACGTGATAAAGAAATCAAGATTGCGACGCATTCAGAGAGTTTATCACATTTACAGATTCCTAAGATTGCGCTGCCTAAGTATGAAGCTTGGGGAGATATCTTGCGTTGGTCATTACAAGAGAATGTACCAGGAGAATTTCCGTTTACTTCAGGACTTTATCCGTTTAAGCGTGAAGGAGAAGATCCTACACGTATGTTTGCAGGAGAAGGAGGACCAGAGCGTACCAATAGACGTTTTCACTATGTGTCATTAGGTATGCCAGCTAAGCGTCTATCTACTGCATTTGACTCTGTGACTTTATATGGTAATGATCCAGGACATCGCCCTGATATTTATGGTAAGATTGGTAATGCAGGGGTTTCTATCTGTTGTTTAGATGATGCGAAGAAGTTGTATTCAGGGTTTAACCTTGCAGATGCTTTGACATCAGTATCGATGACTATTAACGGGCCAGCGCCTATGTTATTAGGATTCTTTATGAATGCTGCTATTGATCAACAGTGTGAAATCTATATCAAAGACAATGACTTAGTAGCGGAAGTTGAAGCAAAGATTGAAGCTATTTATAAAGCAAAAGGTGTAGAGAGACCTCGTTATAATGGTGAATTACCAGAAGGAAATGATGGTTTAGGACTGATGCTTTTAGGAGTAACAGGAGATCAAGTATTGCCAAAAGAGGTGTATGCTGAGATTAAAAAGAATACGTTATCACAAGTTCGTGGTACGGTACAAGCGGATATCTTAAAAGAAGATCAAGCTCAGAATACTTGTATCTTCTCTACGGAGTTTGCACTTCGTTTAATGGGAGATGTACAAGAGTACTTCATTGAGAAGAATGTGCGTAACTTCTACTCTGTGTCTATCTCAGGATACCACATTGCGGAAGCAGGGGCAAACCCTATTACCCAGTTGGCATTTACATTAGCGAACGGATTTACTTATGTAGAATATTATTTAAGTAGAGGAATGGATATTAATGACTTCGGGCCAAACTTATCGTTCTTCTTCTCGAATGGTATTGATCCTGAGTATGCAGTAATTGGTCGTGTAGCGCGTCGTATTTGGGCAAAAGCACTGAAAAATAAGTATGGTGCTAATGAACGTGCACAGATGCTTAAATATCATATTCAGACTTCAGGGCGTTCATTACACGCACAAGAGATTGACTTTAATGATATCCGTACTACACTTCAAGCGTTGTATGCTATCTATGACAACTGTAATTCACTTCACACTAACGCGTATGACGAGGCTATTACGACTCCTACAGAAGAATCTGTGCGTAGAGCTATGGCAATACAGTTAATCATAAATAAAGAGCTAGGATTGGCTAAAAATGAGAATCCAATACAAGGGTCATTTATTATTGAAGAATTAACGGATTTAGTAGAGGCTGCTGTATTAGCAGAATTTGATAGAATTACAGAAAGAGGAGGAGTGTTAGGAGCAATGGAGACCATGTATCAACGTTCTAAGATTCAAGAAGAGTCATTGTACTATGAAACATTAAAACACAATGGTACGTTCCCTATTATTGGAGTAAATACTTTCTTGAGTTCTAAAGGATCTCCAACAGTAGTTCCTGCTGAAGTTATCCGTGCAACAGAGGAGGAGAAACTGTTCCAAATCAAAACAAAAGAGAATTTGAATAAGGCTAATGAAGCTTTAGTAAAAGAAGAATTAGAGCGTATTCAAGAGGTAGCTATTCAGAATGGCAATATATTCGAAGCGCTAATGGATGCTTCTAAAGTCTGTTCGTTAGGTCAGATAACTTCAGCATTATTTGAAGTAGGAGGACAGTACAGACGTAATATGTAAGATTAATTTCTCGCTTATTTATATAAAGCCTGTGGACTGAATGTTCACAGGCTTTTTTTGGTTTTTGGTGATTACTATAGATGCAGTATTTTGCGTGTCACACAAGTTATGAAAACATCTAAAAGCTGTATTATGTGACACGGAAGATATTCTGTCTCTACTTTATGTAGATTGTATTTTGACCTAGTGCTATATTACTTACAATGGAGTGATATGA